>NZ_UGOD01000001.1:2058750-2377500 GCF_900461525.1 Legionella busanensis | reverse complement strand
ATATAATCTTTTTGATAAAGATTTGCCGATAACTAAGCTAGTTTTATCTGTGCTTTCATTAGTTTTTTGATTATATTGAATATTGTTTTCTATATTAAAATCGATGCCTAAGCCTTGCTTTAATTGCGATAAGAGCTGCGTACCTCCACTGCTGGAATCAAGGTTAAGCGCTGAGACGGCAGCTAATATTAATTGGGCGCCTGATTTATCGGCTTGGTTTGCTGGTCTACCAAGAAGTAACATTGATAAAATATCGGCTTGAGATAAAGTAGACGGTACTGAAAATAATTCTACTTTTGGCTTACTTAAGCGTCCTTTCACTTCAATACCTACTGTCGTGTATTTACCGAAGTCCAGTGATTGAACATTAGAAGAATTAAAATCAAATAAATGATTTGAACCAGCAAGCGTATTATTAGTGGTGTTGTTAAATTTTCTGATAGCACGTACTTGAATAGCAGGATTATTGATTAAGCCACCCGTAAATAAAAGTTGACCTTTTTCAATAGTCAAGTCTTGACCGTAAGCTTGATATTTTCCATCTTTTACATCTAGTTCACCTGTTGCTGTGAGCGGACCTTTGGGAAGCTGGCGAAGGTTAATCGAACCAACCAAATGGCCTTCTAAACCCTTTACAGTCAGGCTAACGTTATCGCCCATTGCAATTTTAACATCAGTATCAATATTGTAAGGATTGGGGGATTCTTTTTTATCAACAAAGACTACATCATCAGTCAAACTTACTGAGTTTGAAAAGGTTTGCGGTTTAATGATAGCTTTAGGGATAAGAACTTGTCCCGTCATTTTTAAATCAGTTGGGGTAAACTCAAAGTTTAAATTAGGTGAGACATTAATTAAATACTCTTTGCTAGAGATTAAAGGAACTTGCTCACCTTTAACGGTAAGTGCCCCTTTAACACTTGGCATAAATTCACCATTACCATTGATAAATAAAGGAATACCGCCTGAACTAATTTCACCTTGAGCTTGCCATTTTTTATTACTACTAAGTAGCGTTAATTCGATTGGATTTAAATTAATACCTAAGCTAGGCATAGCTATGCTTGCTTTAGTTAATTGAACTTCGCCATCAATAGTAGGTTTGCCAAGGGTGCCTGTTACTTTTAAATTCGCTCCTAAACGTCCTTGCAAGCTTTTAATTTCTGGGCTGAAATCGCTTAAAAAAGCTAAGGAATTTACCATAAGTTTTAAATTCCCGTTAACGCTTTGCTGCTTTAAGTGACCTTTGAAATAATTAAATTTAGGCAAACTAAACGATAAAAGTAATTTTTTAGCATCATCAAGAATAAGATTCCCAGTAGCTCTTAGTTGTGTTTCATCAAGATTTGCAGCTAACTTACCACCATTAAATTTTATAGCAGAAAATTCAGGAGAGTTAAACTCGCCTTTATTTATAGAAAGATGTAGATTACCTTGTTGCTCGCCTAAAAGCGCAGCTTGACCTGTAATGATTGTATTAAGGCCACTTAGAGAGGGATGTAATAAGGATGGTTGTGGTATAGATGCTTGTAAGTGCCAAGGAAATGGTGCAGAGCCATTTACTTGAAAATGATTAGGTCCTAAATCTACTGTAGCATTTAGTGTTTGTTGAGCGTAGTGAACTATTACTTTAATAGGATTATCATTATAACGCCCAGTAATTTGACTATCTAGTGATAGATTAGGAAGTGATTCGCCAGAAAAATAATTTTCAGCTTGAACTTCTTTAATTGGTAAGCCCAATCGTTCATCTTCATCAATTAGGCGCGATTTTAAATTGCCTTTCAAGTGAGGTAGTTGATTATTATCATATAATAAATTTAAGCTGACATTACCAATTTTAGATAAGAGAGTTGCATTTGCGTGAGCTTTTGTGGCGCTAGTGGACGCGTCTACCTGTAATGTAGAGGAAAGAGGCTCATTAATTTGCCCATTTAAAGAAAGGGTTAAATTAGGTAATTCACCCGTAACTTTTAATTGGCCCTGTTTACTAATAAATTGATAATCCTTGCTAAGGGGCCAAGTTAGGTTTTCCCAATTACCAACTAAATTTAGTTGGGACCCATTAATAATATTGCCTTTAATAGTAAAAGGCGTTGGGTTGGTAAATTGACCATTGAGGGAGTAATTAAGAAAGTTACCACTTAAAAGAATTTGCCCATTTAAACCAACTTGGGTTAAATGAGCAGGTTTTATTTGAGCAGATATAGTTACGGGATAAGGCATTATCGAGCTAATAACTGCATTACTTTGCATAATATGATCATTTACTATTAAGCTCACATTTTGAAATTGCCATTCTTGATTAGTAAGTTTAGCTTGCAGGTGAATCTTTTCTATTTCCTTAGTGGAATTAATTTGATTGATTTTAATACGATTAATGTCTGCATTATGAATAACAATACTTAGAGGTAAATGAGGTAAATTAAAACGAGGTAAGCTAAACTTAGGTTCTGAGGTTACTGTTTCCTGCTCTTTTGCAACTGTAACGAGGTTAACTTCATCAACTTGTAAATTGTTAATAGTTAACTGTTTTTTTAATAGATTTGTTAAAGACCAATTTAGCTCAAAGTTAGATATATTTACAGCATAATCCTTATCAGAATAAGCAATATTTTTAAGTCCAATATGATTAAAAATATTTCCTTTAACGGAATTAACTCTTAGCTTGCCCGGAACAATATATTCAGCAATTTTAATTGACGTCCATAAACCAGGCGTCGTTCCTAGTAAGAAAAGAGCAATAGTAGCTAATAATAAAAGGGTAATTAGCAAACTGTAAAAAGTAATTTTAAGTGTTCGATAAATAACATGCATTATAAATCAGGTCCTATATTAATAACTAACTTAGGTTTTTTACCGGAAGTCAATTTAAAGTCTGACTCAATCGCCTGTGCTATACCAATTTTAATCGGCCCAACAGGGGAGACCCACATTAGGCCAAGTCCAACATCTTGTTTAATATTCTTAGCGCGAGGTTTATACACATCACCGACATCATAAAAACCAATAACATACCAATTTTCTACCGTTTCTTTTTGGACCTCAATACCGCCATAGGTTAAAATTTTACCAGGCCCTAACGCATTATAATTATAACCTTTTAAATTATCGGAGCCACCTAACAAGAAACCTAAAGAAACAGGTAATTGATAAATATCATTAATTACTGTTATTCCTTGGATAGTATGGAAGAAGAAACGTGTTCTGATAGGGTTCACCATATAGGCAGCACGAGCATCAAGTAACGCTTGTGAAAAGTTAATGTCTGAAAATAGTGCTTTAGTTGCGCCTAAACCTGTTAAAGTAACTTTATAACCATTTGGCGAGAAAAGTTGATCAGACTTATTAAGCCAAGTAAAAGTAGCTTTAGGATATAAAGTATTTTTAGTTTTGTTTCCAAAGGTAGGTTGATCATCGTAATTAAAGCGTTCGTAAAGAGCGTTTAAAGACAGTAAGCGCTGGAAGGTGGGCAAATTGTGACGTTGCGCTAATGAAAGTAATAGTGAATTACTGTAAGCGGCATTGTAATTTAAATTAGAAAAGCTACCTAGCGCTTCATATTGATCTGTTATAGGATTTTGGCCAGGAATTACATATTGACTTTGTAAGGTATTTTCATTAAAAGAGCCTAAAGCAACAGCATTAAATTTATGTCCTGCTCGATTAACAGGGACAACATGAACACCCGCTTTTCCACGAATACCTGTATCTGTACCAAATCCTAGACCTAAAGAATAATTAATTCTTGATGCCCGCTGTAAATGAACATCAAGGGGAATAATTTGTGAATTTTCATTTTGTTTAGGTTGCACATTAACTGCTTTAAAATAACCGCTGCCGCTTAAATAATTATTAAACTCTAAAACTTTATCAGCGGAATAAGGTTGACCATATTTAAAAGGCACAAATCTATGTAAAAGATCAGGTGAAATGTAAGTTGGGTCAAAACGAACTTGGCCAAAGTAATATTGCGGACCTGTATCAAAAATAAGAATAATAGTAGCCTTATATTGTTTCCTATCAATAAGTACTTCAGATTTTTCAAACGATGCTCGTAAGTAACCTTCCTGTTCAGCAACACTCATTAAATTTTGTTTAGCTGTTTCATAATTAGCACTATTGAAAGGTTTGCCTGATTTAATAGGCAATTCTTTCAAAGCTTGGCTGAAACGAGGATTATCTTTTCCTGCACCAATAATATTTGTGTCAATTTTAGTTACTATTAATCTTGGTCCAGGAATAATATTAAAAATGATTTTATTAGGTTGATATGAAATTCGTATGGTTGGTTTGAAAAAGCCATAAGGCGTCATGGCCTTTATAACCTGTGCTCTTAGTTCTTCTTCTGATTCCTCTTTTAATGATTTATTTTGCGCAATTTCAGTCAGCCTTGTTTGAATGTTATCAAGTAATTTTCCACTTACACCATTGATTTGAATATTCTTAACATCTTCCGCAGCAATAAATAAGGGTAGGCATAAAATAATAATGAGCAAGCGGACTGTTTTATTCATACTTAATTCTCAACTATAATTTTGTGACTAATCACTTTGATATTTTTGCTAATAAAAGGTCTATTGTTCATATTTGTTTAAAGCATTAACATAATACGTGGTCTGTTTCTTGTTTTAATCTACAAATTAGATCAAAAGCCATACGGGGCGTTAAATTATCAATATCAAGCTCTGCTAAAAGCCTAAGAATATTGGTTTCAGGCTTAGCTATTTTCTCATGAGCCTTTACTTCAGGTTCTTTAATAGAAGGTACAGTTTGTAGATATTGAGTAGCAAGCTCAAGGACTTCTGTTGGAATACCTGCAAGTTGTGCGACTTCTAACCCATAACTACGATTTGCATAACCTTCTTCCAGACGATATAGAAAAACTATCTTATCTTGAGTTAGCTTAGCTTGCAAATGAGCATTTTTAATACAGGAAAATGTTTGTGGTAACTTTGTTAACTCAAAATAATGAGTAGAAAATAAAGTATATGCTTTTACTTTGCTAGCTAGGTATGCACAAGTAGCATAGGCAAGTGCCATACCATCATAAGTACTTGTACCACGACCAATTTCATCAATTAATATTAAACTTTTTTCAGTTGCTTGGCGCAAAATATTTGCTGTCTCTGTCATTTCAACCATGAACGTTGAACGTCCCGAGGCTAAATCATCACTTGCACCAATACGAGTGAAAATCTTATCAATGTGGCCTATTATAGCATCTTTTGCAGGTACATAGCTGCCTAAATGCGCTAATAATACTATTAAAGCATTTTGGCGCATAAATGTTGACTTACCACCCATGTTTGGGCCGGTAATAAGAAGCATATTTTGTTTGGGTTTAAGCATAAGTGAATTTGCAATAAATTCTTCTTTTAAAAGCGGTTCAATAACAGGATGACGTCCCTGGTTAATTTGAATAATATCTTCCGATACCAAGGTTGGTTTACACCAATTAAAGTTATAAGCTCGCTCAGCAAAATTGGCTAGTACATCGAGTTTTGCACAAGCGTCAGCAATGTCTTTTAAAGTAGGAATATAATCGATGAGTACAGTTAATAAATTATCATAAAGCCATTTTTCTCGAGCAAGTGCTTTAGCTTGGGCAGACAACACTTTTTCTTCAAATGATTTTAATTCAGGTGTAATGTAGCGTTCGACATTTTTAAGCGTTTGCTTACGTTGATAGTTAGCAGGCGCTTTATCTGCTTGACCACGCGCTAATTCAATATAATAACCCTGCACGCGATTAAACCCTACTTTTAATGACGATAGGCCTGTACGCTGTTTTTCATTAGTTTCTAATTCTAAAACTTTCTCATTAGCATTGGTGCTTAAAGCACGTAATTCATCTAGTTCTTCGTCAAAACCTAAAGCAATAACACCACCATCTCGAATAAGAACAGGCGGCGTATCGACAATTGCTTTAGTTAAAAGATCAACTAAATCAGGCTGCGGTATTAATTGACTAATTTGTTGTTGAATTAAAGTAGACTGATTAGTTTTTAAAGTTTCTAATAAAGAAGGTACCAATGACAATGCTTGTTTTAAGCTAACTAAATCACGAGGCCTCGCTGAACGTAAAGCAATTCGAGATAAAATTCTTTCAATATCACAAAATTCACTTAATAAAATATGTAGCTTAATGTCTTGCCGACTGATAAGTAGTTCGCTTACTGCATCTAAACGTTGCTTAAGTAAGGCATGTTGGCGCAGTGGTCTGCCTAACCAGCGCTTTAATAAGCGGCTACCCATAGGATTAACAGTATGATCAAGAATGGCAAGTAAAGAGTTGGTACGTTCACCTTGATAATTTTCAAAGAGTTCTAAATGTTTTTGCGTCGCTGCATCGAGTTGTAAGTAATCGTCATCTTTTTCAAGTGTTAAGTGCTTTAGGTGCGGTAAGCTTTGACGCTGGGTTGCTTGTAAATAAAATAATAAACAGCCTGCAGCAGGAAAGGCATTAATATAGTCTGGCTCACCTAGTCCTTTAAGATTATTCACCGCAAATTGTTCACACAATAGTTGGCGAGCTCGGTGTAAATCAAATTCCCAAGCAGGGCGAGTTTTTATAACGGCGTAATTGATCTGAAAGTTATTAACCGGAAAATTCTCGTTAATAAGGATTTCAGTAGGTTTAAGGCGATTGATTGTAGCTTGTAATTGGCTTTTATCTTTAGCTTCAGATAGATAAAATCGCCCACCACTTAAATCCACCCAAGCTAAACCAAATTGCTGGCGATTAAGATAAATAGCAAGTAATAAATTGTCTCGCCGCGAATCTAGCAAGGCATCGTCGGTAACCGTACCTGGTGTAATAATACGTGTTACTTGCCTCTCAACTGGACCTTTACTTGTAGCTGGGTCGCCAATCTGCTCGCAAATTGCAATGGATTCTCCCTTCTTAATAAGTCGAGCGAGGTAGTTTTCAACAGCATGATAAGGTATCCCTGCCATGGGAATAGGTTTGCCTGCGGACTGGCCCCTATGGGTTAGTGTTAAATCTAATAAACGAGCACCTCGTTTTGCATCTTCAAAAAATAACTCGTAAAAATCTCCCATGCGATAAAATAAAAGCATATCAGGATATTGAGCTTTGATGCTTAAGTATTGTTGCATCATTGGTGTATGATTAGTAGACATAACAACTCGCTGCTATAAATTTGGACATTTTAACAAACTCTGCAAAATAGATTAAGTGCGACTATACTAATAAAGATGTTTTTTAACTTAAGTCCTTCACTTAAGACAAATTTTTGCTAGACTATTAAACGGCATTAAACAGAATTTTAACTATGGAGAGAAATATTATGAAACGTTTAGCCATATTGCTTGCTTCTACTTTTCTAGCTTTGTCATTAACTGCTTGCGGTGAAAATGATGCTAATAGAAACAATACTGCAACTGATAATCAAACACAAAGCAATTTAAATAATGCTAATAAAGATGTTAATGCTGAGCTTTCAAGCGATGCTAATGTAAATAAAGCAAACACTCAATCTCAAGATGCAAACACTACTAAAACTAATCCATAATTAGTTAATATAGAATTGTAACATTGAGGCTAACAGGCTCTAATATTAACATAGGATAGTCATGTTAGAGATGCCCCCATTTATTAATGGGGGAATCGTTTTTCATTATATTATCTTATCTAATGTTTAAATTCTGCGCTATTATTGGTTAAATTAATATTAAATTAATATTAAATTAATGAATTTATTAAGTAGGGTTAACCCGCTTAGCTAATTTAACTTATGAACTTATTTTTTATTTAGATCTTACTTAACCATGGCTGATTTAAAAACATCCTTGTTAGATTTAACTAACACATTGAAAATGAAACAGTTAGTTATTACTACAGCGGAATCCTGTACGGGTGGATTAATAGCAAGTTTCCTAACTGATTTGTCTGGAAGTTCAGCTTGGTTTGATCGAGGATTTGTGACTTATAGTAATTTATCTAAACATGAAATGCTTGATGTCGATTTAAAGCTTATTGAGAAGCATGGAGCAGTAAGTAGAGAAGTAGCTCAAGCAATGGTTCAAGGGGCTTTAGCGCGAAGTACAGCTGATGTTGCTATAGCGGTCACAGGCATTGCTGGCCCAACCGGTGGTAGTTTAAAAAAACCCGTAGGAACTGTTTACTTAGCCTTCGCATTAAGAGGTGAGCAACCGCAAATTGAACATCATTATTTCCAAGCTAAAACAAGGACACGGATTCGTTTGCTTGCATGTCAGGAGGCTTTTAAGGGTATTCAAACTTTGTTAAATAAGATGAGTTCACCCTAAAAGAAATAACGATTTTTTTTATAACACTAAACAAACGTTATCCTGTAAATGCAAAGCATTTGTATAAGATCTAGATAAACTATAATAGGTGGCTTTCTAATGAAGATTAAATAAAGCTATTGCATAACTTGCATCTTTTAGTTTATTGCTGCGTTACAAATGTTTTTGTGGTGCTTGCTAGACTTCTTTGGAAACACTGCTCCTTGAAATTTTTGTACTTTGCACGGAAGTAAATCTTTAAGTTATGCAGGAACTCTAATCCATTTTTTATGGAAGGTTAACTGATTAGATTTATGAACCTAACAAGTGAAGTAAACTTATTTTCAATAGCTTAAATTTTATATTTTTATTACTCAATCAACTACTTTAAAAACACACGTTATTTTGTGTTCATAACGCGTATTTAATTGTCTTAATAATTTATCAAATGGTTAATAATTGTTTGATGCAGGCAGTTATATGTGGGATAATTTACTCTTTGTAGACTATTGTGGATAACATCATGGAAACTAATAAACAAAAAGCTTTAGGCGCCGCTCTCGCACAAATTGAACGTCAATTTGGTAAAGGTTCTGTCATGCGCTTAGGTGATGATAATCTATTAAGCCGAGATATCGAAGCAATCTCAACAGGTTCCTTAGGACTTGATATTGCGTTAGGTATTGGCGGATTACCCAAAGGTCGTATTGTAGAGATTTATGGTCCTGAGTCATCAGGTAAGACTACCTTAACATTACAAGTTATTGCAGAATGCCAAAAAGCAGGTGGTACGGCTGCTTTTATCGATGCAGAACATGCACTTGATCCTAGTTATGCTGCAAAATTAGGTGTGAATGTTGACGACTTATTAATTTCTCAACCAGATACAGGTGAGCAAGCTTTAGAAATCACCGATATGCTCGTTCGCTCAGCAGCAGTAGACGTTATTATCATTGACTCTGTTGCCGCTTTAACCCCCAAAGCAGAAATTGAAGGCGACATGGGTGATGCGCACGTCGGTTTACAAGCTCGACTCATGTCACAAGCGCTTCGTAAATTAACAGCTAACATTAAACGTTCAAATACCTTAGTTATTTTCATTAACCAAATTCGTATGAAAATTGGTGTTATGTTTGGTAACCCTGAAACAACCACAGGTGGTAATGCTTTAAAATTCTATGCTTCTGTGCGTTTAGATATCCGCCGTGTTGGCTCAATTAAGAAGGGTGAAGAAATACTAGGTAATGAGACACGTGTTAAAGTTGTTAAGAATAAAGTATCACCTCCCTTTAAGACTGTTGATTTTGATATTCTTTATAATGAAGGTATTTCACGTGAAAGTGAAATCATTAATTTAGGTACGCAATTAGGTCTGATTGAAAAATCAGGTGCTTGGTACAGTTATAAGCAAGAAAAAATTGGCCAGGGTAAGGAAAATGTGCGTGTTTATCTTAAAGAAAAAGCAGACGTGGCTGCAGAGTTAGAAAAGCAAATTAGAACAGAGTTATTAAATAAAAAAGGAGCTATTCAACCTGAAGAGGTAACTGCTGAAGAAGAATTAGAGTCTATGGATGACTAAGGCATATGATTGCGCCGTGCGTTTATTAGCAAGGCGCGAACATGGAATGCGTGAATTAATTAATAAATTAACTAGCAAAGGCTTTTTCCTACAAGAAAGCAAAGAAGCTGTTTTAAAGTGTCAAGAGCTTAATTTACAAAGTGATGAGCGATTTGCTGAATCACTTTGTCATACTAGGTTTCAGCAAGGCTATGGGCCTGTAAGAATTATGCAAGAATTACAGGCTAAATATATTAATAAAGAATTAATAGCGCAAACGCTGGAAACTTACCAAGAACAATGGGAAGAACAAGCTTATCTCGTTTGGCAAAAAAAATTTAAAGATGCAAATAGCCAACTGATTTCTGATATACAAAAACAAATCCGTTTTTTACTTTATCGTGGCTTTCCTGCTGAAATCGCTGCGAAAATTGTACATCGTTATCAAAAATAATTTGTTAAATTTTTGTCGTAAATTTTTATAAAAGTCATCCTTTCTTCCCAAAATGTCTTTTCGCTATTATTCTATATTTGCATATACTTTATAAAAAGTGAGTTTTTATAAATTAATGAGTATACTGTGCCAACTTAATTAGTCATTAACGATGAATTTGTAATTATGAAAAGCTCTGAAATTAGACAAGCATTTTTTGATTTTTTTACAGCAAAAAATCACCAACTAGTTCCTTCCAGCTCACTTGTGCCTATCAATGATCCAACCTTATTATTTACCAATGCAGGTATGGTTCAGTTTAAAGAGTCTTTTTTAGGTCTTGAATCTAGACTGTATACGCGCGCGGTAAGTGCGCAGCGTTGTGTACGCGCAGGTGGTAAACATAATGATCTGGAAAATGTAGGTTACACTGCAAGGCACCATACATTTTTTGAAATGCTTGGTAATTTTAGTTTTGGTGATTATTTTAAGCGCGAAGCAATTCAATATGCTTGGGAATTTTTGACTGACGTTTTAAAACTTCCTAAAGAAAAGCTATGGATTACTGTTTATTTGAATGATGATGAAGCAGCCAATATTTGGCTCAATGAAATTGGTATTTCACCTAATCAGTTTTCACGTTGTGGTGAAAAAGACAATTTCTGGTCAATGGGCGAAACAGGTCCTTGTGGCCCTTGCACAGAAATTTTTTATGATCATGGCCCGGATATTCCTGGAGGGCCCCCAGGAACCCCTGAAGCCGATGGCGATCGTTACATAGAAATCTGGAATTTAGTGTTTATGCAATTTAACCGCGATAAGACGGGCGATTTGCATCCTTTACCAAAGCCTTCTGTTGATACAGGCATGGGATTAGAGCGCATTGCCGCTGTTGTCCAAGGTGTGCATAATAATTATGAGATAGACAGTTTCCAACATATTATAAAAGCTATTATTGCTTTATTACCCTCAGTTAATGCCAATCATCCTTCTTTAAAGGTTATTGCTGATCATATTCGAGCTTGCGCGTTTTTAATTACTGACGGGGTTTTACCTAGTAATGAAGGACGAGGTTATGTATTGCGACGTATTATTCGTCGTGCTGTACGTCACGGCAGTAAATTAAATCTACCATTGCCTTTCTTTTATAAATTAATTAATCCTCTTATTGAAGTAATGGGTGCAGCTTATCCAGAGTTAGTGGCTAATAGAGAGCAAATTGAACGTGTTCTTATCCAAGAAGAAAACCAATTTGAAAAAACACTAGAGCAAGGTTTACGCTTATTACAAGAGCAAATACAGGGTTTAAATACGAAAGAGATTCCGGGCGAGGTTGCCTTTAAACTGTATGATACTTATGGCTTTCCTTTTGATCTAACCCAAGATATTGCGCGTGAGCAAAACCTTGTTGTCGATGTTGAAGGCTTTAATCATTGCATGCAGCAGCAGCGGAAATTATCACAGTCAGCCAGTCAATTTACAGCTGATTATTCAAGCGTACACATTCAAGAAGAAGCCTCTAACTTTCATGGTTATGATAGTGACCATATGGATAGCAAAATTTTAGCTATCTTACATGAGGATCAGAAGAGCAAGCAGTTAACAGAAGGGCAAAAGGGCGCAATTATTCTTGATAATACACCCTTTTATGCAGAAAGTGGTGGCCAGGTAGGCGATCAAGGTTATCTAATTAGTGGTGAGGGACGTTTTCAAGTAATTGATACGCAACGCTTTGGCCAAGCTATTGTACATTACGGTAAAATCTTAGAGGGTCAGTTAAGTGTTGGTGAGGATATAAAAGCCGAAGTTGATATTGAGCGTCGTAATGCCATTCGTTTAAATCATACAGCAACTCACCTTTTACATGCTGCACTTAAAAATATTGTGGGTTCTCATGTACAACAGAAAGGATCACTAGTTGATGCAAGCCGAGCTCGTTTCGATTTTTCTCATTTTGAATCTTTAACTAAAGATCAACTCCAACAATTAGAAATTTTGGTTAATAATAAAATAAGAGAAAATATAGAAGTTGCTACTCACAATATGTCACTAGATGATGCTAAAAAAAGCGGTGCTGAAGCTTTATTTGGTGAAAAGTATAGTGATGAAGTAAGAGTTTTATCTGTAGGGGATTTTTCGAAAGAGTTATGCGGTGGAACGCATGTCAAGCGAACAGGTGATATTGGCCTTTTTAAAATTATCTCTGAATATGGTATTGCAAGTGGTGTAAGAAGAATTGAAGTTATGACCGGTGCCCATGCCTTGGAATGGACTAATCAACAACTTCAACAACTTGATGTGATAGCTCAACGTTTCAAAGTAAATACTGACAAAGTATTAAATAAAGTAGATCAATTTTTACAAGACTTTAAACAACAGGAAAAAGAAATAGCAAAATTACAAGCAAAGCTTGCAGCGAATCAAGGTAGTGAATTAACTAAAGAAGTAGAAAAAATAGGTGATGTAAACTTATTAATCAAACAACTTGATATGGATAATCAGAGTTTACGTACTACACTTGATCAATTAAAAGGCAGCCTTAATAATGCTGTGATTGTTTTATATGTAATTGATGGGCAGCGAATTAATGTTGTTGCAGGATTAAGTAAAAGTTTAATTGATCGTAAGCTATCAGCGGTAACGTTAGTTAAACTTTTATGCGGCAAAGGAGGCGGTAGAGATGATATGGCACAAGGAGGAGGTCAAGCTCCTGCAGATCTTGCTACCAAAGTCAATGAAATCAAAGCTACGGTTGCAGCACAAATAGTAAAATAAAGGGCATTAAATGAAAGGCTTCATAAGCGAGTTTAAACAATTTGCCATGCGTGGCAATGTCGTTGACCTAGCCGTTGCAGTTGTAATAGGTAGCGCATTTAGTAAAATAGTGTCATCGCTAGTCGATGGCATTATTATGCCTTTTATTGGCTTATTGCTAGGTGGTATCAATATTACCGATAAAGTATTTAGAATAGGGCAAGCCGTTATTAAATGGGGTGCTTTCTTACAATCGGTTTTTGATTTTACCTTAATTGCACTGGCTATATTCATCGTTATTAAGTTCATTAATCTTTTGCAACGACGAAAAGAAGAAACACATAGTGGGCTTAGTACGCAAGATAAAATTTTATTAGAGATTAAGGAGTTGTTAGCTCAAAATCTTAATAAAAAAAATAATTAAGTCTAGTTGGAATTCATTACAGGGCTAATCGTTATATTTTTAATTCTTTACGCTTAGTTAGCTTTATAATTAAATATAAGTATTTACCCAACCCTATGCGACTTGTTCACGGTATCTAGAAAATAGTAATCAGTAACCTGGTGAAATGAAATGAACTCTCGGTGCAAATATCAAATAAAAAATTCTATTATATCAATAACTTAAGTATTTTTTAACAGAGCTAGAAATTTTTTAATTAGTTTAAGTAAATCACTAATAAACAAGCAAAAAAGATTAATGGCTTTTATGCTAATTCTTTTAATATAATGCAATAAATTAAATAATAAAAAATAAATATGCCTCAATTAGATCAATATCCCATCGCCGCACTGCATTCCTCTGGGTTCATAGAAGTTACAAAAGACACCTTTATTTATTATGAACAGCGAGGCAACCCTAATGGTCCTGCTGTTGTGTATAATCATGGTGGACCTGGCGGTGCTTCTGCGCCTAAATGTAGTCAGTGGTTTGATCCAAAGCACTATAATATTATTCTTTATGATCAACGTGGCACAGGACAATCGAAACCTTCTGTTGCTACCGAAACAGCTCATCCAAAACAATTTGGTCACTTAACGATTGATGATATGGCCCAAGATTTAGATATATTAAGACAAGCGCTAAATATTAATCAATGGTTAGTTTTTGGCGGCTCTTGGGGTTCAACCCTTTCTTTGTATTATGCCGCTAAATATCCGCAGCATGTTACAGGCCTTATCATTTACGGTATTTTCTTAAATACTATTGAGGAGATGGATGTTTATTATAATGAAAAATTGTTTATAGAACGTTTTCCTGAACTTGGCCCAGAAGCATTTGATATTTTAGTTACTTTTGCTCGGTTAAAAGGACTTGGTATAGATAATAATTCTTCTCAAAGCTTTGTAGAAGCATATTATCAGCTTTGTGTTAACGAAAATGATTCTGCTGCCCAATATTTATGGACTGCATTTGAAGATTTTAATGATAATCCAAGTAAAGAAACATTAGAAAACTTAAGAAATATTCCACAAAAGATAGAGCCTATTGAAAGAACGCTTGCCGTTTTTGAAAGCACTCTTTTCAAGCAAGCTTACAACGGATTGAATCTTTTAAGTGAAGCATTATTAATAAATCTTAAAAATATTGATGTTCGTATTGTTCAGGGTACTGATGATACAGAAGCGCCGCCCATTTTTGCCCAAAAACTAGTAGATGCTTTGTTAAAAGTAAAGCCTGATTTATGGTACCGGTTCGTCGATGGGAAGCATGATCCTAATTCTTCTGATAAGCTAGTTCAAACATTAATTAACTGTACAGATGATTTTAAGAACAAACCTAATGCGCTTACAATTGAGTCAAGCTTAAATTCGGCTACGCATTTAGTTAAAAAGAGTATATTTGCTCAGCGTGAACAAGAAAAGAAAAGTAAAATTATTGAAGATGAGAATCAATTAATCTACGGCTAAGTTAATTTTTTATAACTGATTTTTAAATGAATATTATTAGGTTATTTCGAATATATATTAATTTTAATATGTAAAAATAATGCACTTTGATATAATTTGTTCCATTTAAAGATAATTGGCAATTTTTATGATTATTGGAGTTTTTTCTTTAGGACAATTTGTTTCTTCAAAACTTGATGTTTTAAAGCTTGGTTTTGAAAACTGGTTTAAAACGCAACATAAGGAAGTTTTAGGTGAGGATGTGTGGCAATGGATGGCTAATAATCTAGCCCCTTTACGACTGGGAAATATTACAGTCAAACAGTTTTGTGATCAATTTAATCAATATTTTGATGTAAATATATCTTTTACTGAATTTAATAAAATTTTTAACTCGATGTGTGAGCTTGATAAAAGCTCATTAGAGCGGGTAACGAAATTTAAAAATTTTTTAAATAGCCATGATGATGTGCAATTTGTACTTGTTTCACATACTAATTATTCTCATTTGAATTATATTTTATCACAACTGCAAGCTATTTTGCCTGTGCAGCAATCATTAATTATAAGTGACGAGCAGGAGTGGTTAGAAAATGAAAAGATTTTATTTGCACCTTCCATGTCGTCAAAATGTACTGAGCATTCCGATACGCTTAAATATGCAGTAAATAAACTTAAGTTAGAGGAAAAGGATTTGGTTGTTTCTTTTTTAAATACAATTAAAAAGTCTGAGCATCCAAACTTCACTTATATAGATCCTGGTAAAGATCTAGAAAAAGTAATGGAGATAATTGAAAATTTAGTTACTCAAAAGGAATTAAATTACTCTGTCTAAAAAGAACCCTGGTTTGAGTTGCAGCCTGCTAGAATAGGCTGCAATGGGGATAAAATATTATGCATAACATTAAATTTTGTAACTGCTTAGGATATACAAATTTTTCTGCTTAGAAGCCTATTTATTTGAATTGTCTTTCCCGCGTAGGTGGGAATCCATGGTGAAATTAGCCTCAGTGCTAATTAAGAGATAGATTCCCGCCTACGCGGGGATGACAGAAAAGTGATGGAATGACTAGGACTACTTCATATTCTTTGATTATATACCCCGTAAATAGTTACAAATTTTTTACATCGATAAAAGGGCTTAAATTTATTACAAATTTGCTGCACCAATATGAAATGCTATGGCATCATTTGGTTGAATATGAGCGGTAAAACGACCATTACTATCTACTTTAACTTGGGCACCCTGGCAAGTGCCCGCTTTCGTATATTCTGCATGTAAAATATCACAATAAATACCAGCAGGTAATGATGTTTGAAAAGTCATCTCTAAGGTTGTTGTATCATGATTAATAACCACATATCCTTTCTTACCGCGGCCAAAAGCAATTGCTTGATAACCATTTGACCACCAGTTAGTTAGAGGCGCATCAGCAATTACATTACGAAAGTTGACCATATTAGCGATCTGTCGTCTTCTATGTAGACAGGTCCAACCGTCTTGAAAACAATCAATGACTATACCCCCATTAGGAGGGCCACTATTAAAATCTGAAAATTCGTAACCAGAAAAGATATTTGGCGAACCATACGGATGGGCTAACATAAAAATATTAGCGAGAATATAATTAGTACCACTTTTATAATTTAAAGTCGATCCATTACGTTCTGTATCCCAATTATCAATAAAAGTGCGTGCCTTATTATAAGGTAAATACCCCCAAGCTTCGCCAAAATTATTTAAATAACTTAACCGCTCTTGCTCAAACATCCTTTTTAAATCGCGGCCATAGCGAAATTCATCAACAAAACCAAGATCAATATATTCATTAGGATGAATAGCTTCCCCTTCACCATAAATGACTTCTTGTGCCCATATTTTATTAATATCAGCAAGTTTTAACTGAATTTGTTGTAAATCGTGGGCTGAAATGTGTTTATCAGCATCGATGCGAAAGCCATCAACGCCATATTTAATTAACTTATTTAAATACTCAGCAATTTTAGTCTGAACATAAGGGCTACCTGTGTCTAAATCAGGAAGGCCACCTAATTCACAATTTTGTACGTCGTAGCGATTACTATAATCTTTAATTTCAGCATGGCAGCTATGAAAATCTTGTACTTGATAATAACCAGGATAGTTATATTTACTAAAAACAGAACCTCCTATACCCACACCTTTTTCCAACATAGACATATGATTAATAACTGTATCTACAATCACTTTAACACCCGCCGCATGACATTGATCAATCATTGCTTTAAAGGAAGCTTCATCGCCTAAGCGGCTCATTAATCGATAACTAACAGGCTGATAAGATGTCCACCATTGTGGACCCTGAATATGTTCTTGTGGCGGCGAAATCTCTACATAACCATAGCCTAGGGGGCCTAAGGTTGTTTTACATTCTTTCGCGATTGAGTCAAAGCGCCATTGAAAAAGCGTTACCGTTACATCCTTTTGATTTGTTGCTAAGGCGTCAAAATTGAGACTAATAAGTAATAAAAAAATGACAGTGAAAATTAAATAATGAAATTTCTCAAAGTTTAATTTAAATCCTTTTAAAGCAGAAATCATAAATCTATCCACGCCTAATAAAATAATGATTTTATCGATTTTTGCTTTAAGGAGAAATAGTTATAAATCATTCAATTATAAATTGACTTAACATCGATGAAGTTTATATGTGAACAGTCTATACTAATTTAAGGCAATAAAATTACGGAAGCGCCAATTTAAAAGGAGTGTTATATGGATATAAATTTTATGGATTTGTTGCAGGAGAAATCTTCGCCACTTAATAAACAGTATTTTACATGGCGAGAATTAGGTGGTATACCAATTAGTAAACTTGATGATGATGCTTTTACTCGCATTAGGATTATTTTGCTAAATGGCATAGAATTAGATGCACTTCGGCTTAAGCATTTCGGTGCACGCTTTCACCGTAGCTTACAATTACCTCTTGCTGAAGTACGTCGAGTTGAGCAGCATCAAGCAACCATGATTAATTGGCTTCTTTCTGCTGATCATTCACCACTTGAAACAACTATTGCTTATGAGCAAGTTGCTATTGAAGTAACTGCAGCTGTTGCTCAAAATGAACCCGATCCCTATCAAGCTCAGACTTATCGCTTTGGCTTATTAGAAGATTTTGACCATCTTTATCGCTATTCTGCCTTGTTAGATAGATTAGAAGGAAAGGATGCCAATAATATTCTCCAAGGTTATACAGACATTGTTCCAGGTCGTCCAACAACTTTCCATCATCGAGCGCCAATCAATGACTTACGTTCGCCTTATGATAAAGATAATGCGGCATTAATAACCAAGCTGCATGCCACTATGATTACAGCAGCTGAATATCAGACCCATGATTACTATATGAATATAGGGCCTACATTCGCAGATCCTATCGCACGCCAATTGTATGCTGAAATAGCTTCAGTGGAAGAACAACACGTAACGCAGTATGGTTCCCTTATGGATACCAGAGAATCATTCATAGAAAAATGGATTCTTCATGAAGCTGCTGAAATCTATAATTATATTTCTTGTGTTGAACAGGAAACCAATAGTCGTATTAAAAAAATATGGGAACGCTTCTTGGATTATGAAATTACCCATTTAAAAATTGCTTGTGATTTATTTAAGCAGCATGAAAATCGAGATCCCGCTGAAATTTTAGCTGACAAACTTCCAGCAATGATTGAGTTTAAGAGTCAGCGAGACTTTGTCCGTAAAGTATTAGCAGCTGAAGTGGATTTACGTACAGATGGCGTTAATTACGTTAAACGCGATAAAGAAAATGCTGATTCTTTAACTTATCGTAAACGTTATAATGCGGACGGTGTACCTGCTGAAATTGTATCTGCAGGCTATAATTGGCAACCCGGAACTGAGTTAAACCGTCCAACTATCTAAGGAGTTATTATGGCTAAGACAGTCAATATGGGTATGAATCATACTGGTACACAAATGTCACCCCTAGATACAAAACGCTTATTAGACTATGTAAAAAAGCATCCTGCTGATATAAAAGGCAATGAGACTGCATTAACTAAAGAACGTACCAACATGACTTCAGTAAATAACGTTTTAGGAACTATTCCACTACCTGGGTCCGCAAAAGGGGCAATTAAAACTGGAGTAGATAAGCTGTTGGGAAATCAACCGGAATTATTAATTGATAAATTAGGTGAGCGTCTAGCCTATGAGCGAGGTGGTGTTAGGCTTTATGAAGCAGCTATTGCCAAAGCAACAGCCTTTAAACAACCTAAATTAGTGAAAGAATTAAAACATATCCGTGATGAAGAAGAAGAGCATATGTTTTTGCTTATTGATACTTTAAAGCAACTGGGGGCTGACCCAACAGTAATGACGCCTAGCGCTGACGTAGTTGGGGTGATTGCTCAGGGACCCATGCAAGTTTTAACAGATCCCCGTACTAATATAGCGCATTGCTTAAATGCTTTATTAACACTTGAACTTACTGATAATGCCGCTTGGGAATTATTAATTGATTTACTTAAAGACAGTAATAAGGCAGATGTTGCCAAAAAATTCCAAAAAGCCTTTCTACAAGAGCAAGAACATTTAAGAATAATAAAAACATTTTATAAAAAATTGCTTAATTAATTTATTAAATAGGCACTTAAGCTTGTTTGTTCTTAAAGTAAGCAACCTGCGATAGCGATTAAGTAGCCTGGGTGCAGGCCCATAGGGCCGTAACCCGGGTTTCACTTCGTTGCACCCAGGCTACTTATTTTATTTTTAACTTTAAGTAACTTATTAAAATTTAAGCTTTCGATAAATAAAATAAGGCACTCGCGTAATTATTGCCATAATATAACGCCAAAAATGTGGATGATAAATTAAAGGTTTATTAGCATAAGACGCATTCCAACAGGCCAGGGCACATTTTTTAGGGGGTGAGGCATAAAAAATACCTGGCATGCCAAATGTTTGCGCTGTATCAATAAAGCCAAGACGAACAATAGTAATATGACGATTTTTATTTGGGGTTTGTTGTAGGCCTTGTAAAAAAACCTCAATAGCTGCTTTACTCGCACCGTATAAGCTGTTTTTTGCTCTACCGCGACAAGCTGCTACTGAACTTAAAAAGATGACTCGATGTTCAGATTGTTCTTTCTGTAAATAGGCGTAGATGAGTTGTACTGTGCTGGTAATATTAGTCGCAACAAGTGTCTTAATGCCTAAGGAGGTAAGAGACTGATTATCTGTCATATCACTATAAGCAATAAATAAAGCAAGTTCCTCCTTTGTCTTTTGTAAAATTTTAATAAGCTCATCAGTACTGCTGGTAAAATCGAAAGTAATAGAAGAACAGGAAACATGATAACGAAGTTGTATATCAGCTGTAATGATGGCAAGCTGTTGTTTATCTCGTCCTATTAGCAACAAAGAATGATTATGTTGGCCTGCAAGCCGGGCAAATTCTTCAGCAATAATTGACGTTGCACCTAAAATAACCCATGTTATTGGCTTCATAAACTAAGTCCTAATCGACGAGACAAGTTAGAGCTTATTTGGGGAGAGTATTGCCCCAAGATATGACAAAAGGACTGGTGATTAGGATATTGTGATTCAAATTGCTCAAGAGTAAGAAATAAATCTTTAGCTAAATAAATTTTTCCTTTCACTTCAGTTATTAATTGATTCATTTTTTCTATTGCATGCTTAGCTTGTTTGTTATTAATAAAGTCAATAGCCAGGGTAAATCCTGGCTCAACAAAGGATAATAAGCCATTTGCAGGCCGCTTAAAATATTTTAATACAGCTAAGGTAGGTACAGCATGATGGTGGTTAATAATTTTTTGTAACTCTGCTAACAACTTTATCGCTATACTAGGGCTAAATAATCCTTGAAATTGTAAAAGCCCCTGTTTGCCATATAAGCGGTTCCAGTGTTGAATAGAATCTAAAGGGTTATTAAATTGATTAATAGATTGAAGTGTGGATGTTTCTTTCACTTGATGAAAATAATATTGATTATAAGCCTTCATCCCTAATCGAGTAATTAAACGTAAAGGCAATGAAGGTATGGTCAGTATAAGAGGTGTTTTATGGGTAATTTCTTCCTGATAATGATTGCCAAAAGTAAGGAGTGCGCGATTATTATTTAAAAAATCAAGCCAAGCAACCATATAATCATTATTCTCAGCTTGGTCTTCCATATGAGTCAGTAAACTATCCCATTGATAATATTTTTTTATTTGTACTTTAATCGTTCGGCTAGCTTTGCGCATCTTAATAGCTACTTTTTTTATAACGCCGGTTAATCCTAGCCCTCCAATGGTTGCCTGAAAGAGTTGTTGATTTTCTTTATTACTACAGTAAAACGTTTGCTCGCCTATTTGTAACTCAAGCCATTGAATATGATGACCTATAGTTCCTAAATGAATATTATTTTTACCATGCACGTCATTAGCAATACCACCACCTAAGGTAGCATGCAAAGTGCCCGGAATAACAGGCGGTATATAGCTAGGGTGCACGGAAAGGAGATCTGCAAAAGTGATTGCAGGTTGGCAAATAATAGTTTCCTCATCTTCATCAAAAGCTAAAAAATGGTTAAACCGTGATGTATCAACAATAATACCATTTTGATTAAGGCAACAGTCGCTGTAGCTTAAACCTTTTCCTCTCGCAAGTAGGGTTTTATCATTATTTTGAATGTATTTAAAAAGCGCTGCCAATTGGGCTTCCCTCTCAGGCCGGTAACATTCTGATTTTGCTGATATTGCTTGGGTAAAGTTTGAAAAAATCATTTTTTTACTGCGCATTTACATTCCTAGTATAGTGGGTAGTGCTATAAATATTTAAGTGCTTAATTTTCTGAAGATTAAACAATTATAGCTAATAAAGTAAAACGTTT
This sequence comes from Legionella busanensis, assembly GCF_900461525.1. Lineage (NCBI taxonomy): Bacteria > Pseudomonadati > Pseudomonadota > Gammaproteobacteria > Legionellales > Legionellaceae > Legionella > Legionella busanensis. The sequence goes on along the minus strand of NZ_UGOD01000001.1, from coordinate 2,355,689 downwards.
ACCTAATAAATTATCTATAATTAAAAACAAAGATAAAAAGGTGCATCTATGAATCATTTATGGAAAATAATTTGTTCTTTTATGATTTGGTTTTCAGTTGCTGCTTATGCTGATGATGAGCCCACAGTTGTGGAAGATACACAAGATTTTAATATGGATATGTGTATTCAAAATAATAAAAATGAATGTGTAAATGCAAACTGTTTAACATCGACTGATATAGAATGTATTCCAAAGTGTGAAGCTAAAGCACAAGATAAATGCAAAGAACAATCGTTAGAATAAGCTAATTGGCTAATTTAATAGCTAGATTTAAGGATGGTTATGGCTCGAAAAGGTATTTTATCGCAAGAAGAAATTGATGCATTGCTGGGTATTGCAAGACCTAGCAATCAATTAATTAATTTAAAAAAAACAAAACCTTCTGTATTAAAAGAAGAAAAAAAATCCTTATCAGAAAAAAATTTGTTAGCAGTTAATTTGATAATTAATGTTCCTCTAATTTATAAAACAATAACCCTTGAAGAGTACTTAAATTTGCAAGTTGGTGATTTTTTGCCGTTAGAATTGACGCCTACTGTCACTATCAACCTTGCAAAAACACCTGTCTTTACAGCAACAATTGAAAGGTATATTGATAAGCGTGCATTGAAATTAGTTGATAGATTAAGTTATGACAAAACGTAAACAAAAAAGCACTTCTCCATTTTCTATTAGTAAAAGTAAACCTACTAAAGATGAACTCACGCAAATAGCAAAAGTACCTGTAATGATAGATGTCTTATATGGCACCACACAAATTAATCTTTATGATTTTATTAAGCTTAAAGCTGGAAATATCATTGAGCTAGACCAGTTTTTTGATGAACCTTTAGAGTTATGTGTGAATGGCGAGATTATTGCCCAGGGCGAATTAGAAAAATCTGAAGCAGGTTGGGGTATTCGAATTACCTCTATTTATAGCAAATCAAAGCGACTTAATAATCTTGGCAAGGCATGTTATGAAAAAGGTCGTAAATAGCGCATTCTTATTGGCACGAATAGTGCATAATTTTCTATAAATAAAAAAGAATTTTTTAAGAAGCTGCTGGGTTTAAGGGAGATAATATGACAAGAAAGCAGGAAGTCAGAAATGAGGCAAGCTTTCGCCATATGTCTAATTTTAAACCTGTAAAAGTTATTGCTGTCTCCGCTGGTAAAGGAGGAGTAGGCAAAAGCAGTGTTTCGGTAAATTTAGCAGTGGCTTTAGCACAAAAGAAAAAGAAAATATTACTTTTTGATGCTGATTTAAGTCTAGCTAATATTGATATTATGTTAGGGCTTTCAGCTAAATATAATTTATCACATGTAATACAGGGCACATGTCGCCTAACCGATATAATATTAACTGGTCCTGACGGTATCTCTGTAATTCCTGCTGCATCTGGTACTGAGTACATGACTCAGCTTACGGCAGTACAGCATGCTGGCATTATTGATGCTTTTAGTGAGTTAACGGATGATTTTGATTACATGATAATTGACACCGCTGCTGGTATTTCCGATACCGTTTTAAGCTTTGCTCGGTCTTCCCAGGAAATTATTGTTATTGTATGTGATGAACCGACAGCTTTAACAGATGCTTATGCATTAATTAAGGTGATGCATAAACGATTTAATTGGGCACATTTTAGAATATTATCTAATATGGTTCGTAACTTACGAGAAGGACGCGAACTTTTTAACCGACTCTATCAGGTGGCTGAGCAATTTTTAGATGTAAGGCTTGATTACTTAGGCGCTATTCCATTTGATGAACGGATGCATGATGCAGTGAAAAAGCAACAGGCTGTGCTAATGGCTTACCCTAACTGTAGTGCGTCTAAGGCGTTTTGTCAGATGGCTGTTACAATAGAGCGTTGGCCCTTTAAACAGGCTTTAGGAGGAAATACCAGTTTCTTCTTAGAACGTTTAGTATCAAAAGAATATTAGTATTTTTATTATTTAGCTTTCTTAAAGTAGATTAGGGCGTATTTAAAAACAAAGAATAAAGATAATAAGGAGACAGTCGTGGATGCGTTAGCAGCATACGGCAAGGCTACTCAAATAAAGCAAGAAACTTTTATTAAAGCTTATGCGTTATTAGTAAAACGCATTGCTCATCACCTTCAGGCTAAGTTGCCACATTCTATTCAATTAGATGATTTAATACAGGCTGGCATGATGGGCCTTTTAGAAGCGGCAAGGCATTATGATATTACTAAAGGTGCTTCCTTTGAAACTTATGCAGGTATACGTATTCGTGGGCATATGTTAGATGAGGTTCGCCGTAATGATTGGGTTCCACGATCGGTTTACCGTAATGCCAGGGTTATCGCAATGGCCGTTAAAACAGTAGAGAATCGTTTAGGTCGGGAAGCAAAAGATAATGAAGTAGCTGCTGAATTAAACATTAGTCTAGATGAATATTATGATATGTTAAGGGATGCCGCTGGTAGTCAATTATATGGTTTTGAGGATTTGGGCGTCACCGATGATATGCTTAAATCAGATAATAATGGTATTACAGAACCTCATACGCACGTTATTCAAACTGATTTAAAGCAGCATTTAACAGAAATTATTAAAGGCTTGCCTGAAAAAGAGCGTTTAGTATTATCTTTGTACTACGAACAAGATTTGAATTTAAAAGAAATTGGCGAAGTGCTTGAAGTAAGCGAATCTCGAGTATGTCAAATACACACACAAGCGATGTTGAGGATTCGAGCTCGCTTAACTGGATAAGCTTCTTTTTAGGAATAGCGTTCTACCTAACTTACAAATTTTGCTTTAGTGTAAGGCGTAAACGTATCAAGGAGCGAAATTTACATAGTGTAGGAGCACCGCAAAAATGTTTACAACTGCAATAAAGTAAAAGATGCGGTTTAGGTAAGAACTCTAATAAATCTTAGGTAAGGTAAATGCCATTAAAAAGGTATTATAGATGGCCTTGGTTTATTATCATCATATGTCTACTTCTATTACTAGGGATAGTTTATATGTTAGCTATGCCAGGAAAATCTTATCGTGGCCCTTTTTTACCCTTAACAGTTTTAGAAGAAGAAATTGTTAAGCGAACGAAAAAACATATTCATGTACTTGCCCAAGAAATTGGTGAGCGAAATTTATGGCATGAAAGTAATTTGTTTGCTGCTGCAGATTATATTGAAAAAGAGTTTAAAAGTTTAGGTTATCAGGTCGTTTCCCAGGAATATTTATCACAAAATAAGCCTGTTAAGAATATTATTGCTGAGCATAGAGGATTAACACTACCAGATGAGGTCATTATTATTGGCGCTCATTATGATACAGTATTTGGTTCACCAGGTGCGGACGATAATGGTTCAGGTATAGCTGCACTACTTGAGCTTGCGCGATTATTAAAAGGTCATCAAACGAATAAAACGGTACGGTTTGTAGCTTTTGTTAATGAAGAGCCTCCTTTTTTTCAAACACATGAAATGGGTAGTTTTTATTATGCTAATTCCTTAAAGGAAAATAATATCCAAGTTGTGGCTATGCTTTCCTTAGAAAGTATAGGATATTATTCGACCGCAAAACATTCTCAAAATTACCCATTTCCATTTTCTTATTTTTATCCTGATACTGCCGATTTTATCGGTTTTGTAGCTAACTTTTCCTCAAGAAATTTACTACAAAGGACCATTGCTTTATTTCGCAAACATAGCGCTTTCCCTTCAGAAGGCCTAGCTGCACCAAGTAGCGTAACAGGTATAGGTTGGTCGGATCAATGGGCTTTTTGGCAAAACGGTTATCCAGGAATCATGGTCACTGGAACTGCTTTATTTCGTAATCCTAATTATCATCGTGCATCTAATTTACCAAACACTATCGACTATCCACGTCTTGCCCGCGTTATTTATGGCTTATATAAGGTAATCTTAGATTTAAGCGAGCGTTAAGCTAGGCTCTTATGCTTTTTGTTTTTAAACGCAAATAGTTCACTTTTTTATTTATCGAATGCTTAAATTTTAAGCCAATTAAAAATAAAACACGTAGCCTGGGTGCAAGGCAGTGAAACCCGGGTGCAGGCCCTATGGGCCTGCACCCAGGCTACTTATCGCTATCGTAGGTTGGGCCACTCGGCCCAACAAATTATGAATAACCTACACTTTTGTTATATTGTTATTATAATTTTAATCAATCTATTTTCTAACAGCTATAACAAATTTACCTTAGTAATAAAGGTTAAAAGAGGCTATTATTTATTTAAAATGAACTAAATATGGGCAAATAAATGCGAAAGAGTATTATAATGATGTTTTTACTCGGTATTGCTCCTCTTTATGCAAATCAACAGATTTTAGTATTATCAGGCGGCGATAATCCAGGCTTAAATCACTACACGCAATACTTACAAACAAAAATACTTTACGAATACTTACTGACTCGCTTTTCTCCGCAAACAGTTACTATATATTTTGGAGGGGGTAATAATCTTACTTCCCAGCCTGTGCCTTTTGACGTTCATAAGCTTATTAATGCAGAAGATGATAAGCAAGATGTTATGTTTACAGGGATTATTGCTAATAATCAACAAGCGAACAAGCTTAATATTAATACCTTTTTTTTATCATCTAAAATACAACAAATTAACCCAAGGGATAATTTACTTCTTTTCATTAGTGATCATGGTATGCCGCATGAATTTCAAGAGAGTAACAGTATAAATCCCTATGGCAACAATTGTATTGATCTATGGCATTATCAAAAACCATTCATTAATAATTTTATTAATCAAAATAACTTTAATACAGTCTGCTTATCTAAAAATGAATTGGCCTCTCTTCTATCTCTAATACCTAGCCAATACATTATTTTTGCTATGTCTCAGTGTTATTCAGGCGGCTTTCACCAATTGTCTGTTACAACCCAAGGTCGGTATCCCACGGCTAATCCTAGAATTTGCGGCTTTACTGCTTCGACTGATGATCATTATGCCAGTGGCTGTACAGCAGACGCGAATGGCGCTACCTATCAAGGGTATGAGCGATCATTTACAGAATGGTACACTGGTCATAGTGTTATTGATGGCAGAAAAATTAGAGATCCTGCTAAAACTATGTTTGCTGCACATCAAAATGCCGTAATTGAAGATATGACAGTCGATATACCTTTAGCTACGTCTGATTATTATTTGTTACAATGGGCCAAATTGTTTAGCTCAAAAAATTTTAAATCACGTATTAAAAATTATAATAATCAAGCAATTCAATCTATTTATTTAAATTATAAAAGGGGGTTTTTATCGATTAATAATCATGATCTTTTACAATTTATTAATATGGTTCAGACTTCCGAAAATAAAATCATTCAATTAATGCCAGAAGCTCGAGATTTTGCTGCCTTGCCTTTAAATGAACAAGAAGAAAAAATAAAAACAATGGAAGAGAAATTAGAACAACAAGAGCAAAAATTGACAGCTATATGGGAAGGTATGATGAACCTTACTTTACATGTCATTATGCCAAGTTGGCAGGAGATAGCTAATCAAACACTTAATTCACCTCTAAATGCTAAACAGCAAGTTTTTGAAAAAGAATTTTACCAAGCCATCATTAAGGAAAATTTATATATAAAACCTTATCAATTTGATATGTATTATTTGCAATATCTTTCAGAAAAACAAAACGATCCTGATTTAGTGGCTTATAAAAAAAATCGTAATACAATTATTTATGAATGGGCTATAAATAATAAAAATTTTATGCTTGCTAATGCCATAATTAATTGGAATATATTAAATAAAAGGCAGCAGGCTTTAAGTGAGAAAATCGCACAAGAAGAAAAGCAAAAACAATGGCTGAAAAGGATTTTAACTTATCATCAGATCATTGCTGCCTGGGTCACTTTATTAACAATCCAAGATGAAAAAGCCCTAAATAATCTTGATGATTTATTAAAATGTCAAAATGCTAGTTAAATAAAATTAAAATTTGCTAAACTAACCTAACGTTATGCGGGTGTAGTTCAATGGTAGAACTTTAGCTTCCCAAGCTGATAGCGTGGGTTCGATTCCCATCACCCGCTCATATAACAAAATAATATCTACATACCGCAAGATGGATTTGCTTTCTCTAGGTCGGCTGTGATTACCTTATATAAATTAGAACTTTTTGATGAGTATGGCAGTGGCTTGTGTCTTTCTATCATTTCACTATTAAATTTATCTTTAAATTCTTTTACAATATTTTCGTAATTTTCATTAGTTATTTTTCCTTCTTTACACAGAGTGTAGTAAAAGAAAAATTGTTGTAAATTGTTTTTATCAAAACCCCTCAATAGTTGACTAGTTGCATAAGGTGTTAAATTTCTTGATACAGCAGTTTGCGCCAGCCTTACTAACTTGAGATCTTTATTATCTGAACTTTCAAATTTATCGTGAGACATGGAATTCCTTAATTAATTGTAGTTAGAAAAAATATTAAAAAGTGTCGATTCTAAAAAAGCTATAGTTGTGATTCAAGTTTGCAAGTTATTATAAATAGTCTTATTACTACTTTACTTATTGCAGCCAAATTTTTTGTATTAAAATATATTTAGTTTGTAAAAGGCTTTTCAAGATGACCTATGAAGAAAGAAGTGTCAGTATTTTTGGTTTTAAAATTGGTTTAAAAATTTGGAATGCTCAGTGTCCAAATTTAGTATTATGTTTGCATGGTAAAATGGATAATGCTGCGAGCTTTGATTTTTTAGCGCCGCTATTTCCTGAGCAGCAATTTGTTGCTGTCGATTATCCAGGAACAGGATTTTCTAGCTCCTATCCAGAAGGGGTCATGCCTAATTGGAAAAATGATGCGTATTTAATGTTACATCTTATAAAGAAATTAGGATGGCAATCATTTGATATTATTGCTCATTCATTAGGTTCATTACTAGCCGCTATTATAGCCATAGCTAGGCCCCAGCAAGTAGGCCGACTAGTTTTTCTTGATATTTTAGGGCCAACACTAAATTTTAGTGAGCAGAGAATGAACTATTTTTATTATGATCTAGAAACTTATTTATCTTATAATTTAAAACAACGTACTTGCTTTCCTCACCAGGAAACAGCAATTCGAGATAGAATGAAAATTGGCAATATAAGCTACCAAGCAGCAAAAGCGTTAGTTGTCAGAGGAACTATAAAAAGTAAAAATGGCTGGCATTGGACATTTGATCAACGCTTACGCTGTGTAAGTTCAACGCTTCCAGGTGAAGATGAATTAAACCAACTATTTAAAGCTATTTCTATACCCGTTTGCCTTATCCGTGCCAAGCAAGGTGTTGCTTACCCAAAAGAAATATTTCAAAGCAGGGCCGCATGTTTAAATAAGCTAACCATTTATGAAGTGCAGGGCGGACATCATGTTCATATGGATAACCCAGCCCCAGTGGCAAAACTTATTTCACAATTTTTCAATTCTTAATTGAAATAGATTATTTAATAAAGCTGCTATGAGCACTTAGCAGCATTTACTTTATTTATAAATAAAAATTTAAGAGCAAACCATATCTTGGCCACAGCAGGTAGGTGATTTAATTCTGCCGCATCCATTTGGGCATTTTGCTACTTGTACTTGATTATTATCTTTTGATGTTATTGTATCGGTTACAAGTGACTCTTCACACTTACCGCATACCATTCCTTTAACACTCATGCCACATACGTTACATTTACATTCCATTGTTTTCTCCTATTAAATTAAACATTTAATATCGACAATACCAATTCAAAAACACAAGATCAATGAGGTAGTTTAATATTTTCAAATATGAATTTACTGTCCAGTAGCTGCTGTAGTGGTTAATATGATTTTAAGTTATTAAAATTACCTTCAAGATCGGATAGTTCCTGTTTAGATGCTTTTTCCTCTGGTAGATGTTGGTCACTATTTAGTGTTACAGATTTTAAAAAACTACTTCTGTGACTATTTAGTGATTTTCTTTCTTTGGCTAAAACTCCTAATATATGTACTTTTAATGTTCCATCTTGCTTGGCTTTGGTCATGCCTTCTTCTAATTCTTGCTTGATTCTAGGCTCCCTTTTAATCATTAATTTCATTACTTCATATAAGCAGCACTGCTTAATATGTTCTACAAATCCTTTATTTTTAAAGGGTATTTTATCTAAATTATCCAGCACCTCATCAAGGAGACCTGGATTCATACCACATTTTTTGACCTGATCAATCAGATTTCTCAGTATAATGTTACTATTTTCGTTATACGTGTTTGCAAGCATTTCTATTCTTTCCAGATCAAGGTAGTTATATGTCTCGTCGATATTATCTTCTTGCTCTTTATAATAGCTTTGCTCAGTGAGCTTTAGCAGCGTATCCTTCGAAATACTGGCAGTTTCTTCATTTGCTGCAATAGTAAACCCTTGTGCTTCTAAAAGTGATTTTTTAATCCTAGAAAGTGCTGGGCCAATTCCTCTAGCAAAGGAAATTGTAACTTGATTATTCAATATATACACTTTTTCTACATATGTAGAAGGATTGCTAAAAAAAGGCGCTCTATAAGGTTTGCCTGAAGTATCATACAATTTAGGTTTATTAATTAGCTGAGTTACTAGCATTGCTTTTTTTAATAATACTAAATTGTCTTCGTCATTGTCTTTTATTAAATCGCTAACTTGTTTTGGGCATCCTTTTATTTTAATCAAAGGAAAGAGCTCTTCAATGCTACAAATACGTTCATTAAAAATTTTAAAACACTCCACAGCATCATTTTGCAATTCTCTTACAGAGGAAGAATCATTATATCTAGTATTATTAGCCTTACTGACTTCTGCAAGCATGGTCCTAATCTCACCTTTTTTTCGCAGAATGTTAATAGCGCCTTGAATTTTTTCTTCAAAACTGGAATCGTTAATAACGGACTTATTTCTACCCATAAAATGACGTGAAAATTTAGGGAGTTTAGATAATGAATTGTCAGGAATAAGGTTGAATGCTTTATCAAATCTAAAGTTATTGGTTGTCATAAATACTTGGTCAAAAATATACAATATTTTAGGATGGTCTTCTTTAGTTAAACCCTTATTTTGACCTTCTTTCCCCATAAAATCAGGATCGCATAATAAACGAAAAAATGCACTGTATTTACCAAAGTCTTCTACTGATTCAAAATACGTCTGTTTAAGTCTTCCATGCATACTTTCTGCATCATCAATAAACTCAGTTAGCAATTCCATATTTCCAAATGGTATAAATAAACAAGGCCGCCATTCATTACCAGTAAGATGCAGTATTAAGGTGCTATCTGTCACCTTAAAACCTAATATGCGTGCAATTTCTAAACCAATAGCTTCTCTTTGCACTTCCGTATTTTTTCCTGATTTAGGATGTTTAATAATGGCATTCATGCGGATTTTATTTGTCTTCACTTCTGCATAGGTTTCTGCTGAAGCAAGTCCCAATAAATTCTTTTTTAATGTATCTTCATCAACTAAACAGGTTTTTTCTGTGACCCCTCCAGCCTTATCTGCCATGGAGTAGTATGATTTACTGCCCTTTATAGGGATGGTCACTTCTTTAAGTGAATTAATTTTAGCAAGTTGCTCTTCTATATCTTGTTGTTCTTCTTTTGGGAGTGATTCCTTTAGAAGTCGCTCTAAGTTTATTCTTGCTTTATTAATATAATCTTGAAGAGGAACACCAAGAATTATTATAGAAGTCGGTCTATTAACATAGGAAAATTCTTCTCGGATATTTTTTAAAGGCATGAGTGTTTACTTTACTAAAAATTAATCTTAATGATTACAAATTATAGCATTTGTATAATTAATATATTATTAAGTATAAAAAACACCAATTGCATTTTATTTTCTGCTTATAGAAAAGAAATTAGCATTCCTCCTTCTTATTCTCATTAGGGAACTAACAATACGAAATATGTACTTGTCGCAAATGAAGAAATTTAGATAGTTTGAAGCAAACAAGAGAAAATAATAAACAGCGAAAGTATTTAACTTTATCTGAAAAATCCTCTAATTAAGTTTAATATCTGGGCGAATTAAAATAACGGTAGTTCAGCAAAATGTGAATATTTGTCTAAGAAGTACTATTAGATAATCTAAGGATAGATAGTAAGCTTAGATTGATGTGGTCAAGTTTGCAACTTGACCTTTGGCTGATTAATTATCAGAATTATTATTTCCTAGCCTAATAAAAGAAGTTGGTGTGGCTGCTTCTATCAGATACACAGTTTAACGAATAGAAGATAGATTTAATTTACTAAGAAATATTAATTAACCTTGATAAATTTCTGAGGATTTTCAAAGGAATTCAAACTTAATGAACAAATTAACTGGAAGATGCTTATGTGGGGAAATTGCTTATGAGATTAAAGGCGCATTAGGACCTATAGTTAACTGCCATTGCTCTATGTGTAGAAGATGGCACGGCGCTGCTTTCAGAACACGTTGTAGTGTAGAAAGTAAAAATTTCACCTGGATAAAGGGTGAAGAATATTTGTCAAAGTTCCATTCTTCTAAGAAAGTAATAAAAACCTTTTGTAAAAAATGTGGCTCTAATCTAATCAGCCTATACGTCGACAAACCAGATTATATTGGTTTACCGATTGGCGCGCTTGAACAAGATCCTGGTAGTCGCCCAATAGCTAATATTTTTGTTGCATCCAAGTCACCTTGGTATGAGATCACGGATAATTTACCACAATACAACGAACTTCCAAGTGAGGTTAATTCTGTTTTGCCTGAGCGAAAAAAACGAATCTAATGAATAACATGTAATAAGGGATTTTGTGATTACAAAAATACATTGGTATATCGAATACAGATGAAAAAAAGTAGTGCCAATCTACGTTGGATAAATTTTTTGAAATAAATGTTCTTGAATTTGATTTTCGATGTCCAAATAAAGTTTTGAAGTTACACTATCAAACTTCTTTAATAATTTAAAATCAAATGCCGGATCAGTTTTAGCTATAATTAGGTTTTCTAAGGTTTTTCGATATTGATTCATTTTTCTTGAGATAAAATCAGCAGCCATTTCAACTTTCTTGATTGTATCTTCATCACAATTTTTACCTTCAAATACATTTTTCATAAAGCATTTTAATTGGGCTGGAATATGAACTAGAAAATTTTCAGGCGTCCTTTGCCCACAAATAGATGTCGAGCGTCTTAAATAATTGATAATTTCTATCTGGGGTGGAAGGGTGGTAATGCGATTTGCTTTGAGTAAAGCACTCATATAAACAAAATCTTCAAAGGGATATTTTTCAGTTTTAGGAAGAGTAATTGTCGGAGCATAGCATTTAGTCCAACCCAGAGTAGTAAATTGCATAACATCAAAACTTGAAGCCGATACTACTTTCGTTTCAATTTCCTGCACTGCTTGAAGCATTTCTTCCGTTTTTGCTTTATCAGCTAAAAGCCCTGTTGCGTTAGATTTTTGTGTTTCATCTTCGAAAGTAACAGAAAAGTTAAAAAGACAAATGTCTGCATCTGTGGAACGCATTTGGTGGATAACAGTGCTGATGGCATTAGGGCTTTTATAATAATCATCTGAATCTAACCAAAAAATATATGCCTGAGGATTTAGTGTTTTTGAGCAATCAAATAGAAGTTGTCGAGCAGTAGAAATACCTAGATTATTGGATGTGTGCTCAATATGAACTTTGACTTTCCAACTTGGGTGGTGTTTAAGAAAAGAATCAATATGCTGTATAGAGTGATCAGTAGATGCATCATCAAAAATAATTAATGTAATATCAGGATAATTTTGTGCGGCAATAGAAGAAAGTGCTTGAGTAATGAAGGGCTCGGTGTTAAAAACGGGCATTAAAATATGAACACTTGGTAAATTATTAGAGAAAAATTTAAAAGGCAGCAATTTATATTCCTTGTTAATTAAAAAATTTAAACATAATAATTATTTCATATTAAAGTAGGAATGGAATGGTCTATGGACAGTTTTTTTCTAGCTCACAAAAGAGGATTGAAAGAAACTATTTGTCTTCTTTTTAGGTCGATAAGTTAGCTTTTTCAAGGTCAAAGCATCCTATATTATTAAGGATTAATGAAAGTTAATTATTACTGCTTTGACCATGAATTTTAATTAAATAATCAATAGAGGATACCTATCTAGCATCAAGTAATATAATAAATTTAATTCATTAATGCTTAACGTTTGCTTCAACCCATTTAGCATAAGTATTAATAAAGGTTGTTAAAAAATCCTTCGTGTTTTCATTAGTTAAATTATCTTGATCATCAAATAGTTTTGTTACATTACCAATATAAACTTCTGGCTGCTGCATACAGGGGATATTTAAAAAGACAAAACATTGTCTTAAATGTTGATTAGCTCCAAAAGCACCTAGCGCGCCTGGTGAAGTGCTTATTACGGCCCCAGGCTTACCATCCCAAACACTTTGACCGTAGGGCCGAGAAGCGATATCAATAGCATTCTTTAATACACCTGGAATTGAACGATTATATTCTGGTGTAACAAATAATACGCCATCCACCTTTTTAACTTGATTTTTAAATTCTACCCACGATTCTGGCGGGTTGCTTTCTTCATCTTGGTTAAACAATGAAAGCTTATCTATTTCAATTAATTTTAAATTTAGCGACTGAGGCGCAAGAGATATCAAAACATTAGCAAGTTTACGGTTCCAGGAGTCTTTACGTATGCTGCCAACAATTACACCGATATTATATATAGTCATCATCATTCCCTTGATAAGAGGTTAATTTCTTTTTAAATATTAGCGCATTATAGCGTCTCTCACTAAGCTTCATACTCGTGCTCTGTATGAAACCTAGTATGCTTAATTTATTTAATTAATATAGTCTAATTTATTAAGCAAAATAACATAAGTTTAGTTATTTTGTACTAAAATTAATAAGAGTTCAGCATCAAATTGCAAGAACTATAGTTTAAATCGTTAAACAAATTTTATTAAGATAATTAAAGTCTAAGTTATAGAAATTATGAGAAGAAGTAAAACATATCATCATGTATTACCTAATAGTAAAATAGGATGGGATATTATTAAGGATAATGCCGTTCGTGCCACTAGAAGGCAAATTAAAACCCAACAATTAGCTACTGAAATTGCTAGAAAAATTAGCAAAAAACAAGGTACCTCTTTAATTGTTCATGGTAAAGATGGAAAAATCCATCGTAGAGTTCGGAAAAGAGAACCTGCGTCAGATAATTCTAATTTAATATGCTAAGCTCGATTGGCTAAAATAAATCTTTTTGCCTATATTTTACTAAAGCAATTAATATAAGGCGCTTATGAACCTTAAACGCTTTCTTTTGCTCTTTTTACTTACTATATTTTTAAATCCAATTTTTGCCACCACAGAAGCAGGTGAGAAAGCATATAATCAGCAACATTATGAAAAAGCTTATCTTCTTTTATTTGAGCAAGCAGAAAAGGGCGATGCAAAGGCGCAATATTTATTAGGAAAAATGTATTATAACGGTCAAGGAGTTACTTATAATCCACAAAAAACTGAGCAGTGGTTACTATCAGCTGCTAAGCAAGATAACGTTGATGCACAGGTTTTACTAGCTGATTTTTATTGGTTTCAAAAGTTGCCAGATAGTTATCAAAAGGCGTTTGAATGGTATAAAAAAGCAGCTGATAAAAATGAGTCACAAGCGCTTTATAGCTTAGGTTATATGTATGAAAATGGAAATGGTGTGCCCAAAGATTATAATATGGCCATGTCCTATTACAAAAAATCAGCCCAAGCGGGTAATTCAGAAGCCGCTTTGGCAATAGGTTATATGTATGATATGGGTATAGGCGTTAACAAAGATTTAGCACAAGCCTTAGAATGGTATACTAAATCTGCGAATCAAGGTAATACTCGTGCTCAATATAATCTCGGTTTATTGTATCAATATGGGGAGGGCGTCCCGAAAGATGAGAATAAAGCATTTGATTTCTTTCAAAAAGCGGCAGAGCAAGGTCATGCTAAAGCCCAATTACAATTGGGTACTTTTTATGATGTAGGTAATGTCGTTCCCGCCAATTTTCAAAAAGCATTTTTTTGGTATAAAAAGAGTGCTGAGCAAGGGGATGCTAATGCTCAATACAATATAGCTGACATGTATTTCTATGGAGATGGTGTAGGTAAGGATACACAGTTATCTCTCAGCTGGATGCGTAAATCTGCAGAGCAGGGATTAGGAAAAGCGCAAAATAAATTAGGTATCTTTTATCGTGATGGCATTGGTATCTCGTCAAATCCAGTAGAAGCTTATGCTTGGTTTGCTACGGCTGTGGCTAATGACTTTTCTGACGCACTTCAAAGTCGAGATGAGCTAGAAAAGCTCCTAACGCCTAGTCAATTACAGCAAGCAAAAGATTTAGCAACAGATTATATTACCCGCTATAAAAAAACAGAAGATTAACTTATTAAACTTAAAAATAGATTTATTAACTAATTAATAAAAATTTAAATTTTATTAAGTTTTGAAGTTGGCTTTTCAATAAAGTTACTTGTATAGTTAGATAGAATATTTTAAAAATTAGATATATAACAAAAAAGTATCCCTCATTAACTACATTAAGGATCGATGATGTTAAAACAAATAACAACTTTAGGTATTTTTCTAATTGGGTTAATTAGTTCTACAAATGTCCTTGCAGCTTGTCCGGGAGCATCTTTACCATCAAGTCCAGCATTTTGTAGCTCTTTTAAAGTATCTGCTCAATGTCATTGTACTAGCTCAGGTTTACCTAAATCTGTTTGCAGTAATATGCAACAATTATATCAACGTATGCTTGCTTTATTTGGTACTTTAGAGCGCGCTTGTGCATACCAACATGAAACATCTGCTCAGGTTTGTATTGATTCATGGAATTGCTATCGTAAGGGTGGTAAAGATTCCAACGGTAGATTATGTAGTGGTACAGGAAAAGCTTGTAAATAAGTTGGTAACTATAAATTTCGTTTTAAAGTGAATTAAATGTATAAAATAACTAATCTTTTAAGAGGCTGTTTTCTTATGGCATTACTCCCGAGTATTGCCCAAGCAGAAATAGCCTCTATCTCAAATACTATTTATCTTGGATTATCAGGCGGTTATGGTTCAACTACGTGGGATGGTTTGGTGCCTTCGAAGAAAAATAGAAATAGCGCTATGAGTATTTCAATCCCTATTCGGGTGAAGGAAGGTGGTGTTATGTGGGGATTTTTTTCCGGGTATGAATTTAGTCCTTATTTTGCTCTTGAGTCCCATTATCGACATTATCCAGTTGCACGTGTAAAGTTTGATAAAGATAGTTTATTCGCTTTTGATCATCATATGCGTCATTTTAATACCCATACCGAAACTATAGGGCTTATTGGTAAAATTATGCTAGTTATACCTGATACGCCAATAAGTGTTTATTCTGGGGCAGGGCCAGCCATTATTCATCGCTTTGATGCAATTAATAATGATTGGCGTGTAACACCTACATTCGACATGGGCTTTAATATTCAGCTAAATCGCCATTTTACTCTAGGTTTTAATGGTAATTATACCGCCGGCTATGGTGAGTCAGAAATTGATCCTGCTAAAGATTATTTCCCTTTTCTTTACTCTGTTTTTATGAATTTAACTTATCGTATTTAAGTTTAGCTATCGTGTTAGTTAAGGTAATTCAAATGTAGTGATTAGTCCCAGTCATAGAATGATTCACTCAGATATAGATACATCCTCTAGTTACATATTCATATTAGATTACTACTATGATGAGACAATAAGTACTACCAACCTTTACTAGTGCAAATCTGTTCATAAGCTTTTGTAATTTTTTGTGTTTTATCATTAGCCATTTTAATCATTTCTTCAGGTAAACCTTGAGCAATAAGTTTATCAGGATGATTTTTACTAATAAGGCGACGATAAGCTCTTTTAACTTCTTGTTTTGTAGCTGACTGGCTGATTTCTAAAAGTGCATAAGCTTGTGCTAATGAATTAGGTGGTGAAGCCGTCTGATAATTGTAATTCCGGTTGCCTTGATAGGAGGATCCCTGTTGCCTTGAGGATGAATGAGACGAGGACTGGGATCTGGTGTTTCGTCGATAATGGAAATCTTCATAGAACCGGTATTGTTGGCGGAGGGGTGCAAAACCTAAACGTATAAATACAGAATCAAGCACTTCAACTTTCTTTTCAGTCAACCCATCTACTTGAGCTGAACGATATTGAATATCCATAAATAGTTTTAATAATTCAAGATTATCACGACAAACGCTCCTTAAAGTAGATAGCATGGTGTCTAAATTGAAGTGACTGTCTTTGCCTTGTTGAAAAAATCGTTTGGCTAATATTTGCTGCTCTTTACCTAAACGCATTTCATCCATTAATTGTCTAGCCATCTGAATTTCATTTTCCGAAACCCGGCCATCTGCCTTAGCGACATAACCCATTACTGTAAAAGTTGCTTGAAAAAAAATTTTTTGAACCGATTTACGCTTCTCATCATAATATGTCCAGTGCGGGCGTGAAAAATGAGAAACTAAGCCTCGATCAAAAAGATTACCAATTAATATCCCAAAAAGAGCTCCAGTGGCGCCGGCTATCAAGTAACCAAAGAAGCCTCCTAGAATTTTTCCCCACCATGCATGGGTGGTAAAGAAATGACGAAAATTCACTATTATAGTTCCAATATGGTTATACTTTTAATTAAACATGACCTAAGTGTTACTATTAATAAAGTAGAAGGCCTTTGTTAATTTTAGCCTTAATTTTGCCAGGTGTTTTGAAGAATTACGAGTTTTATTAAGTTTTAACAATCTTTATAGTCTAATTTTAAATTTTTCTGCTAGAGTTAGAGCTTTTATACCAGGTATAATGACATATTTTGTTATAAATTTTTTATATGCGCCAAATTTATTCTTTTTTATTCTATTGTTTAAGCCCTTATTTGCTTTTCCGCTTATGGTGGAAAGGGCGAAAATTACCGGCTTATAGACAGCGTATAAATGAACGGTTTGGTTATGGTGGTAAAACAAAAAACCACTACGATGTATGGCTCCATGCTGTTTCTTTAGGTGAAGTCATTGCTGCTATCCCCTTGATTGAGGCGCTATTACAAGAAAATCTAAAATTACTAATTACCACTATGACGCCTACTGGCGCCGAAAAAGTTCAAGTCCACTTTAAAAATCGCTTAACACATCGTTACATCCCTTACGATTTACCGCAAGCTTTACGACGTTTTTTTAAGTTTCATAAGCCACGTTTAGGTATTATTATGGAAACAGAATTGTGGCCAAATCTTATTACTATCGCAGCTAAAGAGTCTATTCCGTTATTATTATTAAACGCTAGATTGTCTAAAAAGTCTTATAACGGTTATAAAAAGATTAAATACTTAGTTAAGCCTTTGTTAAATAAATTTCATTTAATTCTTGCGCAAAGCGCAGAGGATGCCGCCTATTTTAAACAATTAGGTGCTAAAGAGAATAAGGTCCAAGTAGGAGGCAATATAAAATTCGATTTACAAATGCCACTTCCAAATAGACAATTATTACAGTTTGATAAATATTTAGGTGAAAATCGTATAAGAATTATTGTTGCTAGTACACATGAAGGGGAAGAGCAGCTTGTTTTAAATCGTTTAAATCAATTAAAAGCTCATATACCTAATGTTTTATTATTAATTGCTCCTCGTCATCCTGAACGATTTCAAAAAGTTTATCAATTAGCTTGCAAAATGGGCTATAAAACGGGCTTAAGAAGTCAGATTACGCATGAGATAAGCGATGAAGATATTATAATTTTAGATTCTATTGGTGAGTTACTAACTTTTTATAAACTCAGTCATTACGCGTTTATAGGTGGAAGCTTAGTTCCGATTGGGGGCCATAATGTACTTGAGCCTATTGCCATGCAAATTCCAGTTATTAGTGGTAAGTATACGCACAACTTCAGGGCAATTTGCAAAGCATTGGAAGAAGCTAATGCAATTATTTTAATAGATAATGCAGATGAATTAGTTAGTAAGCTTATAGAGCTTCATAAACATCAAGATAAACGTCAGTCGTTAGTAGAGAACGCAACCCAAATTTTAAATAAAAATAAAGGCACCGTGTCACGCTATCTACATCAGATCAATAACTTATTATAAATTTAAATACTAAATTAAAGCTTTTTAAGGCAGCATCTCCCGCTTATCTACAGGCTCCAGGTGTAGTGCTCGATTGTGGATTCCACGAACAAGTTGTGGAATGTAGGCGAAAGTTTCATGTTTATAAAGTAGCCTGGGTGCAACGAAGTGAAACCCGGGTTACGGCCTTAAGGCCTGCACCCAGGCTACTTTTTTAACTATGCAACATCTTACGATACCTACGTCCCGCGGCTTGTCCGCGGGATCCAGTGTTTTCGCTTAAGTATGGATTTCGCGCACAAGGCGCGGAACGTTGGTCAGAGGAAGGAATTAACTACCTTGGTTCTGTCTTTCTTTTATTTCAGAAAGCGTTTTACAATCAATACAAAGCGTTGCGGTGGGTCTAGCTTCTAAGCGACGTAAACCAATTTCTATGCCACATGCTTCACAATAGCCGAAATCTGCATCTCTCAAACGCTCAAGGGCGTCTTCAATTTTTTTAATAAGCTTTCTTTCTCTATCACGCGTACGTAACTCTAAGCTAAATTCTTCTTCCTGACTGGCTCGATCAGATGGATCGGGAAAATTAGCAGCTTCATCTTTCATATGGGATACAGTCCTATCTACTTCCTCCATAAGAGATTGGCGCCATGCTAGTAATATTTTTTCAATATGTGCTAGCTGCTTCTCATTCATGTACTCTTCACCTTCAGTCTCTTGATAGAAGGGAATACCCATGTTACCTGTAGCATCGCTTTTAAATTTTGACTTAACTGATTGCGCTGGCATAATTGCCTCCCACGTTGGTACTCATCCACATACACGCCCTATCCTTGTTTGTAATTCAACAAAAGCTTTAAGCGCATATTAAGCGAAAATAATTCTAAAGCCTTATTATGTATAAGTGATTTAGAGTTAATTGCACTTAATTGCACTTAAACCTGACTTTTCTTTCAAGATTTTCTTATCACTAAAAGAATCAGATGCAAACCTAAGGACATGACAATTAAAGGCGCTTAGGTATACCAAAAATTAGCTCTGTCATCAACTAATTATATATTTTCCTACACTAACTCGGTCATGTCCTTGTAAATCTTGCCAACATTTTATATCTTGATAGCCATAATTATTAAGCATAGACGCAACTGCAGATTTTTGATCAAAACCATGCTCAATTAATAATAGGCCATTCGGTTCAAGCCTAGCAATACTATGTTTAATAATGTGTTCTAAGGCAGCTAAACCATTAGAACCGCCAATTAATGCTAGTTGCGGTTCAAAACGTAAATCCCCAGAAATTAAATGCGGATCATTTGCTGCGACATAAGGTGGATTGGAAACAATCGCATGGAATTTTTTCGTCTCCTCAATTTGTGAAAACCAATCCGAATAACAAAAGTGAATATTAGATAAATTCAAATGATGCGCATTCTTTTTAGCTGTTATTAGAGCACCTTCGCTACAATCACAAGCTGTTATTTCCCAGTCCGATTTTTCCTTAGCTAAGGCAAGCGCAATAGCACCACTGCCTGTTCCTAAGTCTAAGATACGTGCTTTAGGGCAATTTTTTAATAAATTTAAAGCAATTTCGACAAGTAATTCTGTTTCTGGCCGCGGAATAAGCGTTTCTTCATTGACTTTTAGAGGAAGAGACCAAAACTCGCGTGTCCCAATAATATATGCAACGGGAACCCCTAGTGAACGGCGGGCAACAAATCGTTGAAAAAGCTTGAATTCTTCCTTTGTTAATTCAGCCTCAGGATGAGTGTAAATATAGGTACGGGTTTTACCCATCGCATGCGCTAATAAAATCTCAGCATCTGTTCGCGCATCATCTGGAATATATTCGGCTAATTGTCTTATTGCTAGCTCAAGAGAATATTTAATATTATTATTCATGGCGTCCAAGTTCTGCAAGAAGCTCAGCATGATGCTCACGTTTGAGTGCGTCAAGTACACTTGATATATCACCCTCAATGATATCAGTGAGCTGATAAAGAGTTAAATTGATCCGGTGATCTGTTAAACGACCCTGAGGAAAATTATAAGTACGAATACGCTCTGAACGATCACCGGAGCCTACTAGAAGCTTTCTCGTCTGAGCCTGTTCTTGCCGCTGCTTACTTTGCTCTGCATCAAGCAAGCGAGTTTTTAGTAAAGCCATAGCCTTGGCTCGATTTTTATGTTGAGAGCGCTCATCTTGACATTCTACAACTACGCCAGTAGGTAAGTGAGTAATACGAATAGCGGAATCTGTTTTATTAACGTGCTGACCACCTGCACCTGAAGAGCGATAAGTGTCGATACGCAGTTCATCAGCATTAATTTCAATATCATCAATCTCTTCAACTTCAGGCAAAATAGCAACAGTGCATGTTGAGGTATGTACGCGGCCTTGAGATTCGGTTGCGGGTACACGCTGCACTCGATGAGCACCTGATTCAAATTTTAATTGTGCATAAACAGCATTGCCTGAAATTCGTGCAATAATCTCTTTATAACCACCATGCTCACCAGCATTGGCACTAACAGTTTCAACATGCCAGCCTTGGTTTTCAGCATAACGACTATACATGCGAAATAAGTCACCAGCAAAAATAGCGGCCTCATCACCGCCTGCTCCTGCTCGTATTTCTAGGTAAATATTGCGTGAATCATCTGGATCTTTAGGAACTAAATGCCATTGCAATTCTTCTTCAAGCTTATCTACTTCTTCTTTTGCCTCATTAATTTCTTCCGCAGCCATCGTTGCTAATTCTTGATCAGAGCCTGATACTAGCTCTTCCAATGATTTAAGATTGGATTCTGCCTGTAAATAAGTATTATAACAATTAGCTAAGGGTTCAAGTTGAGCATATTCTTTCGATAGATTTTTAAATTGATTTTGATCAGCAATCACGGAAGGTTCTGAGAGTAAGTGGCTTACTTCCTGGAAACGTTCTAATAATTGTTGCAATTTTAATTCGAGCGATTTTTTCATAACGTTACGGGGTCATTTTCGGTATTAAATAAATAATGAGTAAGATCAAGTAATTCTTGTCTGCCATCCCAGGCCGCCTGTTTTAAACCAATAGTAGGATGATGGGTTAACTTATTTACAAGTCTATCGCAGAATTCACGTAATACTAAATCTTGATTAAGCCCGCTAGATAATTTTGTTTTTGCCCGATGCAATTCCTCTTCAGCGAGCGATTGCATACGCTGACGATAATCACAAATGACTTCCTTAGCTCGTAGGGATCGATGCCAACGGATGTAGTTATCTAATTCACAATCAATTAATTGTTCTGCTTGTAGAGCTGCTAAGCGTCTTTCACTCATCCCTTGTTCAATCATAGTCTGCAAATCATCTATATTGTAAAGATTTGCATTTTTTAAGTTACCTACATCAGGTTCAATATCTCGCGGTACTGCTAAATCTAAAAAAAACATTGGCGCATGATTGCGCTTTGCTAGTGCATTTTCTACCAAGCTTTTATTAATAAAAGGTAGTGGACAAGCAGTAGCAGAAATGACTACATCAGCTTGAGATAAGTGCTCAGGAATATCACCAATTGTTAGAGCTTCGCCATTAAAGTTCATAGCTAATTGTTGTGCATTTTCTCTTGTACGACTCGCCACTTTAAAGCGATGCGTACCTTGTTTATGTAAATATTTTGCAACTAAGGTTGCCGTTTCACCCGATCCAATTAAAAAAACATCCAAATTTTTAGAATTAGAGAATAATTTATTAATAAGTTGTACTGCTGCATAAGCGACTGAAATAGGGTTTATGCCTATACCACTGCGGTTTCTAACCCGTTTACTGGCTTTAAAAACATACTCAAAAATGAATCGTAAGTTGTTTTTTATAGCACCCACCTCACAGGCTTGTCTATAAGCTTGTTTCATTTGGCCTAAAATTTGAGGCTCACCAAGCATCATGGAGTCTAATCCACTAGCGACACGTAGAGTATGTTTTATTCCTTGTTCACCATGATATAAATAACAAAAGGGTAATAAATCATGCTTAGCTACTTGTTGTTCTTCTGCTAGCCAAGGAATTAATGCCTTAGGGTCCTCTGTTTCACAATAAATCTCAGTACGATTACAAGTAGATAAAATAGCGGCTTCATTGACTGCAGATTGAGCAATTAAATTTTGCAAAAAATCGCCCTGCACTGCCGGAGGTAAGGCAATTTTTTCACGAACATCTAAAGGAGCTGTTTTGTAATTGAGCCCACAGGCAACAAACACCATATATTTACACGGTTACGCTATAATTATGAATTGTAAACCAAAACTGTTTTCATTTATAGACATCCTAAAAATTTAAGATTGAATTTTTTCGCTAAGGTTCGAATTTATAAAAAAATCAAGGGTTTCATTTAGATAAATTATAGAAGTATTAATAAGCGTCATCTACTAAACTTTAGATAAGGCGCAAGTAAATGGGGCTAATAATTTGTATATAAGTACATAACTGAGCTGAATGCGCTTGCAACGTAATAAAAGTTTAGTGGGAGGCGCTATAACTCAAGACATTTTAATTTATGCCGCTAACTATAGTGATTCCTTTTATAAGGAGCAGGAAATGGAAATTATCTTGCAAGGTAAACATACAAATGAAGAAGTAGCCGAAAGTTTATTAAGTGTATTGCGTTTATTTAAAGAGCACTATCAAATTACTCAATTTCGTGAAATTCGTTTAAACGTCACTTTATTGGATGATCAGGGCGATGATGTAGAGTTAGTAGATAGTGAGACTAATCAAGTTTATAGAACCTTTGAAGTCTATAGAAAAGGGTGTGAATTAAATTCTGGACGTACACGTCGGCCTGTGCTGCAATTAGTGGTTGATAATACCCGTTAATTTGGATTTAACATGTTTATTGCTTTACTTGCTATCATTTTAACTCTGATATTAGTTGTAGGTTTACACGAAGCAGGTCATGCACTAGCGGCAAAATTATTTGACATAAAAATCCAGCGTATTTCTATTGGCTTTGGTAAGCCTATTTTATCTTGGCAAGATAAAAAGGGACAGGAATGGGTTTGGGCCATATGGCCCATAGGCGGGTATGTTAAATTACTAAACTCACGTATTCAAGAAGTTAAACCTAGCGATTATCCTTACTGTTTTGACAAAAAACCAGCTTGGCAGCGTATTATAATTCTTTTAGCGGGCGGTTTCGCTAATTTTGTAGTTGCCTTGTTGGCTTTAACTATTTTTTATATGGTAGGTTATCAGCAGTTAAATCCGGTAATAAAAGAAATTGACCCTCAAGGCATTGCAGCAGCTGCAGGTATCAAGGCCTCTGATCGTTTTGTGAGTATTGAGGGTTGGCCAACAAATTCTTGGCAAGAAGTAGGAAATGTCTTAATAGTTAATTTAGGTAAGTCTGATGTCATTGCCACTGTTGCTGATGCAAATAATCAAGAAAGACAATTAAAATTAAATCTAGCTATGCCCTTTAATAAAAATACCAAAGGTCTAGCAGGGTACTTAGGCATAACAATTGATAAAACACCTCAATATAAAAAACAGGTTGCGCCAAAACCGCTTTTAACGGCTCTTAGTGAAGCATTCAATACTGTTATTCGCATGATAGTTTTTTTAATTTTAGCTTTAAAGCAAGTTTTAATTGGGGCTATCCCTTTTTCATCATTACTTGGTCCAATCGGTTTAATCTCGGTTTCCGTCGGCTCTTTCAATCAAGGAATAGTTATCTTTTTATATTTTATAGCAAATTTTAGCTTAGCAGTTGGGCTCGTCAATTTATTTCCTGTTCCCGGTTTAGATGGTGGTTCAATTTTATTAACTATGATAGAGAAAATTCGTGGTAAACCGATTTCTATTGCTTTAGAAGTACTTCTTTATCGTTTAGCATTTATTGCATTTATTATATTTCTTATTCAATTAGTTTTAAATGATTTACAACGTATGGTGCACTAAATAGAATCAATAGAGGCTCTTGCTATACACCAGACATCGACGCGTTGAACATGCTGCTTTTTTAGTAATTTTGCTACCTCATTTGCTGTGTTACCAGTCGTGATTAAATCATCAATAATAGTGACGTGCTGATAGCGATTTGATTTAGCAATAAATGAAGCGTTTAAGTTTTGCTGGCGTTGTTTTCTAGATAAAGTAGCTTGCGGAGGTGTATTTATAATTTTATGTACAAGCGTGAGGTCGATAGGGACATTTAAATACTTAGATAATAATTTAGCTAATACTACCGATTGATTAAAACCACGATTATACAGTCGTTTAGAATGCAAAGGTATAGGTATAAAACAGTCAGGACGATAGGTTTGATTGGGCAAAGCATCTAACATAAATTTAGTCAATAAAGTACTTAAGTACAGTGCTTTATAGTATTTAAATTGATGAATAAGGGTGCGCAAAGGTTCTTCAAACGCATAAGCTGTTAATATCTGATCGTAGGTTGGCTTTTGTTTGCGACAATAGCTACACTGTGTAATGAAATTGCTAGGTAACGCGACTCGACAAATTGAGCATGCATATTTTAAAGGAATAAAAAGTTTTAAGCAGGGATTGCAAATAGCAAGTTGTTCATGATGATATTGATTACATAAAATACATACTGCAGTTAAACGTAGTAGTCGTGATATACTTGCGAAATTATGAAGCATAATCCGTTGAACTTCCTATTAATTAAGCGTCTACATGATGAATCCTAAAACAGAAATTTGCAATGCTTTTAATGAGCATGCCTCCCATTATGAACAAGCAGCGAAAGTTCAATCCGAAATAGGTAGCCGATTATTTCAACGCTTAGATTATTTAAAAATAAGCCCACGTTTTATACTTGATTTAGGTTGTGGGCCTGGTATTTTTACTATTTTATTAAAAAAGAAATATCCTAAAGCAGTTATTTTAGGTATTGATATCGCTTATAAAATGCTATTAGAAGCCAAACAAAAACAAACGTTCTGGCGGAAATGGTTTTTAGTTAATGCTGATATGGCAACGTTACCTTTTACGGATGGGTTATTTGATTTGGTTTTTGCTAACCAAGTTATCCATTGGGGGAAATTAGCATCTTTAATGCGGGAATTAAATCGTGTAATGTCATCTAATGGTTGCTTCATGTTTTCAACATTAGGGCCTGATACCTTTAAAGAATTAAAACAAGCTTGGTCGCTGGTTGATAACTATGCCCATATTAATAATTTTATGGATATGCATGATATTGGTGACTGTTTACTCAAAGAGCGGTTTTTAGATCCTGTTGTTGATATGGAGTATTTAACGGTTCATTATCGCAATTTAAAAGAACTTATTCTTGGCCTAAAAGCCCAGGGTGTACGCAATATAAACCCAGGCCGTAATCAAGGTTTAACTGCAAAAGGGCACTGGAAGGCATTTGAAAGAAACTACGAATCTTTCCTTATTAATGGTAAATATCCTCTGACCTATGAAGTAGTTTATGGCCATGCTTGGAAGGGAGAGCAACGTCGTTTAGAGACGGGTATTGAAACGTTTATTCCAATTTCTAAAATTGGTAAGCGCATTTCTTGATTTCTAATATAAATAGCTATAATTTAATTCATATCGTCTTATAGATGACGCCTTATTTTTTATATTGACATTAGTGGATTAGAGCTCTATTGATTAATTTAAGAGAGTAATTATTTATAAACAGATATGTGTTTGCCCAAAGAAGTCTATTATTTTAATAATCGTCATAAATAACTATGGGTGCCAGGAGCTATTATGAAATTTGTTAGTCGCTATGTCTCGCATCAACCTAATGCAGAAGGACTTATAGATTATTCCCCAGAGGAAAATGGTATCTGGCAGCAGCTCTATGAAAGACAAATGGCAATTTTACCTAATCGCGCTTGTGATGAGTTTTTAAAAGGGTTACAAATACTTAATTTACCATCTACTTATATTCCGCAACTTGCTGATATTAGTTCTAAATTAGTTGGATTAACTGGTTGGCAGGTTAAACCAGTAGCCGCTTTAATCTCTGCACGTGAATTTTTTGAGTTATTAGCAGAGCGACATTTTCCAGCTGCTACCTTTATACGCTGTCAAGAAGAGCTAAACTATATTAAAGAGCCTGATATTTTTCATGAACTCTTTGGCCATTGCCCAATGCTAACTGATCCTGTATATGCTGATTTTCTTTGTAACTATGCTCGTAAAGTATTGGCTTTTCCAGAGAGTCAATGGCCTTTGTTGCAGCGTTTATTCTGGTTTACTGTTGAATTTGGTTTAATTAAAACGGATTATGGTTTACGTGCTTATGGTGGGGGGATTTTGTCATCAATCAGTGAAACTGCTTATAGTGTTGAAAGCGATATACCTATGCGCGTTTTATTTGATCCAGTGGCTGCATTCCGCACGCCTTATCGCATTGATAAGTTACAGCAAATCTACTTTGTTATTGACAAGTATGAGGTGTTGTATGATTTTGTTTGCCAGGATATAGAAAAATTTATGCATCGAGCGTGTGAGTTAGGGGAATTTTTGCCATTATTTGAGGTGGAAAAAGATAATCCAAGCATTCATATTCATGCATGTTAAAACGCTTTTGTTATAATTTATATAATCAATTAAATTCATTAAAAGCTAGAATAAAATCGATATGCAATTAAATTAGACCATTTTAAAGTCATTTGGCGATTTACTAAGACACAATTGCTAAGGTTTGCAAAAATTTAATAGATTTCTTTAATTGTAATGCCTAGTTAGTCTTGTTAATATCGTCGTACTTTTGAATTGTGAGACCTCTTGCATACTTGCAATTTTGCTTTAATACAAAGTTGCAAGTGTTACTACATTATTTGCTCAAATAATAATATTATCTTGCTGTAAGCAAAATAGTTAAGTTATGTAAGGGTTTATTGGCTGACAAATTGTCAAGGAGCATCGCTTGATCAAAATACTCATTGTTGATGACCATGCGTTGGTTAGAATGGGTATTCGCCGACTTTTAGAAGATTTGCCTGATATGGATGTAGTTGCTGAGGCTGCAAGTGGCGAGGAAGCCCTAGTGTTGGTGAAATCTCACAGACCAGATGTCGTTTTACTGGATATGAAAATGCCTGGTATTGATGGATGGGAAGTAACAAGACGTCTTAAAAAATCTAATCCTCATATTAAAATCATTGCTGTGACGGCAATTTGTGCTGAACCATTACCTACACGTATTTTACAGCTAGGAGCTATGGGCTATCTCACCAAAGAGTCTGGTGTACAAGAAATGGCCGCAGCTATTCGTAAAGTAGCAAAAGGTGAAAAATATTTAAGTGCTGAGATTGCCCAGAAAATGGCGATTAATAGTCTGATGGACGTTCAAGGTTCACCTTTTGATGCTTTATCAGAGCGTGAAATGCAAGTCATGTTAATGATTACGAGTGGTATGACGGTACAAGATATTGCTGAGCGCTTGTTTTTAAGCACAAAAACTATTAATGGGTATCGATATCGAATCTTTGAAAAATTAGGTATTAAAAACGATGTAGAGTTGACCCATCTTGCCTTAAAACATAAAGTAATTGAAAAACCGTCGGATGTGTTATTAGATGATCACTAATGTGAGTTAAGTATAAAGAGATACAAGCTTTTTTATGCTATGATAAAAATGATCGCGTAATTTTGCGCGCTCTAGATCAAATAAACGATTTGCCATAAAAGCAATGAAGCTTTTTTATGACTTTGAACAATTGAAATCAACTATATTGATTTAATGTAAGAGGGAAATCTCTTATAGCAAATTATATTAAATCAGGTTTAAACTCAAACAAATGAATTCTCTTGGCATATAGTCTTTTAGTTATTGCAAGGGAGTATCTATTCTTAGTAATTAATCTATGAGTAAGCAAATTTTATCAAACGAATTAAGTAATTTTTTAGCTAACCTTACTATGGAACCTGGCGTTTATCGAATGTTAGATATAAAAGGTGACATTCTTTATATTGGCAAAGCAGGAAATTTAAAAAAACGTGTAAGTAGCTACTTTTCCAGACAGATAGTGGGCGCCAAAACCCGCTCTCTAGTTAGTCAAATTTCCTCCATTGAAGTAACAGTTACTAAAACTGAAACAGAAGCTCTTCTTTTAGAAAGCAGTTTGATTAAAACATTTCGTCCCAAATATAATGTTTTAATGCGCGATGATAAGTCGTATCCCTACATTCATCTTACGACAGAACATACTTATCCCCGATTAGAAATGTACCGAAGTAAAAAGAAGCCACAAAAGGGCACTTATTTTGGGCCTTATCCAAGTGCAGGCATGGTTCGCGATACTTTAAGTACCATTCAAAAAGTATTTAAAATTCGAAATTGTAGGGATAGTTATTTTAATACTCGCTCTCGGCCATGCCTGCAATATCAAATAAAGCGTTGTACAGCACCCTGCGCAGGTTATATTTCTGCAGATGATTACCAGCAATCTGTAAATGATGCTGTTAAGTTTCTTCAGGGAAAATGTCAAGATATCTTAAAAGAACTAGAATTGCGTATGGAATCTGCCGTGCAAACGCTCGCTTATGAACAGGCAGCAGTATTGCGGGATCAAATTAAAAGTTTACGTTTAGTACAAGAGCAACAAGGTGTAGTGCAATTAAGAGGCGATGCAGATGTTATTGCGATTGAAGCTCGACTAAGTTTCGCTTGCGTGCAGTGTATTTCTATTCGGGATGGTCATGTTATTGCTAGTCAAAGCTTTTTTCCTACAGTACCTGATTTAACGATGCAAGAGGATGAATTACGTCAACAAGTCCTAGAGGCGTTTATTTCTTTTTATTATGTTGAAGTTCCCGAGAGAATCCCTGAATTACTAATTTTAGATGAAGCAGTTCCCGAATTAGGTCCTCTCAAAGATATGCTAACCAAATTGCGAGGTAAAGAATGTCGGATACAAGTAAACCCACGGGGCATCAAAGCTCGGTGGCTTGAATTTGCAAAGAATAACCTGCGTTTAGCAGTGGGCGAGCATCAGGCTTCAGCAGCAACAATGGCAAGACGCTATACTGCTTTGGCCATACTTTTAGAACTTGAAAAACCTATCGAGCGTATGGAATGCTTTGATATTAGCCACACGCAAGGAGAATTAACAGTCGCTTCCTGTGTTGTGTTTGATGCCGAGGGCCCCCGTAAGAGTGATTATCGTCGATTTAATATTAATGGTATTACGCCATCTGATGACTATGCGGCAATGCAACAAGTCTTATCAAGACGTTATAAACGCTTATTACAAGAGCAAAATTTACCCGATGTATTAATTATTGACGGTGGTAAAGGACAAGTTAGTGTTGCTAAGCGTGTTCTACAAGAGCTTGGTATAGAAGGTATTACTTTATTAGGTATTGCTAAAGGTGTAGATAGGAAAGCAGGCTGGGAACGATTAATTCTTGTGGCTCAAGAAAAGGAAATTACGCTGCCAAGCGATTCACCAGCCTTACATCTATTACAACAAATACGCGATGAAGCACATCGCTTTGCAATTATGGCTCATCGTAAAAAAAGAAATACGGCAGGGCTTGAATCTTCTTTAGAAATGATTGAAGGTGTTGGCCCAAAAAGACGTCATGCATTATTACAACGCTTTGGTGGCTTACGAGAGCTTGCTAAAGCGCCTATTGAAGAAATTGTAAAAGTTGCCGGCATTAATGCGGAACTCGCTTTGCGGATATATCAGCATTTTCATCCTTAATCTACTTCCACACCAATCCATTATCAATCGACAGCTAAGCTTTCTATTTTTGTAAAGCTATGGCTGTCTAATTTTATTAATTTATTACAGCAAGTTCGTTAAACACTAGATATTGGCCTAGTTTTTGCAATAGCTTAGTTATCAATTAGCTGCTTTCATTTAGCTTATCCAATATTAATGAAAGCTATAAAGAAGGCCGCTAGTACCTTTTAACTGAGAGGTTAATAGGGGTTTTAACAAGAATTAAAAATAGAGGCAATACTAAACTTTTTAGGTAGTTAACCGACATAGAGTGAAGAAGGATTTAAAGCGCAATCCTTTACTTAAATTATAGGGGTCACGTCATGAAAAGAATTTTGGTGATGATTACTCTTTTAATACCTGCTTTTGCAGTACATGCCAATGCCTATTATGGAAACGGACTTTGTGCTTATCCGCAATATGAATGTATTAAAGTTGGGAAAGGGCAAACTTGGGAGAAACTTTTTCCTGATGAACAGCAGCGTGACATTGTGCAGCGTATTAATCGTAGCTATAACCATTTATGGTATGGTAAAGAAATTGTAGTACCTCGTAATTTAGCCAATAAGACCCTGTTAGATTTTGCTCCTTTTCCTTTACAAATAAAGCCTGAAGGTGAAAAGCAAGTCATTGTTGACCAAGATAAACTTGCCTGGGGCGCCTATAATGCTGAAGGAAAGTTAGTTAAATGGGGCCCTATTTCATCGGGTATTGATAAATGTCCAGATAGTAGTCATTCCTGCCGTACTATGACGGGTATCTTCCACTTTTTTAGTAAGGAAAATGAAAAGTGTCGCTCTAATGTTTATCCAATCGGTAAAGGCGGCGCAAAAATGCCCTATTGTATGTATTTTCATAAAGGGTTTGCATTACATGGTTCTGATGATATTCCCGGTTATCGTGCCAGTCATGGGTGTGTGAGATTATTTACGCAAGACGCTCTTTGGTTAAATCGTGAATTTGTAGATACAAACAGTCCAAATGGTCTAGGTACCAAAGTAACTGTACGACCTATTTTATCAACTGCAAGTGGAAAAAGACAATGAACAAACTAAGCCAAAAAAATCTAAAAAATTTGTTCTTTCTCTTATTTTTAATGGGGTGCAATAACCTTTTTGCGGAAAAAGCTATAAAAACCGAAAAAGCTATAAAAACTGAAAAAGCAGAAAAAGAAAATACAAGTAATCCTATAGGCTGTCGTAATGAGGGCTACGCTTTTGATTTAAAAACACTAAAATTAAAACCTTCTGATGCGGGAGCAACACAGTCGCTCTATGTTGTTTTTAATAAAACAAACCAAACCATTAATCTCTTTCAAATGCGTCCAGAAGATAGTGCTTATAGTGCTTATTTAAACCATTCTATTTCTGGAAAGCAATGGGCTGTTTTAGCAACAAGTGAACCTGTAGTTAAATATATTTGCTCGCTTGCTGAAGGAAAATCACCTTATGGGCGGATAGTTAATTGTCAAGATCATTTACAAGTTTGTGAATATACCAATGTCAAATATGGTTTAAATAACCGAGGTAATTATTGGCTTGCTAATACAGGCTCCAAAAATGATGCAATTAGAGCCATAGTGAGATACGGTATTATTCCTTCTATTGATATGTAAGGATTTTATTTAAAGGTAAGTATTAATTAAATTAAAAGGAAGATTACCATGAAATCATTGCTACCATGGTTTTGCTTAGTTGCTACAGCTTCAAGCCAATTGGTCAATGCTGCTGATGGTTTAGAGGCTTATCGACAAGGTAATTATACGCTTGCAGCGAAAACCCTACCAGGCTTAGCGTCTACAGATCCGGTAGCTAATTACTACCTTGGTTTAATGCGTCTTTATGGTTATGGGGAATTAAGAAATGACACCCTAGCTTTACGTTATTTTATGGAATCGGCTAATAAAGGTTTTTTACCCGCGCAACGCCTATTAGCTAATTATTCCTTAAATAAAGCGGATCCAGAAGAAGCATTTAAATGGTTTAAAAAAGCAGCAGAGGCAAATGATACTGCAGCTAATATGTATTGTGCAGCAGCTTATTTATATGGCTATGGTGTAAAAAAGAATCCCGAAGCTGCTAAACATTATTATATTACTGCAGCTAAAAATGGGAACGCTATTGCTCAATATACTTTAGCAGAGCATTTTTTAGAAAGTCGTCAAGCGCAAAATAAGAAGATGGGAGTTATTTGGCTTACTAAAGCAGCAGCTCAAGGAAATTTTAATGCGCAAATAAAACTGGCTGAACTATATGTTAATGGACAAGGTGTTACCAAAGATTTGGCTAAAGCTAAAAGTTTTGTTGAAAAATCAGCCCAGGAAAACTATCCGCCCGCAATGTTTATTTATGGGGAAATAGCGCGTAAGGAAGGAGATAGCGCTAAAGCTAAAGAGTGGCTAACCAAAGCTGCGGAAAAGCAAAATATCAAAGCTCAAACTACGCTTGCTGAACTTTATCTTGATAAAAAAAGCCCTCTGTATGATGAAAAATTAGGCTTTAATTGGACACTTAAGGCTGCCCAAAATGGCTCAAAAGAAGCTCAAAAAGCAGTTGCTAAACTTTATAAGGATGGTAAAGGTATAACGGCTAATTTAGAGCTAGCTAATTATTGGGAACAGGAAGCGAAAAAGAAAATTAAGGAAAAACCAGCCTCTTTGGCAGCAAATATTGCCGTTGCTAAATGGTTAAGTGAGGATAAGAGCGAAAGTTTTGGTAAAGAATATCAGTTAAGTGGAATCTATACTGCATGGAAAAATCCAGCGGCTTTAAAAGAAAATAATTATAATCCAGCGCCACATGTAGATAAAATAACGCGGCAAGATTTATATAAACCGCAGTTTGTAATGGTCGAGCCAGCGGACATATCAATTAGTGATTATTTTGATGTTATAGCGCCTACTTTAACATCAGTAGCTAATAATACATCTTGGGCTTATCCACGCTATCCTTATTCAAAAGGAATAGAAAGTATACTTCGTGATCAGTATTTAGTTTTAAAGCATGAGCCTGATTCATTTGTTAAGTTAAGTACAACTTACCCAATTAGCAATGAAATTAAGCCCTTTGATTATTTAGAAGAAAAGCTTGCAGGCTGGCAAAATAAAGCCAACTTACAATCTGTATTAAATCAATTATATAGTCAAGCGATATTAGGTGATCCAGGTGCTCAATATGAATTAGGGCAGCTTTATCAATATGGGATTGGGGTAGCTAAAAATATTCCTCAAGCAATTACCTATTTTCAGTTAGCAGCTCTGCAGCAGGATTTACGAGCTGAATATAATTTAGGTCTTTTATATTTAGAAGGAAAAACGGAGCCTGTTAATTATCAAAAGGGGGTCCAGTGGATTACAGATGCCGCTTTTAAAGGTAATCCTAATGCCCAATATGTTTTAGCCAATATTTATGAGCAAGGGCTAGTGGCTTCTGATGGTACGTTAGTTGTTAAGCCAGACCATGAGCAAACACTTGCTTTACTTTCAATTGCTTCTTCCAATAGTTTTGGCCCTGCCCAATATCAATTGGCCTCTTTTTTAAGTAAAGATAGTAATAATGCGCTTAGTAAAAATGCTAAACAAGCTAGAGTGACTCTTATTAAGAATTTGTATCAAGGTGCAGTTAATGCGGGCGTTATTGAAGCGCAATTACCTCTAGCGTTTTATAACGCTATGGATGCTAATCCTGTAAAACAAAAAGAAGCATTCAATGTTGCAAAAAACGAAGCGCAAAAAGGCAATTCGACTGCAGCAATCTTGTTAGGTTTAATGTATGAGAGAGGCATTGCTGTAGCTGCTGACCCTGTAGAAGCAATGTATTGGTATGAACAAACCTCTAATAACCCAGCACATGACTTTATTTTAGGTACCTACTATAGCAATGGAAAAGGCCTTAGTAAAAATGTTGCAAAAGCAAAAGAGTTATTACAGCAATCAGCACAAGCAGGATTTTCTTATGCAAACTTTAATTTAGCTATTCTACAGCACCAATTAAAGGAAGATTTCTTGCCAGAACTTGATAAAGCACGGCAATTAGGTAATAGCAAGGCAGGTATATTATTAGCCGATTACTATATGCTAATGGCTAATAATCCAGATAATATGAAGCAGGCAAAAGAAATTTATCAGGATTTTGCTAATAAAGGGGATAAAGAGGCTGAGCTTAAACTTGCTTTTCTTTATGATAAAGGGTTAGGAGGGGAAGAAAATAAAGAGCAGGCTTTTTATTGGTATCAATTAGCAGCTGAACAAGATCAACCTGTTGCCCAGTATCTGCTTGGCCAATTTTATCAATTAGGACGTGTTGATAAATTACCTAATTATGATTTAGCTAAAAAATGGTATAGGGAAGCCCAAGATAGTTATACGCCTGCCGCAGTAGCACTAGGTTTTATTTATGAAACGGTAGATAATGATTATCAGAATGCGTTTAATAGTTACTCATTTGCAGCTAACAAACAAGATAAGATTGCTCAATATAATTTAGCTTTAATCTATGAAATGGGTAAAGCTATAAACGTTGATTACTCTAAAGCTCAAGAGCTTTATACACGTGCTGCCGAGCAAGGTTATGCAAAAGCAATGAATCAGTTAGCGGGTATTTATCTACGTGGTGACTTAGGCAAGCGTGATGAGCAGCAAGCTCTGAGCTGGTATAAAAAAGCCGCTCAAGCAGACGATAGCAGCGCTCTTTATGAGCTTGGATTATTGTCTGAAACAGGTGTATCAACGAAGCTGAGTTTTCAAGAAGCTATAAACTTTTACCAACAAGCCGCTAATTTAGGTAATGCAAAAGCTAAATTAGCGCTAGCACGCATGTATCAACATGGCCTAGGTGTTAATAAAGACCCTCAACATGCTGCATCTATTTATAAGGAATTAGCTAATAATAATAATGCCTATGCTCAATATCAATTAGCTCTTCTTTATCTTGATGGCTCTTTAGGTGAGCGGCAACCAGAACAAGGTAAAGAATTATTAAAGCTTGCTAGTGATAATGGCAGTTGGCAGGCTCGTAAGATGGTGCATTGGATGGGTGCCTTAAAAGAACAACGTTTCAGTTATATTGAACCTATTAATTTAAATCAGGTTCCCGTATTTGCAGGGCAGACTGCAGATTTAATGTATATGGATGCTATTAACGAATGGAATCGTGGAGATGAGGCTTCATCAAGAATGATTTTAAATCAGTTAATAAAACAATTCCCTCATTATATGCCAGCTAAGCGCGTTTATGAGCAACTTAATCAGCAAGCAAGTGAAAATAACTTTTTAGGCCAGCCAATAGTAAGATCCGAAGCAGATGGCTCGGATCTTATTTAATTAAGCGGGATGGAAGATATTTTAAAATTAACGATGTTATGAATTAAACTTAAGAAGCCATCGCTTTAACACGAGCGCTTAAACGGCTTTTAATCCTTGCAGCTTTATTTTTATGAATTAATCCTTTGCCTGTTGCTTTATCAATAACAGGTTGGGCTTTAGCATAAGCTGCACGTGCTGCTTCTTGATCACCAGCTTCAACGGCTTTAATAACGTTTTTTATATAAGTACGATACATAGAACGTGCACTAGCATTATGCTTGCGAAGTTTTACGTTCTGACGAGCACGCTTGATTGCTGATTTAATATTTGCCACTTAAAAATCTCCACTCATTCAGGTGTCACAAAAGTGCCAATCATGCCTAATCACTCTATTTTTGTCAATATATATACACTAAATAAATGCTTTAAGACTCTATGTGTATGGGATGTTTTTTAATTAAGGGCTTATTTGCATACTTTGTGAATTTACTTGTAGAAACATTTACTAAACCGGCAAATAAGGTCAGAATTGCGCAACTTAATATATAAAACGCAGGCGCTTCTAATATTCCTAAGTAGCGAATTAGCCAAGTAAATGCCAGGGGGCCTATGCCACCAAATACTGCAATACCTAGACCATAGCTAAAGCCTACTGCAGAATAACGAATATTTGCTGGAAATAATTCAAGAAGTAAAATGATGTAGCTGCCATTTGCCATGCCGCCAAGAGCTGCTAGACCTAAAATAAATAGCCATAAAAAGGTGTCGCCATACAGCTTTAAGCCATAAAAGAGTGGATAGCTAAAAACAATCAAGAGTATTGTACTGATTATTAACAGCCTTGTTCTATTTATATAATCTGAGACGCGGCCAGAGAAAAAAGTCATTAAACCTAGACTTAAGAAAGCAAAAAAGTTAATGACATAGGTATGTGAAACCTGAATATTAATATTATTAATAAGATAGGTAGGTAAATAGAGAAAAAAAGAAATAATACTTGCTGGCACTGCTGTTAATAAAAAAGCGCTGAATAATTTAACCCGCGATAGTTGGAGAACCCCTAACAATGGAAGACGATGTATGTTATTTTCTTTTAATATTGCTAGAAAGGTAGGTGTTTCTAGCGTTTTATTTCTAACCTTATAGCTAATAATACCTACTATAAACCCTAAGATAAAAGGGATACGCCATCCCCACAATAGCATTTGCTGGGGGGTTAAAAATGTAGTTAAAATTAAGCCAACTCCAGCACCAATAGTATTTCCTAGAGTAATACACATAAATACAAAGCCAATGGCCCCACCTTTTTGATTAGTTGGCATATGTTCACTGCTAAATATAGCAGCGCCAGGAATTTCCCCGCCTACTGAAAAGCCTTGTAATAATCTTAATATAATTAAAAAAATAGGTGCCGCCATACCGATAGATTGGTAAGTAGGTAAACACCCAATAAGTAAAGTCGCAATCGCCATTATAAACACTGATAATGAAAAGGCTGATTTACGTCCAAATTTATCGCCTAGATGGCCAAAAATAATGCCGCCTAAAGGACGAGCTAAATAACCTAGTGCGAAAACGGCAAATGTATTAATTAAGGTAATAAATTGATTAGTATTGGCAAAGAAATGTTGACTAAGATAAGGCGCAAATAAAGCGTAAATTGTAAAATCATAAAATTCTAATGTGCCGCCTAAAGCAATTAAGCCTATTAATTTATACTGATTTTTTGTCATAAGATAAGCCTATACTCTACAATCTAATTGCCTAAACTGTAAACGTCCTTAAGAAAGCTGCCTATTATGATAGGGTGTTTTTATTAAAGTCTATTTTGGTAGACAAAAACTAGACATAAAATTAATCTTATATCTTTATATCGAATTTATAGTAATTAAATGTAATAATCTTATTTTAATTTATTTTCAATAAGTTAATTAAACTGGTATGCAAAAATATTAACGAAATTTATTTAATTGTCGCAAAACTCTACATTAACATTATATGATAAGACTTTTTTATAATTTCTAAAATTTATGTCTACAATCGAAACTATGGTCCCGAAACGACAAAGCCTGCTACGTTCAAGTACACTTGTTTCCCTTATGACTTTTTTATCAAGGATGACAGGATTTGTACGAGATATGTTATTGGCTCATTTATTTGGTGCTCAAGCAGGCATGGATGCTTTTCTAGTTGCCTTTAGAATACCTAATTTTATGCGTCGACTTTTTGCAGAGGGCGCTTTTTCACAAGCATTTGTGCCTGTTCTGGCTGAATATCAGCAAACGCAATCACATGAAGATGTACGCACATTTATTGCGCGCGTTGCGGGTCGATTAAGTTCTATACTGACTTTAGTTACATTGCTAGGCATTATTGCAACGCCAGTCATTATTTTTATTTTTGCCCCAGGTTTCGGTGAATATAGTAGTCGAACATTATTGGCCACAGAAATGTTAAGAATTACTTTTCCGTATTTAATGCTTGTTTCGCTGACTGCCATGGCGGGTGCTATTTTAAATACTTATGGACATTTTGTTGTGCCTGCTATTACGCCGGTATTTTTAAATTTATCTTTAATCTTATCAGCGTTATTCTTAGTAAATTATTGTCATCCCCCAATAATGGCCTTAGCCTGGGGAGTCTTGTTTGCTGGGGTTGTGCAATTTTTATTTCAATTACCTTTCTTACATCGACGTCAATTATTAATAAGGCCAACACGGGCTTACGCTGATGAAGGCGTTAAACGGGTTATGCGATTAATGCTTCCTGCTTTATTTGGGGTTTCTATTGCTCAACTAAATTTAATTATCGATTCCATATTCGCTTCTTTTTTAAAAGTAGGTAGTGTTTCCTGGTTATACTATACAGATAGGTTAACGGATTTTCCTTTAGGGGTCTTTGGTGTGGCTATTGCTACAGTGATTTTACCTCACCTATCGCGTCGTCATGCTGAGGAAAATAATATTCACTTTTCATTGGCAATTGACTGGGGATTAAAGACTATATTATTAATTGGTATTCCTGCTAGCATTGGCCTTATCTTTTTCTCTATGCCATTGATAGCAAGTTGTTTTGCTTATGGCAAATTTACAAATATTGATCTAATACAAACACAAAAAAGCTTAATAGCACTTGCGTCCGGTATTCCTGCCTTTATGATGGTTAAGGTACTAGCCTCAGGTTTTTATGCTAAACAAAATATTAAAACGCCTGTTAAAGTAGGCGCTATTGCTATGGTAGTGAATAGTATTTTATGTGCATTGCTCATTTGGCCTTTAGCCCATGCAGGTTTAGCTTTGGCTTCTGCTTTAGCAGGCTATGTTAATAGTGGCATTTTGTTATTCCTGCTTCGGCGTCGTAAAATATATAAACCAAAAGCAGGGTGGTTATTTTTTTGTTTGCAATTAATACTAGCTAATAGTGTTATTGCTTTATATTTATATTTTATGTCAGGCACAACATTTGACTGGCTATCACTTACTCCTTGGTTAAGGCTAGGTAAACTTTTTTTTCATGTTAGTGTGAGCATAGTTATTTATTTTCTAATTTTATATTTTTCTGGTATGCGAGTGGCACAATTTCGCGGATTTAATAAGGAGTAGCTATGAATAGTGAACTATTTTATCAATGCGCTGACGAGCAGGCGTGTCCTCTAATTTTAATTACGCAAGAATACTGGAATAAAGATATAATTAATTTAACTGACTATGAACGTAATTTATTTAATTCGCAACAATTTAAAGGACGGTTAGGGGATATCTGTTTAGTAAGCCATCAAGATGGCTCGTTAGCAAAAGCCTATATAGGAGCAGGAGAGCAACGTGATACTTTTTCAGCAATAGCGCATGTGGTTACCCGTCTTCCAGCGGGCTCATATAAGCCAGACCAAGCGCTATCACAAGTGGCATTAATTTTTTGGGGTTTAGCGCAATACCAGTTTACTGAATATAAACAAGCATCTGACATAGTTGCTCGACGATTAATTGTTTCAGAAGAAGAATTACTTCAAATTAAGAGACAAGTGGACAGTATCTTTTTTATTCGGAATTTAATTAATAAGCCTACTAATGATTTGGGGCCGGCAGAACTTGCTCAGGTTACACAAAATCTTGCCGAGCAATATCAGGCTAATTTTAAGCAATGGGTTGATAAGGAATTAATAGAAAATAACTTTCCGGCAATTTATACAGTGGGTAAAGCGTCAGAAAATAAACCAAGACTCGTTTCCTTTACGTGGGGGTCTCCTAAACATCCTGCTATTTGTTTGATTGGTAAAGGCGTTTGCTTTGATAGCGGTGGTCTTGATATTAAACCATCAGCAGGCATGCGTTTAATGAAGAAAGATATGGGTGGTGCGGCCCACGCTTTAGGATTAGCACAATGGATTATGGCTTGCCAATTACCAGTTCATTTACAAGTGCTCATACCCGCTGTTGAAAATTCGATTGGACCGCAAGCATTTCGGCCAGGTGATATTATAACGATGCGTAATAAGCTAACTGTAGAAGTAGATAATACTGATGCAGAGGGTCGATTAATTTTGGCTGATGCGTTAGTAAAAGCCGCAGAGTTTAATCCAGAGCTTATTATTGATTTTGCAACCTTAACAGGTGCTGCTCGAGTTGCGGTAGGTACAGAAATTGCAGCAATGTTTGCAAATAATGAAAGTTTGGCACAAGAATTAATAAAGGCAGCGATGGAAGTAGAAGACCCAATTTGGCAATTACCACTATTTGAAAATTATAACTCTTTATTAGATTCAAGTATCGCCGACTTATCAAATTGTGGAAATACCCCTTATGCTGGCGCTATAACAGCTGCTTTATTTTTGAAACGATTTGTACCAACTACAGCTACTTGGGCTCATTTTGATATTATGGCTTGGAATATAAGTAGTAAACCAGGGAAACCTGAAGGCGGAGAAGCAATGGCTATACGTGCTCTAGCTCATTATTTACAAAAAAAATATGGTTCTAACGTAAGCTGGTAGTTAATAGTATTAAAGAAAAGGAAAAGTTATGGATCAAAAAGTTTTTGTAAATCGTATTTTAAATATGAAAAAAATTAAGCTCATAGGCTTAGATATGGATCATACGCTTATACGCTATAATACTAAGAATTTTGAAACACTTGTTTACAAAATTGTTATTGAAAAACTTATTCAAGATAGAAATTACCCAGTTAAAATTCGCGAATTTCAGTTTAATTTTGATGATGCAATTCGTGGCCTGATTGTCGATAGCCGTAATGGTAATATTTTAAAATTAAGTCGATATGGTGCCATTCGACAAAGTTATCATGGTACTAAGCTTATTAGTTATCCTGAACAAAAAAAGATTTATCAAAGTATTTATGTTGATTTAAAAGATCCTAATTACATGGCTATTGATACCTCATTTTCAATTGCTTTTTGTGTTTTATACAGTCAGTTGATTGATTATAAAGATGAGTATCCCAATGAGTTACCAACTTATAACAAAATTGCTTTAGATGTATTAAGTAGTGTTGATAAAGCGCATGCAGATGGTAGTATTAAAAATTATATTAGTGAGCATCTTGATGACTATGTTCTTAAAGAAAAGGCAGTTGTTGAAGGATTAAAGCGATTAAAACGTTATGGAAAACGAATATTTATTCTTACTAATTCTGAATATAGTTATACGAAGTTATTATTAGAATATGCTATTAATCCTTTTTTAGAGCCTAATGAAGATTGGCGCGATTTATTTGAATATGTCATTACCTTAGCTGGTAAACCACGTTTTTTCTATGATAATCCACGCTTTCTTGCAGTAAATCCTGTGGATGGCACTATGACCAATTTTCATGGTGCAATAAAACCTGGGATCTATCAAGGTGGTTGTGCTCGTAAGTTTACAGAAGACTTACAAGTTAAAGGTGATGAAATTTTATATATCGGTGACCATATCTATGGGGATATTCTCCGATTAAAGAAAGATTGTAATTGGCGAACAGCGCTCGTTGTTGAAGAGCTAAGTGAAGAAATAGCTTCACAAAAGCGTGCTTTACCGGTTGAGAAACAAATTATTACTGCAATGGAAACTAAAAAAGAATTTGAGCAAAAATATATTGATTTATACACAAAAAGTATTGATGAAGATACTCAGATTTATCAAGAAGAAATTAATAATTGGCAGCAGCAAATTGCTAGAATTGATACACATATAACAGCGTTGCTCAAAGAACAACAAGCTTTTTATAATCCTCGTTGGGGTCGTATTTTTAGAGCAGGGGCTGAGGAAAGTTATTTTGCTTATCAGGTTGATCGGTTTGCTTGTATTTATATGGAGAAGTTATCTGACTTATTAGCGCATTCACCTTTAACTTATTTTCGGGCCAATCGGCGCCGGCTGGCTCATGATATAGAAATTTAAAAATTAATTAAGTTATGTAATTAACTAAGTGTAGCTTTGAGTATATATTCTCCTTAATAAAGGAAAGTAAAATTGAGTTAATAAAAATATGTATATTAATGACCATAGAAGATTCCTATTTTGGCATTTGATGCTATTAAATAGTATTAAGAACTACTTTTTTTACTTAACTTACTTTTAGTAGGATATCGAAAAAATTTTTTGTTTATAAGCAGAATCATATGTTTCATCTACGAACTTAAAGAGCAATTTTAAATATTCACTAGGTATAGTGTCCTTATAGGGAATTGCTGGATTTACGATACCTTGACTAAAAGAA
The DNA here is from genome assembly GCF_900461525.1 of Legionella busanensis. NCBI lineage: Bacteria > Pseudomonadati > Pseudomonadota > Gammaproteobacteria > Legionellales > Legionellaceae > Legionella > Legionella busanensis. The sequence continues at coordinate 2,313,859 of NZ_UGOD01000001.1, read as the reverse complement.
GATATTTTATTCTCTAAATCATCTTCTAAATTAGAAGAAAGGAATTCAATTATTAAATCTAGTTGCGTTAAATAGTCAAGATACACACCATGTCTGGTAGTACTATCTTTAAGTAAACTTGAAATTAATTTATCCAATTCTACATAAACTCTTTGGCTGAGATAATACCATTCTACAGAAAATGTCTGGATGTAAAGTGATTCATTATCTTTCAATAAATTTTTATAGATACTCATCTTTTCTTCAATTTCTGAAATGGTGAGTGGCTGAGATGACTCATCTCTTGTAAGCTGTTTTGCCTTTGTAGAAGACTTCGGCTTAAAGACTGAAAAGCAACCCAATAGGCTATTATATAATCCTAAATAACTAGTATTTTGTCTGATAGCATTTAAGTTTTTTTCAGTAATTGTTTGGCTATTTTCTTCAGCAATATGGAATTCACTTTTCGGTTTTCCTAAAAGTGAGGTATTGTTGATTAATTTTTCAAATAATATCTTTTTCCATTTCTCCTCAGTTAAAGTATTTGGAAGTAAGTTATTTACAAAGTCCTCAAACTCTTTAGCTAATCTTGTAACCATATCGTAATGTTTTTGTTTGTTCCTTGCTGGGTGATCTGTAATCTGATTGAAGATATATAAATACTTGTCCCGAATCTTTTTTATTAGATTGGCTAGATCAGGATCTATAGGTTGATCGGTATTAAAAAGAGGCAGGTTGCTAGATGCCGTAGAGTCTGCAAGTTGTTCTGCTTTAGGTGTTGCTTCCGGGAAGCGGTTAGGAGCATTAGGCGATTCTGCGCCTGAAATAGAAGTAGGTACAGGAGAATTGCTATTTTCATTAGGGGGTAAGAGCTGTTGAATCAAATATTTACAATATGAATCAATTAATAGAATATGGTCTTGTAGTAATGTTTCATATTGAGAAAAACTTTTAACAAAGTCTTCTTCGTGTAAAGAAGAATAATACATAGCAGCAGCATATTCCATACTGCACTCTAATCCATTATTTAAACCACGGGCTAATACTAAACCTGCAGCTGCGTCACCAACTAATGCGTAAAGTGTTTCATTTCTTACCGTAACTAGTCTTTTTGCAGTAAAGGTAGATAAAGCTAAAGTCGTAATTTTTATAGTGTCATGCTCAATATTCTGATCACCAATAACAGAGCTAATAACTTCAGCAATAGCCTCTCTAAATTCTTTAGGTAAATCAATCAATCGGCGGTAAGGGTTAGCGAAGGTTCCATAAGCTCGACCTTTGTTATCACGCTTATTTCTTAATTTATCATAGACTTCTTTATCAATAAAAATACGCAAAGTAGTTGAATTATCTTTGCTTTGCATCCAAACATGGAAGTTGCCTCTAAAGAGCGTTGGCAAAACAGTTTTATTAATTTGATCTTTTATAAATGAAGATTTCTTTGCGCGTGCCTTAAATTTAATTTCAATAATATAGCCAGCCACAATTTTTTTATTTTCATTGCCCTCAGGATCAAGAAATATATCTTTTCGAATTATGCTGCGTGCTCCATCGGCACCCAAAATTAAACTTGCCGTCTTCAGTAGATTAGTTATCTCGTGATCTTCAGAGAAATTTAACCGAGAAGTAGTAACTTCATCTGATCTATAATGGATATTAGGTCGTTTCGTAGATAGGCTTCTTAATTTTTCAATTAATGCTTGTGTAGGAATAAAAGTACCATTTCTATTCTGCAAGAAATTTTTCTTTAAAAAATCAATCGTTTCATTAATTTTTGTAATGCGTGTATGATTATCACCTGGATCGATTTCCTGGCCTTTAGGCTCTAAGTGCTTACGAATTTGATCAAGCTGATGGATAATATGCTCAATTGTTTCAGGCCAAATTAAAAGCCCGTGCTGACGTTTTACATCTCTTTCTTTGTCTATGATATAAATATTTTGCTTAGGAAAAATTGCTCCTAAAAGCACAGCTTGCATTTCTCCTACTGGACCGCCACCTACAATAACCCAAGGTGCTGTTTTATCTTTCATAACTTCATTATAAAAACGCGTTTAATTTAATTATAGGCAATAAATTATGTTCTATTTGAAATACTGGTGGGCAGTTAGTTTGGAATTACTAATGATTTTATTCTTGTCAGATATATGGTAAAGATAGTTTAATTAAAATAGAGACCAACTTAAAGAGAAACGGTTTCACTCATAGTCCTAATATTTGTATAAAAATTAAACAAATTGTATTTTAATTTGATATCATAATTAAATTGAGCTATTTTTAATAGTAAGGATGGTAGTTTCTGCTCAGCTAACACCATTATTTAGGAAGTCGGATTGTAAGCGTGGTGCGAAGCTTTACGAGATGTAAGTTTCCTAAAACGTTTCTGAAGACATCCAATAGCAGCTAAGAACTGAAGTCAGGAATGCCATCTTACCCTCATAAATATCTTTTTCATTTAATTATTAAAAGCGTAAATAATCTAGCTGACTTTCAATTAAAGATAAATCTATTTTATTAAGATCTTGTATCTTAACAAGATAATTGCATACTTTTTGATTAATTTTCTACTATAATTAAACCAACGTTCTACGTCGCCTGTATCAACTAGTTTTAGGGTAGAACTAGATTTAAAGGGTTTTGCAAGTTAACTTCATGGAGCGAATTATGATGAAAAAGTTAAAAAATATTATATCTCTACTAGTTTTAGGCGTTAGTTTTTCTGCCTCGGCAGCTGACAGAGTCGTAATTACAGGTGAACCTGTTGTATTACAACAATCAGGTACAGGTGATGCAGTTGTATATACATTACCAGCAGATGTAGCAACTACAGCTACAGCTACAACAACTACTTATCACTATGTTACAGTTAATGGTACAAATCGAGTATGCTACAGCAGTACCCAACCTAATTTAGGTAATATTGATATGGTAACTATTAATGTATCAGTTAATGGTACTACGATGCCATGGTATTGCTATGCTGCTGATACTACAGTTTTTGATATACAGCCAGCTACAGCTACAACAACTACTACAACTACGGTGCCAGCTGATACTTCTACAACAGTAACTACACCATAAAAATTTATATATTGCTCAATTAATTTAAATTAATTGAGCAATATATTCATATAGTTAAATAATTATCTATTGCTAATTTTGTTTCTTCAATAACATCTAGTAATTGTGAGCTTAACTGCGCAAGTAGCTTTGGATTATTAATCTTTAAACCATCTTCTGTATATTGACAAGCTTTATGTAATTTAATTGCACCACAATAAATAGCACTACTGCGCATTTTATGAGCTAACTCTTTGATACGTTTATAGTCATTTTTTTTATATGCATCGTAGATAGATTCTTTGTCGAGGGCTAATTCTTCTTGCAAAAGAATTATTAATTCTCTTAACAAGTTTTCACCGCCGGTATTATTAATACCTACTATTGGATCTAAAATTGGAAAATCAACTAATTTAAATATTTGAGGTTCAGATTGAGACTGCGAAATATTAATTAGCGGCTTTGGTTGTTTTAAAAGTTTACTGAATTTAGGAAAAAATTTGGCAATAATAGACCTTATTATCATCAAATCGAGCGGTTTAATAAAAATACCATTCATGCCTGCCTGTAAGCAGGCCTGCCTTTCTATCTCTGAGCTAGAGTTGGCCAAGCCAATAAAAGGAATGTTTTCATTTTGCTGCTTATACTCTAGTGCACGAATTTGTTGACATAGCTCTATGCCAGAAATACCTGGTAAACTAATATTGGTAATAATGATATCAAAAGGAATTTGTTTAATTATTTTTATAGCCTGTTCACCACTTGTTACTGAAGTTAAGTGGAATCCAATTTTGCTTATTATGATTTCAACTAAACGTGAGGCAATAGGATTTTCTTCAATGAGCAGTAAATGAAGCGTTTCCATCGACTTGTGCTTATTATCTATCATTGATGGAAACTTTCTTATTATTAACTGAAGTTATTTGATAAGTCGATAAATTTTCTAAATTTAAAGGATTTTTATAATTTAATGGATCATTTCTCTGCAGTTGACAGCTTAAAGTTTGGCTCATATTTATAGCACCTTAGTGAATAAAATTTTAATCTTATTTACTTAAGATTATAATAAGTTTGCCTAAATAGTGCGTAAAAAGAGTTGCGTATAATAAATTTTACCTTTGTTATCATAAGCAATTCCTATACCTGTTAAATTATAGTTACCTATAATATTTCTTCTATGACCGGGGCTTTTTATCCACTCACTAGCAACTATTTTCGCCGTTTTATAATTATAGGCAACATTTTCAGCACCTCCATGTGCATTTTTAATAGCTGAATATAAGTGCTCAATGCGCGTAGAAAAGCCTTGATGTCCAAAGGGTACTTGATGTGCCGCCATCGCCTTACTATGCTGGGTTGCTTCAGCTGAGATAACTTCATTAAGTTTTAAAGGCGATAATCCATGTTTAATTCGATATTGGTTAATATAAAAAAGAATATCTTGCTGCATCTGTGTAACAGCGGTTTCTTTAGGTGCTGTTTGTGTATGGGCTTGCGCTTGAAAACAAGAAACAAGAATTAAGAAAATTAAGCTATGTAACAATAGTTGACTATTTTTCATGATCTTTATTTATTGCGTTATCTGCGAAAAGCCATATATTATACAAAATTAATCTTTTTGAGAAATTTTTTTTTAAATTGGTTAGTGTTTTTTCATTTAAAGGCATTCTATGTAGAATATCTAATTAGATTTAACTTAACCTTTTGTAGAAGTCATGACCAATAAAGCGGGCGCCAGGGCCTTCTTTAATAATATTTTCGGCTTGTTTATTTAAAATTGAAATAGTATCAAGTGTCTGTTTATTTTTATCAAAATTACCACTCAAACTTAGTACAGATTCACACATAGGGTAAACGATACTAACTGTAATTGCGTTACCAATCATGAAACCTGTAATGGGCCTTTTTACATTAATAGCTTGTGGACAAGTTTTAGAAGCAACTGCCGTTGTAAAATAACCATCTATTTTATTATTATCTTGGATATTTAACTGTAGAATGGAGCCGCGCTCATTTTTATACGAGATAGTATTTTGCGCTGCAAAAGTAGTCTGGCTTGAGAAGGCAAAAATAATTAATAATAGATTTAAGAGATTAGCTTTCATGAGTATACGTTGAAAAACAAAGTGAGTATATTTTAGCATGTGATCCATGTTCTTCAATGCTTTAGCTTAAAGTAATTTATATATATTTAAGAATGGTATGTTTTCACGCTTTATCAAAGACATACTATAGTATTAAGAGAGTGCTTTAGTTATTTTATAAATAAACTTTTAGTAGAATTAATAATGATGAATGAAATTAATATTTTAAAATTATTTTATGACGAAATGAAAGTACGCGGAGAGACTCGCGATAATGTATTTTTGAGTATCAATGAAACCGCTACTAATATTCTTTCGGAAAAATTGGGATATTCGGTAACGTTGGAAGAAGCTCAGCATGCCACAGATATTTGTATCGCTAATGAGTGGCTTGAAAGAACTACAATTGACCCAGGATATAATTTTTTATCACTAACAGCTGCAGGTTTACAAATTGTTTTGGCGAATCAATATACTTAAAACATTTTATCACTGAAATGCTGTATTTGGCGCATCTTGCATGAAAATAATGCATTTAAAAATGCTTAGCTATGCTGGGTTTTTTTAGGGTTATTTTTAAATCATCTGCGCTCAAATTTAACACTTTCTAATAAAACGTTATTCTACTGGATGAGTATGTAAGTCGCATTGCTTATTTCGATATAAGCGATAGTGAACTCGACTAACTTCCTTTGCAGGTTCTGTATTAAGCACTACTTCTATAATTCGCGAAAAACGCGCATGAAATGGAGGTACCTCATGAGCTAGATTAAGTAAAATATCTTTAAACCCTTTGGGTTCTTCATAGCCAATTTGAATAGGGGGAGGCGGTTTAAGTCCTTCACCTTGTAAGTTATGTGGAATAAAGCTGTCATCTTTAAACGTCCAAAGTAACTCATCTATTAATTCAGCTTCATCTTTATTATTACAAAAGACAAAGACTTGATGTTGTCGAGTGTATGCTTTTTCTAACAAACGACAAACAAGTAACCAACGTGCTTTTACATCAGCACTAGACATTAAATAAAAATCAACGCGTGGCTGCATAGCGTAATAACTGTATTAATAAGGGAATAGGACGGCCTGTAGCTTGCCGTTTTTTACCTGATACCCAGGCAGTTCCAGCAATATCTAAATGGGCCCAACGATATTTTTTGGTAAAACGTGATAAAAAACAAGCTGCGGTAATAGCACCAGCGGACCGATCAAAGCCCGCATTAATCATATCAGCAAGTGGACTATCTAATGCATCTTGATATTCTTCTTCAAGTGGCATACGCCAACACTTATCGCCACTTTCTTTGGCTGCTAAGAGAAGTTGCTCAGCAAGTGTGTCATCTGAAGTCATAAAACCTGTATTAACAGTACCTAATGCAACAACCATAGCACCAGTTAAAGTAGCAATATCAATAACAAATTCAGGCTCAAAGCGTTCAGCATAGGTTAAAGCATCAGCTAGAGCTAATCTTCCTTCAGCATCGGTATTTAAAATTTCAATAGTTTGTCCTGAGAGACTGGTAACAATGTCTCCTGGTTTGACAGCGGAACCACTGGGTAAATTTTCGGCACTAGCTATAAGCCCTATTACATTAATAGGTAATTTAAGTAGAGCACAAGCTTTAAGTATGCCTAGAACGGTAGCGGCACCTGTCATATCATATTTCATCTCATCCATAGCATTAGCAGGCTTAATGGATAAACCACCAGAATCAAAGGTAATGCCTTTTCCGACCAAAACAAAGGGCTTACTATTATTGCCACCCTGATGTTGTATTTCTATAAAACACGGTGGTTCTATTGAACCTTGGCTAACAGCAAGTAAAGCCCCCATACCTAATTCTTCAATTTCCTGCTTTGTGAATGCTTTAGCTTTTATACTATCGTGTTCCTTAGCAAGTCTTAACGCTTCCTCGCCTAATACAGTTGGTGTGCAGTGATTGGCTGGTAAGTCAGCCAAATTCCTACTTAAGGTTATACCTTCGGCAATGGCTATACCTATATTAATTGCAGATTCATCCGCATTCTCTAAATAAAACTGAACAAAATTTAGGCTGTTTTCTTTTCTATTAACTGTTTTAAACGTATTTAATTGGTAATTCTGGGCATTAATTTGTAGAATCATTTGGGTAATTTGCCAATTAGCATCTTGCTTATAAACCTGCGGTAAGCAAATTGTTGCTGATTGGATACGCTGTTTTAATAACAATGTGGAAATTTCATTGAGTCGTTTATTAAGGCTAGACGGAGTAAACATATTTTGTTTACCACAATGAACTAACAATATGCTAGGATTATCTACATTTGTTTGCCAAGCCCAATCACCTGCTTCTTGTAATTTTTGTGTTAATTGCGGTAGTAAATTTGAGTAAGATTGGATTTCATTAGGAAGAGTTGGTGGTTCATTGTTAGCAAATAAACCAATAACAAGGCATTCAGTGGTAATTGAATCTAATGTTTGGGTTAAACCATATTGCATTATTATGCTTCCTATCATCCATAAAAGTTGCTAGTTTACAGAAAGTTAATGGCTATGCAAGTAGGTTTTGTTTAGTATGTAATGAATTAGTGGCATATCACTTTGGTAAGAGGGTAGAACTGCTCACTTACATTAGGATTAAAGGTTAATAATTTTGAGAGCTAAGCTGTGCTAATTTTCCGTTATTTAGCAAAAGAGGTATTTGTAACTTTAACGTCTCTTACGACTATTTTGGTGCTTATTTTTATGAGTAACCAATTTGTCCGTTATTTAAATAGGGCAGCTAGTGGACAAATTCCTCTTACTATTATCATGAAGCTAATGATGCTTGAGTTACCTAATTTAATGGCACTACTTTTGCCTCTAGGCTTTTATGTTGCGTTGCTTATTGCTTATGGCCGCTTATATGCTGAAAGCGAAATGACCGTATTACAAGCTTGTGGTTACGGGCCATCTCGATTACTTAAGCACAGTTATATAATGGCTATGTTTGTAGGTGCACTTGTCATGGTTTTAATGCTTTGGGCAAGTCCTCTTATTGCAATTGAGCGAACGAAATTAATTCGTACTACAGGGGTGCAAACAGTTATTCAAACCGTTATACCTGGTCGTTTTCGTGCAATTGCACAAGGGCGAGAAATATTTTATATAGAATCAGTGAATCGTAATCATCAAACAGCTAAAAATATCTTTTTAGCTAAATTATCGATTAAAAATCATCTACCTCATTGGGATGTTTTATGGGCAAATCAAGCGTTTGCTAAAACGGATGAAGAGTCTCATGAAGATTACCTCATTTTAAATAAGGGTAATGAATATGAGGGCCAACCTGGACAAAGTGATTATCGTATTGTTAATTTTGATCAATATCAGGCACGTTTACCGCACCCAACTATTGAAACTAAACAAGATGTGCGCAGCATAGAAACAAAAAATCTTTGGCCTTTAAATAATCCTGATAAACGTAAGGCTGCTGAATTACAATGGCGATTTTCCATACCATTAATGGTCCTCACTTTAACCTTGGTTGCTGTACCTTTAAGTCGGGTTAATCCTCGTTCTGGAAAGTTTGCTAAACTTCTGCCGGCCATTATTCTATACATCATTTATGCAAATTTTATGTTCGTAGCTAGGGATTGGATGATTGACGGTAAAATTCCTGTAGCTATAGGAATTTGGTGGATTCATATTGTTGTCTTACTAATTGGCCTAGTTCTTGTTTGGCGAAATTGGCTGAAATTAGGATAATTAAAGAATGAAATTAATTGATCGCTATATCGCTAAAAATATTCTAGCCGCGACAGGCTTAGTTACTTTAATGTTGGCTGGGCTACAAGTATTTATTCTCTTTGTTAATCAATTAGATGAGTTAGGACGTGCAGATTTTGGCTTTATGCAAGCATCTTTTTTCGTACTTCTACAGATGCCTTATCAAGTTTATTTGTTTTTTCCTATGGCAAGTTTATTAGGCTGCTTAATTGGGCTTGGCGTCATGGCTAATAATCGCGAACTTATTGTAATGCGGGCAGCAGGCCTTTCTATTAGTCAAATTACCCTATCTGTACTTAAAGTTGCCCTCATTTTAATACTTACTGTGACTTTGACCGCGGAGATATTAATACCTCGATTAGCGCATTTCGCAAATAAGCAGAAACTACAGGCTGTTAGTGGTGGGCAAACGTTAAGTACAGCTCAAGGGGTATGGTTACGCAATCATAATGATTTTATTACGATTACCAGTGTTTTACCTAACCATTCTTTATTTAATGTTTATCAATTTCGTTTTAATGATGACCATAAGTTAGTATTTGCGCGCCAGATATTATCTGTAATGTTGATTAAAAATCAATGGGTTGCCTTTGATGTTAAAGAAACTCTTTTTAAAGATAACCAAGTTCAAACACGCCAAATTCCTAGCATGCTTTGGGATGTTCCAGTGAAACCTATGGTTTTAAAGTTAATCAAGAGTGAACCAGATGAGATGACTTTACGAGAGATAAAACAATTTCTAGCAATTCAAAAGCGTAGCCATCAAGTCGCTCTTAATTATCAACTTGCTTATTGGCAGCGTATTATTCAGCCGCTAACTAGTACTGTAATGATGATATTAGCGATTCCTTTTATTTTTGGCCCATTACGCTCTTCAACAATGGGCTCAAAATTATTAGCAGGGGCTATTGTAGGATTTAGCTTTCATATTTTAAATCGTTTTTTTGGCCCAATTAGTCAAGTATTACAGTGGCCAGCGGTAATTGCGGCCCTAGGGCCTACATTTTTATTCGCTGTGTTGGGTATCTATTTGATGCGCCGGGTTAGATAATGTTTGCTCTTAGGCACTTAATAGAAACCGTACTTAATCCCTTTTCTATTTTTCTGTTTTTATTCGCTAGTTATTTAATTATTCTTTATAAAAGAAAGGCAGAGCGCCTTATTTTTTTAGGTTTTTCGACTATTTTTATTTTGCTACTTTTGTTTAGTACAGGATGGGTTCCTAAATTAATGACTAAAACCCTAGAAAATCAATATCCTATTGTTACCCAACCTAATCCACATATTCAATGGGTTGTTGTTTTAAGTGGAGGGCAGTCTCCGGCTATTAATAAGCCGGCCAATATGTTGTTATATGGTGCAAGTTTAAAGCGTTTAATTGAAGGTATTCGTTTACTGCAACAATTACCTAATGCAAAATTATTGTTATCAGGTGGAGGATATGGGGCCGATATTGCAGAGGCTAAACGTATGGCAAGCGTGGTAAAGCTTCTAGGCGTTTCTGATAATAAAATTGTTTTAGAAACTTCTTCAATTAATACTGCTGCTCAAGCCAAAGGATTAAAAAGGTATTTAGGTAGTGCACCTTTTTATCTAGTTACTTCAGCAACGCATATGCCCAGATCAATGTATATGTGTAAGCATGAAGGTTTAAATCCAATAGCCGCGCCTACTGATTTCACAATTTATTGGGATAGTGAATATTGGCGCAAAGTTTACCTACCTAATCCCCAAAATTTAGTCTATCTAACCATAGCCTGGCATGAGATTTTAGGACTTTTATGGGCAAAGATAACATAAAAATAGCGAATTTATGAATTAGGCTAGAATACGTTTATAATTTATGGCTACATGCCGCGACTTGGTTCGCAGCATCTAGAAATGGTTTTAATCCCTAACAAATAAAATCCTGTGGAAATACTACAGATGCACTATTATCTTTAGAACCAAGTATGATATGCCCGGCTTTTAAAGTGCACTGTCCAATAGGATTTGGCTGTAATAATGATTTAGAAGGGAGGTTGTAAAGCGTTGCACTTATAACGTAAGGTATGTCATTACAAGGTAGTTCGGAAATAAATTGAGGTGCGCTACCACCTTGCAAAGTAACAGATTTGGTTACATTTTGATAATTAGTCACATTAAATGCGACCTGTTGATCTAAAGCAATAGGGGGAGTTGAAACAGCAAATTGAATTTGGCATGTATCTATATTCTGGGCGTAACTAGAATAACTAAGTATTAAACCTACAATTGCTGAAGTTAATTTAACTAACATATGCTGTCCTTTATTAAAAACTAATTAATTTACCTTAAGCTTAATAATTTTAAACATCCATCATTTTTTGCACTATTTTTAACAAGCCTAACAATGGCCTAGCCAGAATATCTTAAAAATAATCTATTTTTCAATAAAAACGGGTATAAATTTTGGGCTAAAGACTGTAAAATAGCGTAATTTGTTTTTTTAGTAGTAAAAATGCCAAAACGTACTGACATAAAATCTATTTTAATTCTGGGCGCTGGTCCTATTGTAATTGGTCAAGCATGTGAATTTGATTATTCTGGCACACAAGCTATTCGTGCTTTAAAAGAAGAAGGATATCGAATTATCTTAGTTAATTCTAATCCTGCTACGATTATGACAGATCCAGAGCTTGCCGATGCTACTTACATTGAACCAGTGCAATGGGTAGAGGTTGCTAAAATTATTGAAAAAGAGCGGCCTGATGCATTATTGCCTACCATGGGTGGCCAAACAGCGCTTAATTGTGCACTTGATTTAGTAAGAGAGGGAATTTTAGCTAAATACAATGTTGAGATGATTGGAGCAACGCAAGAAGCAATTGATAAAGCTGAAGATCGCGATCGTTTTCGCAAACTAATGAAAAAAATTGGTCTAGAGATGCCCCGATCAGCAATTGCACACAGCTTGGAAGAAGCTTTTCAGGTGCAAGCACAGCTAGGATTCCCAGCGATTATTAGACCGTCTTTTACTATGGGTGGTAGCGGTGGTGGTATCGCTTATAATAGAGAAGAATTTGAAGAAATCTGTACCCGCGGTTTAGATTTATCACCTACTCGCGAATTGTTGATTGATGAGTCTGTTTTAGGTTGGAAAGAGTATGAAATGGAAGTCGTACGCGATAAAAAAGACAATTGTATTATTGTTTGTACGATTGAGAATTTCGATCCAATGGGTGTACATACCGGTGATTCTATTACTGTTGCGCCAGCGCAAACATTAACAGATAAAGAATATCATCGTATGCGGGATGCTGCAATTAAAGTGTTAAGAGCCGTAGGTGTCGACACAGGAGGCTCTAATGTCCAATTTGCAGTAAACCCGGAAGATGGTCGTTTGTTAGTTGTTGAAATGAATCCTAGAGTATCCCGAAGTTCAGCACTTGCCTCAAAAGCAACAGGTTTCCCAATAGCAAAAGTGGCTGCCAAACTTGCAGTAGGTTATACGCTTGACGAACTGCGCAATGAAATTACCGGTGGTAAAACACCCGCCTCCTTTGAGCCTAGTATTGATTATGTCGTTACTAAGATTCCCCGTTTTAATTTTGATAAATTTCCAGAAACGTCTACTACATTAACTACTCAAATGAAATCAGTAGGCGAGGTAATGGCAATTGGTGCTAATTTTCAAGAATCATTACAAAAAGCTATTCGTGGTTTAGAAATTGGTCGTACTGGACTACATTCTATATTCAAGAAGGGCGATGATTTAGCTCGTTTACGTGGTCATTTAAGAGAGCCTACGCCTAATAGGCTATGGTATATTGCTGACGCTTTTAGGCAGGATTTATCATTAGAGGAAATCCATAATGAAAGTAAAGTGGATCCTTGGTTTTTGGCTCAGATTCAAGAGTTAGTGCTTATAGAGCGTAGTATTTTCGGTAAAGCGATTGATGAACTTGATAAGTTAACATTACAGCAATTAAAAAAACGCGGCTTTTCAGATGCTTACCTTGCTCGCCTACTTTATTGTAGTGAAGAGGCAGTAAGAAAGCGCCGTTTAGCGTTAGGTGTGGCGCCTGTATATAAACGTATTGATTCTTGTGCCGGTGAGTTTCCTAGTGATACAGCTTACATGTATTCTTGTTATGAAACAGTTTGCGAAGCAAGACCTGATTCAGATAAACAGAAAATTATGATTTTAGGTGGCGGGCCAAATCGCATAGGGCAAGGAATTGAATTTGATTACTGCTGTGTTCATGCCGCTATGGCTTTGCGAGAAGCAGGCTATCAAACTATTATGGTAAATTGTAATCCTGAGACTGTCTCTACTGACTTTGATATCTCAGATCGGCTTTACTTTGAACCCGTCACTTTAGAAGATGTTTTATCAATTGCGGCTATTGAGAAACCAATGGGCGTTATTGTTCAATATGGCGGCCAGACGCCCTTGAAATTAGCACGCGCGTTAGAAGCAAATGGTGTACCTATTTTAGGAACCTCTCCAGATGCTATTGATATGGCAGAAGATAGAGAGCGATTCCAAAAACTTGTACAAGAATTAAAATTGCATCAACCACCTAATGGCACCGTTCGAAGCCTTGAAGAAGCTATAAAAGTAGCTAAGCGAATTGGCTATCCATTAGTTGTTAGACCTTCTTATGTATTAGGTGGTCGAGGGATGGAAATTGTCTATCATGAAGAGGATTTACGTTATTATTTAGAGCATGCCGTTGCTGTCTCTAATGATTCACCTGTATTGCTTGATAAATTTTTAAATGATGCTATTGAAGTTGATATAGATGCTGTCTGTGATGGTAAAGATGTAGTGGTTGGCGCTATTATGGAACATATTGAGCAAGCAGGTGTACATTCGGGTGATTCTGCTTGCACCTTACCCCCGTTTAGTTTGAGTGTAGTTGTACAACAAGATCTGATTGAGCAGATACGACAAATGGCTTTAAAGCTAGGCGTGGTAGGATTAATTAATGCGCAATTTGCTATACAAGCTGATGATATCTATGTTCTGGAGGTAAATCCTCGTGCATCACGAACAGTGCCTTTTGTATCGAAAGCAACAGGCTTATTAATGGCAAAAATTGCTGCTCGTTGTAAAATAGGTCAAACTTTAAAACAGCAAGGTTTAAGCCAGCATTATCCTATGCCACCTTTTTATTCTATTAAAATGCCTGTTTTTCCATTTATTAAATTTCAAGATGTTGATTCAATTTTAGGTCCTGAAATGAAATCAACAGGTGAGGTAATGGGAATTGCCAGACGTTTTGGACAAGCTTATGCTAAAGCCCAATTAGGTGCTGGTTCAAATATTTTAAAAAGACGACGTGCGTTTGTTTCAGTCCGTGATGCTGATAAAGCACGGGTTGGTGAGATTGCAAAGCGTCTAATCCAGTTAGGATTTGAAATTATTGCTACGCGCGGTACTGCTCTTGTACTACAAGCAGCGGGTATTGATTGTCGTCGGGTGTTTAAAGTAGCTGAAGGGAGGCCACATGTCGTTGATCTTATAAAAAATCATGAAATTGATTTTATTGTTAATACAACAGATGGTAAGCAAGCCATCGCTGATTCTTTTGCTATACGTCGTAATGCTCTACAGCATAAAGTTAGTTATACGACAACCTTATCAGGTGCAGAAGCAGCCTGTTTGGCAATGAAATATGAGGATCGGGAAACAGTAACACGACTACAGGATTTACATTAGAGGTAATTATGCAAAAACACCCTATGACAGTACAAGGAGCCGAAGCTCTTCAACAAGAATTACATCGTCTAAAATTCGTTGAACGGCCACGAATTGTAGATGCAATTGCTACTGCACGTGCCCATGGTGATTTAAAAGAGAATGCTGAGTATCATGCTGCTAGAGAACAGCAAAGTTTTAATGAGGGCCGAGTTCTAGAATTAGAAGCAAAATTGGCTAATGCACAAATAGTAGATATTACAAAACTACCTAATAATGGCCGGGTTGTTTTTGGTGCTACAGTGCGTGTTTGTCATATTCAAAATGATACAGAAATGACCTTTCAAATTGTTGGAGAGGATGAGGCAGACATTAAGTTAAATAAAATTTCTTATAGTTCGCCTATTGCCCGAGCATTAATTGCTAAGCAAGAAGGTGACACGGTCACCGTACAAACACCCGGGGGGATTGTAGAATACGAAATACTTGAAGTGGAATATATTTAAAGATATTAGCAAAGGCTACTTTTGTACCACTTTGAATTTAGGATGATGTTGCCCTACCTTATTCTAAAATCTGGATACCCTATCCGTTCTAGATTCAAGAGTAGGTTGGGCTTAAGCACAGCGCAGCCCAACAATTGCAGACTGCAGTACACTATAAGATTGATGCTCTACTGGTGAAACACGGTAAGCCTTTAAGGCAAATAATAAAAAGGATTAGGCAACTTAAATTCCTTTTTAGCAAATCCACCTAGTAAATCACTGTATTGATCACCAATAGTTGCTACTACAGTATAACCTTTTTCGGTAATAAGCTTTCTCATCTTTGTTTTAAATTTAACAATAGAGTATGAATTATAATTATCGGGTTTACAGTAAAGGCCAGCCCAGTCTTTATAACCAGCAACTAATAGATTTTTTTGAGTTGCATCACATTCAGATTCAGTTCTACCCGTTACAAAAAAAACTTTTATACCATTTTTTAAAGCATCTTGATAAAGGGCAAGCATAGGTTTAATAGGTGCAGAATCTGCAGCGAGTATTTCATTATGAATAACCTCACGAGTACCCATAAAATTACGGCGTGCAAGCTTATCATAGTTACTTAGACTCGTCTCATCAATATCTAACACGAGCGCAAGTTCTTCCTTGGTTTGGCGCTGTTTATTTAATGCGACCTGCTTTAGGAGATATTGATGCGCTTCTTCAATAACAGCAGTTAATTCTCTTTGATAAGCGCCAGAATCGTGATAAACCTCAATTTCTTTCTTTACCCAGGTAAGATTAGGTGGTTCTGCAACAGCATTAAAAGAAACGAAACATGAGAGGGCAAAAAAAAGTCTGAAATAGCGCATGATGAAATCCCAAGTTTTTTAGGCATTATATTCAGTTAAAATTGTTTGTCAATTGCTCATTCTGCGCATGTTGTCTGCATTTTATTCGTATTGGTATAAAAAAAGTGTTCTATGGCTATATTTTAAGCTATTAAAATAAAATTTTTTACCCTAATATATGCACTTTTTTTAGGAGAAGCTGTGGTTATTTTCTTTATTGCTGGTTCATCAGGTGGTGGTAAATCAACGTTGGCAGCCGAACTTGCGGCGGAGCTTAATCGCCAGCATATTGGGGCAAAAATTTTGAAAATGGATAATTATTACAAAATAAAGGATGTGACTAATCCTCGCAAAAATTTTGATACGCCAGATGCAATAGATATTGAGCTTTTAGTAGAGCATTTAGAGCAATTACAAGCAGGTCAGCCCGTAGAAAGTCCGCTATATAGTTTTGAACAACAAAATAGACTCCCAGAAACAGTGCGAGTAGAGCCTACTGATAGTTTGATTGTTGAGGGTATTTTTGCTTTAAAGATCATAGAGAGGCTAGAAACTTCAGAGAAATTGGGCATATTCATTCAACCTGACTCCTATTTGGCGAATGTGGAAAGACGAGCTAGTCGTGATGTTAATGAGAGAAGTACTTCAATTGAAGAAACTAAACGACGAGAGATAAAATCAAATGTTAGAGACGGTTTTTTCAGGTATATCGCTCCGACAAGATATCTAGCAGACATTGTTATTTCTAATAACCATTTAGATGATATTGGTAAAGGCGTTAATCAAATTATTGCACTTTATAGAGAAAAATTTTTACCGGCTAATGAGAGTGAACAAAATTTAATACAAACAATAATTTAATAATAAAAGTAAAGGTTAATCGGTTGTTAACCTTTACCTAAATTCTTTATAGATCAAATGCTGGCCTTAATTTTTTAACAATATCCGCTTTATGTGCTTGCAATGGATCGATAGTTAAGGTTGGCGCTCCCAGAGCAAAATTAACTTTATCTAATGCAATCCAAATCACATTGGGATTTGATGTTGAATGAAAATAATAAGTTTTATTAGTTAGATCAGCTATGGAAATCCATTGAGTTGGCCAAGCTAGTTCTTTTTTATTTTCATATGTATAAACTGCACCAAAAGGTACCATAGCTGATCTGATAACTGACAAAATATCACTAATTGACTGATTAAAATCACCTGGTTTAGGCAATGTTTTCAAATAAGTTGCCGCACGAACAAATCGATTAATTGGAGCAGCATCGCCAGGAAGTGGGCGTGTACCGCCAAATCCTTGGTAATTTTTAAGGTTGGCAAGTTGAATATTATAAGCTGGCTCATTGGTTACTACTTGATATTGAGGGCCATGATAAACATTCATTTTTCCGTCAATAAATTCAATTACTGCAGAATCTCCTGTAGCATCTTCAATCGTTAAATGAAGTGGCCATTTTTTTCCTTGTACTTCTGTTGCTACAATTTCTAGATTCTTAGTGCCTGCCAGTGCTTCATTTACTGTAGCAAAGTTATCTAAAATATATTTACCCCACATGCCATTAGATATTTTCGGTAAGTTATTATTGTAGTTTGGGTATTTAGTATTTTCTAAATAAAGTAGATGAACAGCTAATCCTTTTTCATTAATTCCATCGGTAACAGCATTAGTATGTAAAGCAGTTACCATGACAGTACCATATTTAGAGCGCCAATGTAGCGAGTTTTTACCGGCCTCTCCATTATGTTCTACACCTCGGGGCTCAGCAACAATTAATGGCATGTCTGAAGTATAAAGATCCATGGTACGAGCTACAAGCAGCCTATTGGGTGTGGCGTTTGCAAAGATTGTTGTACAGGCATTACTATAAAAAGTGCTTGCTAATAAGCAAGTTAGTGTAAGTTGCCGCAGACTATTTAAATTAATAAGCATATAATGAATCCTTAATTTTATATTCTTAAGCGTAGTCTAAAAAGAAAATAATGCTCGCAAAGTATTCTTACTGCTAAAAATAGTTTACAATATTGCTGTTTTCACTGTAAATAGAACTAAATTAGTACTATATTATTAGTAATTAGACACATTAATTGCTATGGCAATCCCCTATTACTTAATAAACAAATTACAGTAGATTAATAGTTTTGTTTTCTAATTAAGGACCGATTTAGTACTAGATAATTTAGGGTGGTAATGGTATGCTGCGTATCAGCAAATTGGCCGATTATGGAACAGTAATCATGGTGTATTTAGCAAGACGTCCTAATACACTTTGCAATGCGCGGGATATTGCTTTACATACTCATCTCTCCGTACCGACAGTAAGTAAATTATTGAAACGATTAACAGCAGCTAAATTACTCACCTCTGTACGTGGGGTGTCTGGTGGTTATCGACTACAAGGATCTGCAGCAGATATTTCTGTTGCTGAGATTATTTATGCCTTAGAAGGACAAGAAATGGGTTTAACTGAATGTAGTATTCACCCTAATGAATGTTCTTTACAAGGAGTATGTCATATTCAGGGTAATTGGCAATTAATAAGTCGAGCAATCAATACAGCGTTAGATAGTGTAAGTTTAGAAATGCTAGCCAAGCCTTCTTTACAACCTATTGAAATTGATAGAATTAGGCAGCTGGCAAGTGGAGTACATCGTGGCTAAAAGTAATGAGCAAATAAATACCCTTCTGGAAAGAGACTATCAGCATGGCTTTGTAACAGAGATTGAAGCTGAGACATTTGCGCCTGGATTAAATGAAGATGTGGTGCGTCGTTTATCGGCAATTAAGGGGGAGCCTCCGTTCATTCTAGAATGGCGCCTTAAAGCTTTAGAATATTGGAAAACAATGCCTGAGCCTGAGTGGGCTAGCGTACATTATCCACCTATTGATTATCAGGCCCTTTCTTATTACTCAGCGCCTAAACAAGCCAAAGATGCACCTAAAAGCTTAGATGAAGTTGATCCGGAGTTACTAAGGACTTATGAAAAATTAGGTATTCCTTTAAGAGAGCAAGAGCTATTAGCGGGTGTTGCCGTTGATGCAGTATTTGATAGTGTCTCTGTGGCAACAACTTTTAAAGCAAAGTTAGCAGAAGTTGGTGTTATTTTTTGTTCTTTTTCGGAAGCAGTTCATAATTATCCGGACTTGATTCGCCAATATTTAGGTTCTGTTGTACCTTATCGTGATAATTTTTATGCTGCTTTAAACTCAGCAGTATTTAGTGATGGCTCCTTTGTTTATATTCCTAAGGGCGTGCGTTGTCCGATGGAGTTATCCACATATTTCCGAATTAACGCGGCTTCAACTGGTCAATTTGAGCGAACGTTGATTATTGCAGACTGTGATAGTTATGTTTCCTATTTAGAAGGCTGTACAGCGCCTATGCGTGATGAAAATCAATTGCATGCTGCTGTAGTAGAATTAGTGGCACTAGAAGGAGCTCAAATTAAATATTCTACAGTACAAAATTGGTACCCCGGGGACAAAGAAGGAAAGGGCGGTATTTATAATTTTGTAACTAAGCGTGGTGCTTGTCGAGGTAAACGCTCTAAGATTTCCTGGACACAAATTGAAACAGGTTCAGCTATCACTTGGAAGTATCCTAGTGTTATTTTACAAGGTGATGATTCGGTCGGTGAATTTTATTCAGTAGCTTTAACTAATAACTTACAACAAGCTGATACCGGTACTAAGATGATTCACTTAGGTAAAAATACACGCTCCACAATTATATCTAAAGGTATAAGTGCTGGTCGTTCGCATAATGCTTATCGCGGTCTAGTTCGAATCGCACCAACTGCAACTAATGCTCGTAATTTTACTCAGTGTGATTCATTACTTATGGGCGATGAATGTGCAGCACTTACTTTCCCCTATATAGAAGTTAAAAATGCAACAGCTCAGCTTGAGCATGAAGCAACAACATCAAAAATTAGTGAAGAGCAACTATTTTATTGTCAACAACGTGGTATCGATACTGAAGATGCTGTATCCATGATTGTAAATGGTTTTTGTAAACAAGTTTTAAAAGAACTCCCTATGGAATTTGCAGTAGAAGCAACAAAATTATTAGGTATTAGTTTGGAAGGGGCAGTAGGTTAAGTATGTTAAAAATTAAACAATTAAATGTAGCTATTAATGGACAACCTATCTTAAAAGGCATTGATCTTACCGTAAATGCAGGCGAAGTTCATGCTATTATGGGCCCTAATGGTTCAGGAAAAAGTACGTTGTCTAAAGTATTGGCAGGTCATCCTGCTTATACCGTAACAAGTGGAGATATTGATTATTTAGGGCAAGATTTATTACCTCTTTCGGTTGAAGAGCGTGCTCGAGCAGGCATTTTTATGTCTTTTCAATACCCAGTAGAAATTCCTGGGGTGACCAATATTAATTTCCTTAAAGCATCTGTTAATGCCGTACGAAAAGGGCAAGGTAAAAATCCCTTAGATGCAATTGAATTTTTAAGCTTTATCCGGAATCTATGTCAATTATTAGATATGGATGAAAGCTTCTTATATCGTAGTATTAATGAGGGTTTTTCCGGTGGGGAAAAGAAACGCAATGAAATTCTACAGCTTCTTGCTCTGGAACCTCAATTAGCTATTTTAGATGAGACTGATTCAGGCTTAGATATTGACGCTTTAAGAATTATTTCACAAGGTGTTAATGCAATGCGTTCTCCTGAAAGAGCTATTGTCTTAGTAACACATTACCAGCGATTATTAGATTACATTGAGCCTGATTTTATTCATGTGCTAGCCAACGGTCGCATTATTAAATCAGGTGATAAGTCACTAGCATTAGAATTAGAAAAGAAAGGCTATAGCTGGCTTGAGGAGAAAGAGCAGGCATGAGTGAAATCCTTGAATTTTACCAAGAGCAAGCAAAAGCAAGCAGTTTACCTGAGCCTTGGTTAGCATCCTTACAGAAGGAAGCTTTAGATGATTTTAGCCAGTACGGTTTTCCTAGTCGTAAAAATGAGGAATGGAAGTACACTTTATTGGATTCTTTTTTGCAACAGCGATTTTATAGTTCTTTAAAGCTAGGTTCTGTAAATCAAAATAAGGCACAAGATTTATTGCCATTAGATTACCAGCTGACAATCTGTAATGGGCAAATAATTAACAATCTTCAGCCGTTTGGACAGCAATTACCAAAGGGTATGCTAGTATTGCCGTTATTAGAGGCAATTAATCAGCACGCTGACAAAGTAAAACCTTATCTTGCTCAATTATTAAAACATGAACACGGTTTTCATGCATTAAACACAGCTATACTGCAAACAGGCGTATTTATTTACTTACCAGAAGGTGTCTGTTTAACAGAGCCTTTAGTTTTAGCTCATTGGCAGAATAATCAAGAACAAGCGGTCTATCCACGTCACTTAATAGTTGCTGAGTCAGAAAGTCAGGCTACTATTGTAGAAACTTTTGATGGTCAAAAAGATCAAAATTATCTGACCAACGTTGTAACAGAGATCGTTTTAGCCCAAAAAGCTAAACTGGTTCATTATAAAATTCAAAATGAAAGCAACGCCGCCTTTCATATTGGTCATTTAGCGGTAAAGCAAGCTACACAAAGCCAGTTTGAGAGCCATTCGATTAGTTTAGGTGGTCGTTTAGTTCGCAGTGATATTTCCATTTCACTAGAGGAAGAACAAGCTCAGTGTTTAATGAATGGGCTTTATTTACCTGGGGATAATCAACATATTGATCATCATACAACGGTTTATCATCACGTCCCTAGTTGTCAAAGTATCCAGGATTATAAAGGTGTGTTAGCGGGTCGTTCCCGTGCTGTTTTTAACGGTAAAGTGATTGTTGCAAAGGATGCGCAACATTCTGAAGCACGTCAACAAAATAAAAATCTATTATTATCAGCGCAAGCGGAAGTAGACACTAAGCCTCAGTTAGAAATTTTTGCTAATGATGTTGTTTGTACGCATGGTGCTACTGTAGGGCAGTTAGATGAAGATGCATTGTTTTATATGGCTAGTCGTGGTATTTCACGTGAAGAGGCTAATCGTTATCTAATACAAGCTTTTGCTACTGAGAATTTAAATCGGATACCGCATTCTGCAATAAAAGAATGGATAGCCAATTTAATTAATACAAAGTTGGAGTGAAGTATGAATTCAGCAATTTTAAATACTAGCTTCGATGTTAATACCATTCGCAAAGATTTTCCTATTTTGCAGCAAAAAGTGAATGATTGTCCGTTAATATATTTCGATAATGCGGCAACAACACAAAAGCCAAAAGCAGTTATTGAAGCAATAAGTAACTATTATTCACAGGATAATGCTAATGTGCATCGGGGCGTGCATGCGTTAAGCGCACGAGCAACACATCAATTTGAGCGGGTGAGAAATAAAGTACAGCGATTTATCAATGCTCAATCAGTCAATGAATGTGTTTTTGTACGTGGTACTACAGAGGCAATTAATTTAGTTGCACAAAGTTTTGTGGCGCCTCGTATTAAGCCAGATGAAGAGATCCTTATAACCCATATGGAGCATCATTCTAATATAGTTCCTTGGCAGATGGTTTGTAAAAAGACAGGTGCAAAATTACAAGTAGCTCCAATTTCTTATTCAGGTGAAGTATTACTTGATGAGTTTGAAAAAAAACTAAATGAAAATACCAAGTTCGTAGCTATTACCTATGCATCAAATGCTTTAGGTACGGTAAATCCTATTAAACAAATGATTAAAATGGCACATGCTTATGGTGCCGTTGTTTTAATAGATGGTGCGCAGGCAACTGCACATTATCCTATTGATGTACAGGATTTAGGTTGCGATTTTTATGCATTTTCTGGTCATAAAATGTATGGCCCAACGGGCATTGGTGTGTTATGGGGTAAAACACATTTATTAGAAGATATGTCACCTTATCAAGGTGGTGGCGAGATGATTAATTTCGTTACTTTTGATGCGACTGAATATGCGCCTATTCCTTATAAATTTGAAGCTGGTACGCCGAATATTGCTGGCGTTATGGGGTTAGGGGCGACTTTAGATTATTTGGCAACATTAGATATGGAAGCGGTTTCTGCTTATGAAGATTATTTATTAAAATATGCAACGGATGCGTTACTTGCCGTAAAAGGGTATAACATTATTGGTACAGCGAAAGACAAAGTGCCTATTATTTCTTTTGTACATGGTAAAATACATGCTCATGATATTGGAACTATCCTAGATAGTGAAGGTATTGCTATTCGTGGTGGCCATCATTGCGCAATGCCAGTGATGGATTTTTTTGATGTGGCAGCAACAACTAGGATTTCATTAGCATTTTACAATACGACTGCTGAAATAGATTATTGTATGAAAGTCTTACAAAAAGTAAAAGAGGTGTTTGCATGAGCATGGAATTACGTGAGTTATATCAGGAAATTATCATTGATCACAATCGTAATCCGCGCAACCATTACAAGATGGAAGGAGCGACTGCTCAAGCGAATGGTTATAATCCTTTATGTGGCGATAAATTAACAGTTTACTTGCAGGTAGAGGATAATATTGTTAAAAATTTAAGTTTTGTAGGCTGTGGTTGTGCTATTTCACAAGCTTCTGCGTCTTTAATGACAGAAGCATTGAAAGGAAAGCCTGTTGAGGAAGCAAAAGGTATTTTTGAGGGATTTCATCACATGTTAACAAGTGACGAAGAAAGACAATGGGTAACCAGTGATAAGTTATCGGTGTTAGCAGGAGTTAAAGCATTTCCAGCTCGAGTTAAATGTGCAACACTTGCTTGGCATACCTTTAATGCAGCCATGAATAATAACCAAGATCCAGTTAGTACGGAGTAGCGTTATGTTTGGCTTAAAAAAGAAGCTTAGTGAAGATACATTAAAAGAGCATGTGATTGCTGCCCTAAAAACCGTCTATGACCCAGAAATACCAGTTAATATTTATGATTTAGGTTTAATTTACGATATAAATGTTGATGAAAAACATCACGTTCATATTCAAATGACTTTAACAAGCCCAGGCTGTCCTGTTGCCCAGACTTTTCCAGGCACAGTAGAGCAAGCTGTTAATCAAGTTGAAGGGGTTACTGATTGTACAGTAGAGTTAGTTTGGGAACCTATGTGGACGCAAGATCGCATGTCAGAAGTTGCAAAACTTGAATTAGGAATTTTTTATTAATGTCTTGGCAACCTTCCGCAACAATCTCAGCTTTACGACAACGTGCCCAATTTATTGCTAAAATTCGTGATTTTTTTCATAAACGTGGCTATCTTGAGGTTGACACGCCTTCTATGGCACGCTTTGGCATAACGGATGTTTATTTAAGTAACATTAAAGCAACCTTTCGTGGGAAAACTTATTATCTACAAACTTCTCCCGAATATCACATGAAAAGGCTACTGGCTGCCGGTAGTGGCCCTATTTTTCAATTAGCGCGAAGTTTTCGTGATGATGAATTAGGACGCTGGCATAATCCTGAATTTACCATGCTTGAATGGTATCAATTAAATATTGATCATCATGGTTTAATAGCGGAGATAGATGAGCTTCTTCAACTAATTTTATCTTGCCCTCCTTTAATTAAGAAAACTTACCAGCAAGCTTTTTTAGAAGTTTGTGACTTAGATCCACTATCTGCCTCAATTATGGATTTAAAGTCATGTCTTTTAAATTATGATTTAGATAACGTGTTGGCTAGAGATGAAGAAGATAAGGATCAATATTTATTTCTATTAATGAGTCATGTAATTGAGCCTGCCTTTACTGATTTAAATGCCCCTGTGGCTATTTACGATTTCCCCCCTTCTCAAGCAGCACTTGCGCAAGTAAATAATGATGTTGCTGAGCGTTTTGAAATTTACGTTAAAGGAATTGAGCTTGCTAATGGCTTTCATGAATTAACCGATGCCAAAATACAAAGAGAACGCTTCAAATCAGACAACGCGCTTCGCCAAGCTAAATCTTTAGAAAGGGCAGAAGTAGACGAATATTTTTTAAACGCTTTAGAAGTAGGGCTGCCATCTTGTAGTGGGGTAGCTTTAGGTGTTGATAGACTCATTAGCTTAGCATTAAATCAAACACATATAAGTTCTGTTTTAGCATTTGATTTTTCCCGAGCTTAACTGATAATACTCCTCTTCCTATTTATGTCCCGCGGCATGTCTGCGCGATATAGCGCTGTGGCTTGCTCTTAAATTGTGTGACCAAGCTGCTAAATACAATATTTACTACTCTGGAAAGGTAATAAACCTAAATATATTTAATTTAAAGCTGTATTTTGATAACTTTAAAATAAGCTATTCAGCTTTATTAATGATTTTATTGAGAATTAAACCAAGACCGCTTATAGTGACTAAGCAAAAATCAATTTAATGGTTTATTTAATAAAGCTAACTTTCAGGGATTTTCATGTTGAAGCACTTAAACTCTTCTTTAAAAGCTAATACGCCCAAACAATTAAATCAGAAAAAAGCCCTATTTATTTTTACTTTCAGTCTAATATTTATTAGTTTAATTTATTTTTTTTATTGGTTATTTTACGGACGTTACTTTGAAGTAACTGATAACGCTTATGTAGCTGGCAATATTATTCCTATTTCTACTCAAGTTACAGGTAATGTAACTAAGTTAAATGCAGAGGATACCCAATTTGTTCCAGAAGGACAAAGTTTGATTGAATTAGATCCAACCGATAGTTTAGTAAATCTTGAGCAAGCTAAAGCTAATTTAGCGCTCGCTTTAAGACAAACTCAACAATATTTTATTAATAACAGTCAATTACAAGCAGTTGTTCAATCCAGACAATCAGATTTACAAAAAACTAAAATTGATTTACAACGACGGCAAACAGCAATTCGCCGCGGGGCAATTTCACAAGAAGAACTTACCCATGCTCAAGATAATTTCAATGTAGCCAATGCAGCCCTTTTACAATCGCAAGCTCAATGGGAAGCTAATATTGCGCTTACACACAAAACCAATATTATTAATCATCCTCATGTTAAACAAGCCATGGCTGCGCTAAGAAAAGCGTACCTTGATTATATCCGCAATACTATTCGCGCGCCTTTATCGGGTTATGTTGCGAGGAGGGCGGTACAGATAGGGCAGCGGGTTACACCAGGGCAAGTATTATTAGCCATCGTTCCCTTAAATCAAATCTGGGTTGACGCTAATTTTAAAGAAAAGCAATTAAGTAAAATTCAAGTTGGCCAATCTGTCGTCTTAACTGCTGATATCTATGGATCAAAAATAAAATATAATGGCTATATTAGCGGTTTTTCAGCAGGGACAGGTAGTGCTTTTGCTTTGCTACCACCACAAAATGCGACGGGTAATTGGATTAAAGTGGTACAACGCTTACCTGTTCGTATCCTTGTTGATGAAAAAGAATTAAAAGCGCATCCTTTGCGTATAGGTTTATCAATGAAAGTAACTGTTGATACCTATCGACAACCTAAAAAAATAAACATGTTAACTCGGCATTCTCTCTATAAAACGACTATTTTTAATAATTTAATGGTGCAAGCAGACCATATTATTAATGAAATTGTCCAAGAAAATGTTCTGAAGACGACTGATTTAAAGGTTGCAGGTAAAGAGCCATTTATTAATATTAAAGCTATAAATAACCATGCAAAATTCTAATACGGCTAGTTATCCACCTTTAGAAGGTGGTCAGTTAGTTATAGCAACGATTGCTGTGGCTTTAGCGACTTTTATGATTGTACTTGATTCGTCAATTGCAAATGTCGCGATTCCAACTATTGCTGGATCTTTAGGAGTTTCCATCGATGAAGGAACTTGGGTTATAACGCTTTTCGCAGCTGCAAATGCTGTTTCAATACCTTTAACCGGCTGGCTTACCCAGCGTTTAGGCCAAGTTAAATTATTTATTACAGCCATTGCACTTTTTGTTTTTGCCTCATTTTGCTGTGGTATTGCAACTAATCTTACTATGTTATTAACAGCCCGTATTTTACAAGGTTTGGCAGCGGGTCCTCTCATTCCTCTTTCACAAGCTATTCTCTTAAGCTCTTATCCTAAAGAAAAAAGTTCGATTGCGTTAGCACTATGGGGCATGACTGCAACGGTAGGACCTATTGCTGGGCCTGCGTTAGGCGGCTGGATAACTGATAGTTATAGTTGGTCATGGATTTTTTATATTAATTTACCTATTGGGTTTTTCGCGGGTATTGTGACCTGGATTATGTATCGCCGGCGAGAAACGCCAACTTTGCAATTACCTGTCGATAAAATAGGCCTATTTTTGCTTATTCTTTGGGTTGGCGCTTTTCAAATTATGTTAGATAAAGGCAAAGACTTAGACTGGTTTAATTCTACTATTATTATCATTTTGACATTAATAACTCTCGTTAGTTTTGGTTATTTTTTAATTTGGGAATTAACGGTTCAAAATCCTATTGTTGATTTACGTTTGTTTAAACGGCGTAATTTTGCTGGCGGAACAATTGCTATCTCAGTTGCTTATGGTGTTTTCTTTGGTACTTTTGTTTTATTGCCTCAATGGATACAGCAAGATTTAGGTTACCCATCTTTGCATGCAGGGTTAGTTATGGCGCCTTTAGGTATTTTTGCTGTTATTTTATCACCTTTGATCGGTAAAATTTTACCAAAAACAGATGCGCGTATTATTGTGACCTTGGCTTTTGTCCTGTTTGGTGTTGTTTTTTATATGCGTTCAATGTATGTATCAGCTATCGATATTAGCCATTTGATATGGCCTACGCTATTACAGGGTATTCCAACAGTTATGTTTTTTATTCCTTTAACGACGATTATACTTTCAGGCCTTAGTCCTGATAAAGTACCTGCAGCAGCAGGGTTGTCTAATTTTGTCCGTATTTTTGCAGGTGCCATTGGTACATCAATTACCAACACGCTTTGGAGTCATCGCGCTATTGTTCATCATGCCGATCTTACCGAACAAGCCTCATCTTATACCTTTATCTTTACTGATTTTTTAGCCAGATTAAGCGATCTTGCTGGCCTTAATCAAGAACAACAGTATGCTGTTTTCAACTATATGGTAAATAATCAATCTAATATGCTTGGGCTTAATGATATATTTAGAGTATCTGCCTTTATCTTTATTGCTTTAATTCCTTTGGTTTGGATTACTAAACCTACCCGGGCTAAGCTTGACAATCTAAGTTCTACCGCGCATTAAACTAAAATCATTTCTACAAGATAGAAGAAACATTTATTTATAATTTTAACTAAATGTATCTTAATACCATTAAATACCTAAAGCACTAATTCCTTAAAATTTTTAGCACATTACCAAAAATATTATCTAGAAAGTTTTAATACTTATTAATATTATATTATGTTGCAAGTATAGGTAGTCTGCTCTTCAAGCTCATCTGTAAATTTTAAAGCTGGATTTTTTTCTTTGAGGTAGTGAATAAAACTAATAATATTATCTATATTGCGTGGATCTCTATATGGACGTTGCTGTGAGTAATGTTGTTCTAATAAATTGAGCAAGGGATTGTTTGCAAAATCGTCAACATCCCACACAATATGGATGTGTCTTTGGTACATTGGATTTTCTTTAATTAAATGTAGTACCTCTAATAATTGATCCAAAGATTGGAGCTTGTGTTTAACTGATTTTAAAAAGGATGGAATAGAGCTTTCTAAGGCTTTTAAGTGAGCCTTCTTGGTTGCTGAAGGCGGGGAGCCAAAAAATTGGGGTATTGTTTCGCCATCTGGCGCTCTTTTTCTTAAGATAGTTGAAGGTGTTTGAGTATCAAATGCCATATAAAGACCAATTAATTCGTTTTGATTATCATTTATAGGGCGATAAATACCACCTAAATAAAGAATTAAAGCCGCTACAGGGTGTTTAGGTAAAGTATGGATGCTAATCAGTAATTCTTCAGATGTAAGTGCATTGGAAGGAAAAAGATTGGTAAAATCTACCATAAGTTTTTGCCATTTCTTATAAACTGCATCATCGTTTGGAAGATATTTTATCGCATAAAGATTAGTTTTTAATATTTCTAATCTTAAAGCAGCAAAGCCTTTGGTTAATTTAATTATTTGCTGGAGAACCTGAGCATCACTATTTTGTAGTCCGTGTGTATTATCAAGAACAAAGTGATAAAGAAAATTTCCTTGATATTCTAGCTCACCATTTAAAGTGATTTTTACGGTATCGATATCATGCTTTAACTGGAGCGTTTTTTCATTTATAAAATGTATTTTGCGTAAAATTTTCTCAGAATGTGAACATTTAAAAAATGTTTTGTTAACACAGGAGAATGATTTTAATGTAGAGCTATCCAAAAATTTTTGCAGATATTTTGTTAATTCTACAGGAAGATTATAAGTCACTAGTTTTCCATTTACTTAATTAGCATGTAAAAATTTCAAATAAGTGTTTTATATTTATCCAATTGAAATATATAAATAATATAACATTTTTATGAGGCTCAATAATGTCATTTTATTTAACATTGTGCAATCCAAAAAGCTTATTTAGCAGTAAAAGCTAGATTTCCTGTAGAGTTTTTATACCGGGATGAATAAGGCCAAGGTTGATAATGTCTTAAGTAAATATGAATCCTACCTTAAGTGTAGCAATATTAACTTGCAAATAGCTCATCCTCCTAGTCTGGAGTCTAAAGATTTTTAATTTAAAGCAAAATGGTGCTACTAACTTAATCAACAACTACACCAAATCGGCAAAGGCTTTGGTAATCACATTGTTGACAGATGGCGGGGTGAATAGGATTAGGAGAACATTGGCCTTCAGTATACTCTTGAATTAATTGATGAAGTTGGGCACGCCATGAGTCTAAGCGTGATGACCAAGTCTCGCCTTCATCAATACAGGCAAGGCCTTCAATTGACCAGCGGTCTTCACTTAAGCCTTTAACTATAACTTCGCCCTCTTTAAGACCGGTAAAAAGTAACGTATTTATTGCTTCATCAAGTAAGGCATAAAGTAATAATTGAGGTTCACGTGGGCGGTCCTCGCGCCAAGGTAAATAATTAGGTATATTAGTTTTATAATCAATTACACATTTTTTACCATCGGAAAGCTTATCTAGTCTGTCAATGCGCAAATTGAAATCAATACCAGCTAGTTCCACGGTAAAGGCATGTTCAAGTGCTTCAACTTCAAAAGGTGGACGTTGTTTTTCCCACTCAAGACAACAAGCTACTAAAAGTTTAATTCTTGCTAACTCAATTTCTTGAATCAAAGGCGGAAAAGAATATTGACGTAATTCTTTATAAGGTGCGAGTGCTTTCTCAATTGATTGTTCAATTAAAGTAGTTAATTCATCATGTGGTAAAGTTAATAATTGTTGTTGATTCTTAAGTTTCTCCCAAATGAGTTCTAATACACGATGAATAATTTGCCCGCGTTCAATAGCATTAGGTCCATTAGAAGTCTCCGGCGCTTTTTTAGCATGTAAACGATGAGCAGCAAAAGCCCGAAAAGGACACTTGGCTTGGTTAGCTAATAAAGCAGTGCCTCCTGTTACCGTCTCTTCTTTTAGCAAAGCTATTTGATATTCTTCTTGATAAATTTCCCAAACAGTCTTTGGCGAATTTTTTTGTTTAGGATGATAATTAACTTTAACATTAGCAACTAGAGGACTTGGTAGATTTGCTTTATCTTTTGATAAGCGGGAATAACTCAATACACATTGAGTACTACTCTGTTTTAAACGGTCAAACATTTTTTGAGCTAATTCTAACTGAAAGGTCGAATTTATAAGAGGAATCTCTTTTTCTTGCTGTAATTTTATAGGAATGAAGGCAGACAATTTAATTTTAGAGGGTATATTTTCATCAGTAAGACGCATAATCCACAGGGCATCAAATGTAGCGCCATTAGCATCCAAAACATTATGAATTTGAACAGGCGCAGGTTTTCTTTCGGGCTGAAAAATAGTTGCAGCGGCTAAGGTTTCTAAAGAAATAAGGGCCTCAGAAATGGTCATTTTTTCTGTTAATAAACTTAATTGCTTAAACTCTTCAAAAAGTGCTAAAAAACGTTGATAACATTGGTAATTATCAGAATCTAGCGCATATTCACCGGGAAAACCTAATAAAGATAATCGTTTGATAAATAAATTAATCCATTCTTGCGGTGTAGCCAAATGAGGGTAGCTTAGCAGTGATTGTAATAGCTTGGTAAGACCCGGGGCTGTTATTTGTAATTCATTAACCCAAGCGGCTTGATCAAAAATTTCTTCTTGCAAAAAGCGCGATTCTTGCATGATTTGGCTGCGACGAAATAATTCGGAGTAGGAGCCACTAAGGTAAGGTGAGTAAAGTAATAAGCGCGCTTGATGATTTGTTAATGTTTTGCCATTTAAATTTAACCAACAAAGTGCATGTGCCACTAGCTCATAAGTGTTTAATGTTTGTCCTAATGAAATGTTAAAGGTTGCAGGAGGAAAGTGCTGGTAAAGAAATCTTTTTAGGGGTTGAATTTGTATTTCTAGATCAGGAACAATAATTCCAATTTTAATACCATCCTGAGCTAATTGTTCTTTAAGCCAACAAATAAGCTGGTAATATTCATCATGATCGTCGTTTGCCATATAAAAGAAAGGAATTGCTTCTTTAGGTGGTAAATCTAGATGATGAAGTTGGCAGCCTTGAGCTACTAAATAATCTTGGAAAATTTTTTGCTGTGGTGTGTAATAATCAAAACAATACCAAGCAAGGCTATCTACTTTTATCTTAACTTGGTGCTGTAACAAGAAGGGTATTAACTGATCTTCTGTAATTGCAGCCATCTTAGATAGCGCAATTTGTAGTTGTTGTATCCAGTGCTGAAATTTTTGTGTCTGTAATGTGTGAGTAAAATAAGGATGCTCAACATCAAGCTGCCAACGTTGACAATAAATCCATGCATTCTGTACTTCATCAATGAGTGTTTGATTTAAAATATCCTGACTAATAATTTGTTTTAGTAGATGACGTAATTGTTGAGAGTTAAGGAGAAGTGGATTTGTAGTAGAAGGTTGAGCAGAACAATATTTTTTAAAAAGCGCTAATAAAAAATCAGAATAGGAAAAGCACAAAGGCTTAGTGTGTCTAAACTGGGGGTAAGAATGATAAAAGTCAGCAAGTAGCGTTTGAGCTAAGCGTTGATTAGGCGTAATAATTGTTGCGCCTTGCTGCATGAGATTAAAAACGGTGGCCCGCTGTTCCATTAATCGCCTCTAAGAATGATTGGTTTTAGAATGGGCTTTATCAATGGCTATGAGAGTAGGCCAGAAATGCTTACTAAAATAAACGGCAGCTAAACCGGTAAATAACATAAGCCATAGACCTATTATTAAAAATAGCGATAAAAAAATTGTTCCATAAAGGATGAAAAAATCTTGCCAGTGGTGTAGACGATGGGTAAAAGTGGAATCTGAGAAATAAAGATTAAGAAAAATTACAAGGCCTATAAGGGCAGTAGCGATTAAAGCCATTAAAATGCCTATTAGAAAGGCATAAATCCAGGATTTAGGGTAAGTGAGATATTTAGTAAAAATAGCACCTAAAAAAATACCTGTAATTAACGCGACTAAAAGTGCTGGAAAAAAAGGCAAGACTGCACTTTGTTGCAACGACAGTAGAATATATTTGGTAAAAAGTAAGAAGCAAAAAGCAAAAACTGCAAAGAAAATTGCTCCTACCCAACTAGGACTTAATGGGTTTTTATTTTTATTATTATCCATTATCTTACCTTATCGGCTTGATTAGAGCTCTTGAATTGTTATTGTTTAATGAACTAAAGCAAACTGCAAAGGCTCTTTATAGTTTATTATTATTTATTTTAAATTTACGGCTTTAAGCTATTTTTATTATTTAAAGCGTTGCTGACACATTATCTCTTCTTCCCCTGATATGGCTAAATTCTGGATCCTGCGAACAAGTCGCGGGACGTGGGCGGAGAAGTAAGTCGCTATAGCTTTGCCCCTTATCAGACCGTCTTCTCGTACCTTGTCTATGGGATTAAGCAAAACCAATTTATGCAGTTTGCACTTTATTTTCTTACCTCCCACGGTATTGCCCCATTCTAGATCTTGCGAACAAATCGTGGGCGAAGAGGTAAATGACTACAGCTTTGCTCCACCATGTTTCTTCGGTAAGTTTGTCTTTTGACAACGCTCACTTTCTGACAACACCTATGTCCCGCGGCTTGTCCGAGGATCCAGTGGCTTGGCTAGATTCTATATCGCGAAGATATCGAGTCAAGATTAGATAATTTACTAATTTCTTATCTAGCAAAAGTAAAAACCTTATAATGTTAAACTGGATAAGCGGACAAAAAAATAGTTTTAGTTAATTTATTTTGAAGCTTAAGGAAAGGTAATAGCGGGAAGAGATTGAAACCCTGGTTTAGACAATAAATAGCCTTGAAATAAAGAAATACCCTCTTTTGCAAGCCATTCATACTCTGAAAGGTTTTCTACCCCCTCAGCGATTATTTTTATGTTAAGTTCTCTGCAGACCTCTAAAATAGCTTTAACAACTGCTTGCCTTGAGCGATTGGCATCAATTTTGCGAATCAATTGCATATCAAGTTTAATTAAGTCTGGTTGTAAATTAAGCAGTAAATTTAATCCTGAATAACCTGCGCCAAAGTCATCGATTGCAATGCGTATTCCTTTGCTACGACATTGTCTTACACTGTAGAGAAAATCTTGCTGGTGATGAATAATTTCAGATTCAGGTACTTCAATAATAAGTTGGTCAGGGTTTAGGTTGTTCTCGTTTAAAGCATCAAGCGTTTTATCAATATAGCTACCGGCTGATAAACTATTAGGTAAGAAATTAAGGTTAATATTACAAGTTAATCCTAACTGTACCGCCAATTTAATTGCAAATTCTCTGGCTTGTTGATCAAAATCTGGCAGGCTGATTCTACTTACTTGCGCAAATATAATGGTGGGAGGTTCATTATTAGGTCCTCTAATTAGCGCCTCATAAGAGTATGCTACTCTGTTGATTACATCAACAATGGGCTGATAAGCATAAGAGAAATTCACTTTTTGGGTCATTATGCTTTAACCTTAAAAAAATCACTTTCATGAGCCATTAGAACATTTTAAAAAATTATTGGTTGTCTATAAAATATTCCAATAGTTTTATCCCTTATCAATAATGTAGCTGAAATTTACTATTTTAGCCAAAAAATTCATTTAGCATCGTAACCTTAAATTGCGCTTTTCTATATTTTATCTACACTTTTAAATAGAAAAGGGAGCATAGGTGATAAAGTGGATATTACGCCTTTCTTTAAACTCATGGTTGATAAAAGCGCCTCAGATCTATTTTTTAGTGTCGGAGTACCACCCTATATTAAGATCCAGGGTGCAGCTACCCCGGTCGGTCAAACGCCATTAAAATCAATGCAAATGGCTGAGATTGCTGCTTCTGTAATGAATGATAGTCAACGTAAAGAGTTTGAGGCCACACTTGAGCTTAATATGGCTATCTCGATAGCAAATGTTGGCCGTTTTCGGGTTAATGTGTTTAGGCAGCGTGGCGAAATTGCTATGGTGGTCCGTTATATAAAAGGTGAGATACCACCTATGGAAGAGCTACAATTACCGCCTATATTAAAACAATTAATTATGGAATTACGCGGTTTAATCCTTGTGGTAGGTTCAACTGGGTCTGGTAAATCAACTACGTTAGCCTCAATGATTGATTATCGCAATGAAAACCAACGTGGTCATATTTTAACTATCGAAGATCCAATCGAATACTTATATAAGCATAAAAAATGTATTGTTGATCAACGAGAAGTGGGAATTGATACCTTAAGTTATGAAAATGCCCTAAAAAATGCTATGCGGGAAGCGCCTGATGTTATTTTAATTGGTGAGATTTTAGAAAGAGATATTATGAAACATGCGATTTCTTATGCACAAACTGGCCATTTATGCTTATCAACCCTGCATTCAAATAATGCCTATCAAGCGCTTGAAAGAATTGTTAACTTTTTTCCTAGTGAAGCAAGACCGCAGCTATTACAGGATTTAGGGCAGAATTTAAGAGCTATTATTTCTCAACGCTTAATTCCTGGTATAGAAAAAAGTAGGGTACCTGCAGTTGAAATCCTTATAAACTCACCTTATGTAGCGGATTTGATTGAGAAAGGTAAAATAGATGAAATTAAAGAGGCTATGGTTAAAAGCCGTGATTCAGGTATGCAAACCTTCGATCAGGCACTTTTTGATTTATATAAAGCCGGAAAAATAACGAAAGAAAATGCGATACGTTTTGCTGATTCTAAAAATAACGTTGGCTTACAAATTCGTCTAACTGAAGAAAAAAGTTTTGATGAGAATCAGGATAATCTGTCTATTGAGGAAGACAGTGAGTAGTGTTACTAGATTATGCTTGAGCGACTATATATTATACAGTTTATCTTTAGCGAATTTTTTATCTAAGTGATCCTTATTTTAAGGTAATGACTTTAGGACTTTATCCTAGTCCTGTAATAGCTTTCATGGGACTAATAGTCATTTAAGAATAAATTTCCTTAACTGTTAAAAACAAAAACACATTATAAGTAAATTGAGATAAATATGTCTTTAAGTAACCAATTAGATTTTTGTAAATAAGAAATAAGACAAAGTATTAAACTTAGCTTTGGCCTCCCCCTCGTTCAATACTTTGTCGTTTGAAAAACGATAAGAAAAGGCTTTAATAACTCCAATCATTAACATAAACGCTAGGGCCAACATAGCCGCCATACCAAGTACTATAAGCTTGGCCAGCGTAATAGCCATTTCCCCAATAAGGGCTTGTGCCATAATAACCAACACTAGTAACATAATCGGTTGTGGTTACGGCAGGAACATAATTTGATTCGACAACTGTGCAGCTAGCTAAGAGTACAACAGGCGTTATTAAACTTAATAAAGTTGCTATTTTTTTCATAATGGTTCCCTCCAATATGCCTGTATTTTAATTATACATAGAGGTTTATGAATTAACAAGGAAGAGTAATGCATTGTATCTAACCTAATCTTGCTCTAAAATTAAACTAAACTTACAAGAGGTAATAAAGATGAAAAAAAACGATAAAAATCCTGCTCATCCTGAGGTTGAAGGACTTGAAAATATTTGTCATATAACGCCTAAAACTGATTCGACTAAAGAAGTTTGCGATACATTAAAGAAAAATAAGCCTAAAGAACGCAAGACAACTAAGAAAGAGCCATAATTTTTTCAAGTATTTAATTATGAGTTATTGCATACAATCTGTAATGTATAAATAAGGGTTGAAACCATTTTAAATTAGGGACTTAATCTTCTTCTATACTAAGTAGTATATTTCATGCTCTAAATAAAGGAGCAATAATGTGTCGCTTAGTTGCTTATATTGGCTCAGAAGTCTTATTGGAGGAGATTTTAGTAAAGCCAAGTAATTCTATTGTCATGCAAAGTCTAAAAGCTCGCGAATCAACAGTGCCTACCAATGGTGATGGTTTTGGTCTGGGTTGGTATAATCCAGCCGTTAGCCTCGAACCTGCATTATTTGTTTCTATTTTCCCAGCGTGGAGTGATCGTAATCTTTTAAGTTTAACAGCTAAGATTAAATCAGATATGTTTTTTGCTCATGTTCGAGCCGCAAGTGTAGGCGGTACTAACAATTATAATTGCCACCCATTTGTTTATAAACAATGGATGTTGATGCATAATGGCGGCATTAGTGATTTTATGTCAGTTAAGCGCCACTTACGCCATTTATTAGATGATGATATCTATAACTGGATTCAAGGTGAAACGGATTCAGAACATCTTTTTGCTTTATTTTTACAGCTTGCTAAAGATAAGGATTTATCTAATATTTCAGAAATAGCAGATACTCTAGAAGAAACCTTCAAGCAGATTAATTATCTAGTAAAAAAATACGGTAAAACAGATGACCCATCATTATTTAATATTTGTCTTACAGATGGCCTGCGCATTATCGCTAGTCGTTATTCTTCGAGTAAAAAGATAAAACCCGAGTCACTACATTATTCAGCCGGCCCTCTTTGGCTAACACCAAACGATAGGTATTATCGACCTAAACGCGCTGAAGTGCATGACTGTGTATTAGTTGCATCTGAAAAATTAACCGATTTTAGCGCCATATGGCAATCAGTACCTCCTAATCACCTTCTATTAGTTGATGCAGAGCGTCGTATTCATTTACACAAAATAAAAGTTTAATTTAAGAGGGTATTTAGAGTGCATTAATTTTATAATTTCGTTAAAGTTGCTAACTATTAAATTAGCTAGGAGAAAAGGTGCTTACTACAATTATTAGTTTATTAGCCATCGTTATCGTTTGGAATCTGATTTATCGAGTAATACGGGGGAGGACACCCTTTAGGCGTAAAGTTAAAACGACCATTGTAGTGTTACTTTTTGCCTCTTTAATTATACGTTTTAGCCATGATATTTATGCAAGCATGTCTCGGCTGATGTTTTCTTTTAATAAACAAGGTGAAGTTGAGCTAGTAAATTCACCTCTTAAAATACCGCCCAACCAAGATGCAACTTATTGCCGTCAGTTTACTGACCAAAAAGGAAGAGTAATTGAAGTTGTTTCATCTAGAGACGATGGTCGCTATTGTGGTGAATTTTGGCACTTTAAAACGGACAAATCGATTCTTATTCCTTATAAGAGTTTAAATAATAATCAGACTATTTACTGGGCTTCACCAACATTGAAAATTATCGGTCCTAAGTTTCAGTAAATCAAAATGTGAGGCCTTATTATTAAGGTCTCCCTACTTTATCTATCTAAGTAATATAAAATTCTGATGATTTAAAAACTTATCAATAAACAGTGAGTTTGTTTATAATGAATCCACATGACTTACGGAAAGCGCCATGTCTCATTTCAAATTGGTTGTGATTTGCTCTGATTCAACAGTGGCGAATAGAGCTAAAAAAGAGATATGGCGAAAAAAATTATTACAGCTTAAGCACTGTGAAATAAAAGAAATCAATAAGAATGATGGCATAATCCCAAGTTGTAATCAAAATCATCCTAAAGATGTACAAGTTTTATTAATTACAGGCGAGCATGGTAGCGTTGATTTATTAGAGTTTAATGAAATTTCGTTGGTAAAATGGCAAGACTGGGTTGATAGGCATAAAAATCAACCGCCTCAATTCGATATTATTATAATGGACTTATGCGACTCAACAGCCTTATTGTCTATTGGTATAGCCTCCCTATTAAAACCTTCAGGCTTATTTATTAGCTCGATTGCAACGTGTCATGGTATGCGAGATGTCATTGTAAATGCAGCACCCACGAGTTTGTATGATATACAAAAGGCCCTCATAACCTATATCCAAAACTCTAATATTTTAGGCGGATGTAACATCTCTTTTGCAAAAAAAAGAGCTAATCCTTTTCCACGCTCATTATTTTTTTCGGGAAAAATAACTGAAATTCATGATAAAAAAGTACCTATGACCCTTGCAGTAGATGAATTATTACAAAGACAGAAAGTTATTAGAGTGATAAAATCGAAAGGGGTTATCTCTAAAGAAAAAGAGTCGCTTATTGAATTTATTACCTCCGAGAAAGCACTATCGGAATTATACTCTAATCAGCTAAGCTGGATGAAAATAGGCTTATGGTTTACGAGTTTTCTAGTGTTTCTAGGGCTAGTGAAATTATATTCAATGATGAATGCAAATATTGAAGATTTTGATATTTGTGACATTAAACCTTATTGTTTTTAAATGTTGCGGTGTATAACTTTTTAGGCTTACCGCATTATATCTATCATACCCACTGGACAGTATCCATTGCGAGTTTGGCACTAAATAAATAATAAAATTAGCTTATCTGATGGATGCCCTACGTACCGCGCTTTATGCGCGGTATCTAAAAGGTTGGAATTAAAAAGGCTTATTTAAGGTAATCATGAATAACTTTACCATAAGGTAATGTCAAATCAGATATAATATGAACTGCAGAGATAATTCGTTTTACCGGCAGTGATGCAACAGGTGCCATGGCGTGATGAAAAAGTTCAAGTTGCGCGGGGCCAGACCAAGCTCCTTTTATAATAACATCAGAAAGCCGATATTCCACTAACTCACAAATTCGAGTAGTGCCATCAACATGAGGGATTATTTTTAAAAGATAAGAGGGACTGGTTAGTGCTGATAAGACTTTGTCCTCTTCTACTGATTCATATTTATACCCCATTGTTGCAGCTGCAATCCGTGTAGAACCATAATCAAGCGTACCAATTAAAGTTTCTTGTTCAACAAAAAGATTTGGATTAGCTAATTTTTTAGGAAAACCCCATATTTCTCGTCCCCCAGCAATAGGCGATAAATCATCTAAGTACATAGCATGCGTATATCCTCCTGCAGTTCCATTAAAATACACAGGAATTACTTGACCTGATTCAGTATACGAGCCAAATCCAGTACTGTCTGGCATACGGATGACTTCAAATTTAACAATTGGTTCAGTGACTTCTAAGGGTGCTGGTACAACTTCACGCAGAATATCCATATCTGTTTCATACGTAATAATAAAATATTCCCGATTAATAAATCGGTAAGGCCCACGCGGATAAGAAGGGCAATTTAGGGGCATTGCGAAAGCATTTTCTCTAATTTGTGATTCGTTCATAATAGACTCCACCTTACTCGATTGGGTATTAATCGCTATTCCATAACCCAGCCATGTGAAACAATCAACGATTGGCCGGTTAACGCATTTGATTCAAAGGAAGCAAAAAAGAGTGCTGTCTGAGCTACGTCATCAGTGGTAGTAAATTCACCATCAACGGTATCCTTTAACATCACGTTTTTAATAACTTGTTCTTCAGTAATGCCAAGCTCTTTAGCTTGTTCAGGTATTTGTTTATCAACTAGCGGTGTACGCACAAAGCCCGGACAAATTACGTTCGCTCGCACGCCGTGTTCAGCGCCTTCTTTTGCAACAACTCGACATAATCCTAATAAACCATGTTTAGCAGTAACATAAGGTGCTTTAAGTTTTGACGCTTCTTTTGAATGTACTGAACCCATATAAATAATACTACCGCCACGTTTAGAGGCATACATATGCTTAAGAGATGCACGTGTTGTAAGAAAAGCTCCATCTAAATGAATAGCCAGCATTTTTTTCCAATTGGCATAAGTAAGATTTTCAACAGCATCAATAATTTGTATTCCGGCATTACTAACTAAAATATCTATACCATTTAATTGATCAGCAACTGAATCAATACCCTGATTCACTTGTTCTTCATTAGTAACATCCATTGCAACAGCAATAGCAGTATGACCCTGACTCTTAATTTCCTCAGCTACAAGCTCTGCCTGATTAAGATTTAAATCAGCAATAGCCACTTTCGCGCCTTCACGTGCGTAAACGAAGGCAATTTCTTTACCAATTCCGCTGGCAGCGCCAGTAACAATAGCTACTTTATCTTTTAAGCGCATAGTCCTCATATCCTTATTTAAAATAGTACTGTTACCAGTATAGCAATGATTTTATGATAGGACTTATTCAAAACACCAATATCTTCGTTAAAAAATAGGTTTAATTCGGTCATTTAGTCTATCTAAACTCCCTCATTAAACCTATTTTTTGCCTCGACCTTGGTATTTTGCGTAAGTCCTATATGATTTATTTTTGCGCTAAATAAAAAGACTTTTAGTGAATAAGAGCAATCACTAAAAGTCTTGAATAAAATACGTTAGAGTGATAATAACAGATTAGTAATAATAGTAAGGATAGTTGTTATAGCCATAGTAACCATTATAACCATTATAATAGTAACGGTCTTGAGATTGACCGACTGCATTACCAATTAAAGCACCGGCGCCAGCACCTACAGCAGTTCCCCAGCCGCTACCGCCAGAAGCAGCATAGCCAATACCTGCACCTGCAAGGCCGCCACCAACTGTACCTACTTGTGAGTTTGTACAGCCTTCAAGTAAAGGCATTGATAATCCTACTACAAGCAAAAATGGTAATGTTTTTCTCATGATTTTCTTCCTATTTTTAGTTCCCTCAATAAACATATTAGTACATATTTATGTAAAGTGACTAAAATAAAATCAAAGACATATGAATAACCTTGTTAAATTGCTATTCCGCCAGTAGTATTGAAGTAGGGACTTTTTGGGAGAAAACATTATGTTTCGCGGTAGTATGGTTGCATTAGTGACCCCACTAGAAAATGATAAAGTTGATGTAGGGCGTTTAAGGGAATTAGTTGAATTCCATATTGAAGCTGGAACACATGCAATCGTTGCTGCTGGAACGACAGGTGAAGCAGGAACATTAAGTCATGATGAAAAATATTTGGTCATTAAGACTGTCGTTGAGCAAACTCGTGAACGAATCCCGGTGATTGCAGGTACGGCTGCAAATGCGACAAAAGAATGTATTGAGTTAACCAAAATGGCGATGGAATGTGGTGCCCATGCTGCCTTAATTATGACGCCTGCTTATATTAAGCCAACCCAAGAAGGGCTTTATCAGCACTACAGTCAAATTGCAGCGGCCGTTCCTATGCCATTAATTCTTTATAACGTGCCTAGCCGGACTGCTTGTGATATGTTACCTGAAACGGTGGCAAGGCTTGCTCAAATATCTAATATTGTTGGTATAAAAGAAGCAACAGGTAAAGTAGACCGTTTAAAAGAAATTTTGCAATTATGTAATTGTACGCTTGATATTTATAGCGGTGATGATGATACTGCGGCTGACTGGCTTATAGAGGGCGCTAAAGGTATCATTTCAGTAACCGCTAATGTGGTGCCTAAGCAAATGGCTAAATTGTGTGATGCCGGTCTCGCTGGTGATAAAACGCAAGTGATTAATATTAATAAAACAATACAATCCTTGCACCGTCTCCTTTTCCTTGAAGCTAATCCGATTCCTACTAAATGGGCTTTAAGCAAAATGGGATTAATAGGGCCGGAGCTGCGTTTACCACTTACGTCCTTATCTAGAGAATATCAAGAGCCTTTAGAACAAGCCTTAAAGCATTTGCAATTAATTTAATGAGGTAAGATGTGAAAAAAATTGTTTTAGCGATGTCAACCCTAGGACTAGTAGCGTGTTCACAGTATGCAAGTACTGGTGAAAAAATGTATTTACAAAGTAGAAACGGTGCATCTATTAATGTACCGTCGCCATTAACGGCAGCTAATATTGGTCATTTTTACGATTTACCTACACCAGCATCAACTTTTAATATGAATGTTGAGCCGCCCACTGCAATGGCTAAGACTATAAGTTAAGGTAAGATTATGGAATCGACTGAGTTAGCTGTTATTCAAGAATTATCGACTCGTCTTGTTGAAGCACAGAGTCAAATACGTATTCTAGATAGCATTAAATGGGATGATTCCATACGTCAGCAATTTTTTAGCGATAAAGCAAGTAAACTGCCGGCGGTCGATAAGGCATATTACGATAATAATCGACCACTGCCTTTTGATCCTCAAGAAAAACAAGAGGAATTTCGTTTAATTTTACGAGATGCGCAGAATCAATTAGGACAATATTCGCCCATCACACGCTTACTTAAGCGACAATGTGAAGAATATATTAAAGCAGTAGATATGTTAGCTTGCCGAGGAACCCCAGTATTTAGTCAGTTAGCTACGGAATTATATGGTAGTCCTGATGATGTATTTTATTCAGGAGGACCTCGATTAAGTGATTTAGGCAATGTACTTTTTGATGTATTGACAGCGCTTGATATTCAATTGCAATCAGATGCTGACTTAAAACGCTACACGCCTGAAGAGGCACAACAAATTCTGCAAACGCGTTTAAGTAATTTTTTTAATTTTCATCCAGGAAAAATTACGGTCATGGTTAGTGATGATATGATTGCTGATGCCTCTGCGGGTGCTGATAATATTAAATTAAGTCAACATGCTAAGTTTAGCGACAGAGATGTAAAATATTTGGAAGTTCATGAAGGCTGGGTGCATGTTGGTACGACATTAAATGGTACGTCACAACCTTATTGTACTTTTCTGTCGAAAGGCTCTCCTTCTTGTAGTGTCATTCAGGAGGGTTTGGCAGTTATCACCGAGATAGTTACTTTTTCTTCTTATCCGGGGCGAATACGTAAAATAACTAATCGTGTTATTGCGCTTAACAAAGTAAGAGAAGGCGCTGACTTTATTGATATTTATCGCTATTTTATCGAATGCGGCTTAAGTCCTATGGATAGTTATAATCATGCAGTGCGAATTTTTCGAGGTAGTACACCAACAGGTGGGCCCTTTACTAAAGATTTATCCTATGCCAAAGGTTTTTTGTTAATTTATAACTTCATTCGATTTGCTATAAGTCAACAT
Source organism: Legionella busanensis (assembly GCF_900461525.1). Lineage (NCBI taxonomy): Bacteria > Pseudomonadati > Pseudomonadota > Gammaproteobacteria > Legionellales > Legionellaceae > Legionella > Legionella busanensis. The sequence goes on along the minus strand of NZ_UGOD01000001.1, from coordinate 2,270,646 downwards.
AGGGTTGAGATGATTCCGTTATTATTTGTAGGTAAATTAGTGCTAGATGATTTGCCCTTATTGATGGAACTTCTCGAAAGAGAGATCATAACACCTCCTATTTATTTACCACCGCCTTTTCGCGATTTAGCAGCCCTTAGCGCTTGGATGTGTTTTTCCTTATTTCTTAATAAATTTGATTTAAGTGAAATCCAAAAAAACTTTCGGTTTTTATTAGCTTAATCAGGTATAGTGGCGGCACTATAATTAATTTATTGGTTAGCAATTGAGGATAGGCTATGGGGCTTTTAGTAGATGGACAGTGGCAAGATACTTGGTATGATACTTCAAAAACAAAAGGCGCCTTTAAACGAGAGCCTTCTAAGTTTCATAACGAAGTTAGTGAAAAGCCAGATGCAAAGTTTCCTGCTGTTGCTAACCGTTATCACTTATATGTTTCTTTAGCTTGCCCTTGGGCACATCGTGCTTTAATTTTTAGAACACTTAAAAAATTAACTGATTTTATTGATGTCTCTGTGGTTCACCCCCATATGCTGGAGCATGGTTGGGAATTTAAACAGGAGATGGGCGCTACCGGCGATAAGCTTTATGGGCTTCGTTATCTCTATGAGCTTTATTGTAAAGCAGATTCTAATTATACGGGTCGTGTCACGGTTCCTGTCTTATGGGATAAAGAAAACCAAACAATAGTATGCAATGAATCTGCTGAGCTTATCCGCCAATTAAATAGTGCTTTTAATCATTTAACTGGTGATGAACAGGATTTCTACCCACCTTCTTTATGTGCTGAGATTGATGCCATTAATGGTAAGATTTATCATACTGTTAATAACGGGGTATATCGTTGTGGTTTTGCTACTTCTCAAGAAGCTTATGAAGAAGCATTTGAACAATTATTTGCAACCTTAGATGAATTAGAAACCCATCTAACACAGCATGGTTATTTAGTTGGTGGTCAATTGACGGAGGCTGATTGGCGATTATTTACCACCCTTATTCGTTTTGATGCAGTTTATTATGGTCATTTTAAAACGAATAAAAAACGAATTATTGATTACCCAGCTTTGCAAGAATATCTTAAGCGACTTTATCATTATCCTGGTATCAAAGAGACTGTTAACTTTTTGCATATTAAGCAACATTATTATTACAGTCATCAAACCATAAACCCTAGTCGCATTGTACCTGTTGGACCAGAACTTAAGTTAGATGAAGGATAAATAAAACCAGACCTCTTGCAAAACTAAGCTAGCCGAAACAAGGCAAGTTATGGTTTAATAAACATTATTCTTAAACCTTGGCGATTTTAAAATGACTTTTGTTGTGACTGAAAGTTGTATTAAATGTAAATACACTGATTGTGTTGAAGTTTGCCCCGTTGACTGTTTTTATGAGGGACCTAATTTCTTAGTGATTCATCCAGATGAATGTATTGACTGTGCGCTTTGTGAACCCGAGTGTCCAGTGCAAGCCATTATGTCTGAGGATGATTTAACGCCTGAGCAGAAAAAATTTCAAGAACTTAATGCAGAACTTGCGCCAAAATGGCCTAATATTACGGCAAAAAAAGATGGACCTCCTGACGCAAAAGAATGGGAAGGGGTTAAGGACAAATTGCAATTTCTTGAAAAAGAGTGGGAATAGAGCATTTAAATGATGATGTGTCCTCGCATTGTCAACAAGTTTTAAGTGAACAAGGACGTCTATCTACTGCGATTCCTGGCTTTATAGCGCGTCAAGCACAAATTACCTTAGCGGCTGCAGTAGCTGAGGCAATTACTCAAAAGACAATATTAGTTGCAGAAGCAGGCACAGGAACAGGAAAAACCTTTGCCTATTTAATTCCATCTATATTAAGTGGTAAAAAGACTGTTATTTCAACAGCAACAAAGACGCTGCAAGATCAATTATTTCAAAAAGATTTACCATTGCTTATACGGGCACTTGGGCGTGCTATTAATGTACAAAATTTAAAAGGTAGAGCAAATTACCTTTGTCGTTATCGTATTGAGCAACATGCGGAAGAGGGTTTTTTTATTGCACCACATCTTATTCATGATATTTTAAAAGTTAAAGAAAAGGTGCCCCAGCTAACTTACGGCGAACGCAGTGAATTGTTGGAAATTAAAGAAGACTCGGCACTCTGGCCTTATATTACTTCTAATATTGATAATTGTTTGGGTAGTGAATGTAATTATTATCAAGATTGTTTTTTGGTTAAAGCCAGAAAACGTGCGCTTGAAGCTGATTTAATTATCATTAACCATCACTTATTTTTTGCCGATTCTCGTTTAAAAAAAGAAGGTTTTGGTGAGCTTTTACCCGGTGTAGAAGTCATTATTTTTGATGAAGCGCATCAGTTGGCGGAAATTGCTGCTCATTTTAATGAAGAGCGCTTAGGCACCCGGCAATTGCGCGATTTAGTTGATGATGTGATTCATGAATGGCCGGTGCTTGATTTAGCCAATCAACCGCTTAAAAAGCTAAGTTTAGAAACAGATCAGATTATTGAACAATTAATTAATAGTTTAGCTACTAAAGAGGATAAACTAAGTTGGGATGTGGTAGAACGCCATCAATCCTTTCAAAAATCTTGGCAACAATTGATCGATTTAATTGATATATTACTTGCCTGTATAGCCGAGATGGAAGATGAAGAAAGTGCTGGACTTAAACGATGTGCTAAACGCCTTGAAGCGTTTAAAACCACAGCTGTGGCATTTCAGAAATCAGATAAAACGCTAATTCGCTGGATTGAACGTTATAAGCACTCTTTAGTTTTACATGCGACACCTTATGATAATGCTGACTCGTTTAAAGCTCTTTTAAAACAGCAATTATCTTGTGCTTATATTTTTACTTCAGCAACGCTTACTATGGGTTCCTCGTTTGACTGTTTCACTAAACCATTAGGTCTTGATGAAGCTCAAACTCTTCTGCTGCCAAGTCCTTTTAATTATGCTAAACAAGCATTGTTATATTTACCACGATTCTTACCTGATCCCAATGATCCTACTTACTACCAAGCATTAGTTAACAAAGCTTTACCTATTATTAAAGCTTGTCAGGGACGCTGTTTTTTCTTATTTACAAGTCATCGTGCTTTAAAATTAGTTGCTGATCTTTTGATTGATACTCTAGACTACCCTTTATTAATTCAAGGAGAAGAGGCTAAACCTATTTTACTCGCTCGTTTTCGGCAATTAGGCAATGCGGTTTTATTAGGAACAGCTACTTTTTGGGAAGGTGTTGATGTGAAGGGGGAGGCTTTATCTTGTGTAATTATTGATAAATTGCCCTTTGCTAGTCCCGTTGACCCCGTGATGCGTGGTAAAATGGCTTACTTAAAAGCACGAGGTCTATCAGGTTTTGATGAATTATCTTTGCCAAATGCGGTGTTAGCTTTAAAACAAGGTGTTGGCCGATTAATTCGAGATGTGACTGATAAAGGAGTGCTCATGATTGCTGATCCGCGGTTGACCGGTCGCTCTTATGGGCAACAAATTTTTGCAAGTCTTCCTCCCTTACAGAAAACTCGTGATGAGCAATGTGTTTTAAATTTTATTGATCAATGGGTGTTTAATCATGAAGTTGTTAGCGCTTGATACCTCAACCTCGGTGGCAACACTTGCCTTATCAAATCAAGGTGAAATACATAAGCAGAGCCAAGTTGGCCAAGGTCAACATGCGCAAGTTATTTTAAGCATGATTGAGACATTATTAAGTGAAGCTGCTTTATCTATAACGCAATTAGATGGTATTGTGCTTGGTCGTGGCCCTGGGAGTTTTACCGGTCTTAGGATCGCTTGTAGTATTGCGCAAGGCTTAGCTTATCCGCATGATTTACCTATATTTCCCGTAAGCAGTTTAGCAACTATCGCTTACGAAGTTAAGATGAATCAAGACAAGCAAGACTATCCTGTCTTAGCCTTGATTGATGCGCGTATGAACCAAGTTTATTGGGCTTATTATGATAAGTCTTCGCCAACAGATATACCTGAGTATGTATCGGCAGCAAACGATATCAATATTATTCCTACAGAGCCATTACAATTAGTAGGTATTAATTTTATGCCTTACTTTTCAAATTTACCTGAAATGTTACGAGCCAATATCATAAAGCAGCAAGAGGTTTCTATAAATGCTGCTACAATGCTCCATTTAGTACAATCACAATCTATTTCGCCAATTAAAGCAGAAGAAGCCTTACCCATTTACATACGTAATCAAGTGGCACATCCGCCAAAATCAGGCTAATTACAAGATTAAATCATATATCAAGTAGCCTGGGTGCAACGAAGTGAAACCCGGGTTCCGGCCTAAAGGCCTGCGCCCAGGCTACTTCTGTCATCCCCGCACATCCCCGCGTAGGTAGGGATCAATCTCTCAATTAACGCTGAGGCTAATTTTAACATGGATGCCCGCCTACGCGGGAATGACAGATGTAGATCGGGCTGTATTAGCAAATAGCCTAGATGCAACGCAGTGAACCCCGGGTTTCGGCCTAAGAGGCCTGCACCCAGGCTACTTATGACAGTCCATTATTGCCTGTAACTCCTAAAATGGTCATTCATTTTAAATTTAAGAATTTTACCCTAGCCTACACCAACGAGATATAATTTTCTTCCCAAGGCAAATCCTTTTAACTTGACCAATATAATAAGAGCTCTTATTATCCCTTTTAATTTAAGTTCATAAATCAAGTTAAGCCCTGTAGTTACAAGCTAAAGTAAAGGAGCTCTTTTGGATAAACGTCTCTTAGAAATATTAGTGTGCCCTTTATGTAAAGGGAAATTATTACTTAAAAATGAAGAACTTATTTGTCGCTTTGATAGACTTGCCTACCCAATTAAAGATGGCATTCCAGTCATGCTTGAGCAAGAAGCGCGCTTAATTCCACTTGAGGAAAAGGAATCCTTATGAACTTTAATTTCCATGTTGTTATCCCTGCACGTTATCAGTCAACTCGTCTTCCAGGCAAATTAATGATGGAAATTGATGGAAAAACGGTTCTTCAACGTGTCTATGAACAAGCACTGCAAGCGCAGCCTAAAACCATCACCATAGCCACTGATAATGAACAAATTGCTACACATGCTAGAGAATTTGGCGCCCATGTTGAAATGACATTGCCTTCACATGCAACGGGGACGGATAGAATTGCTGAGGTCATTGCACGTGGATTTTATACCGAAAATGATATTATCGTGAATGTACAGGGCGATGAGCCCTTTATTGAACCTGCTTTAATTAATCAGGTAGCTCGTATTTTAACAAATCGTGAATTAAATATGGCAACATTATGTTGGCCTATCGAAAAACAAGAACAACTCTTAAACCCAAATGTGGTAAAAGTAGTTCGTGACCGTTTCAATAATGCGCTTTATTTTTCTAGATCACCCATCCCGTGTAATCGCGATGAGCCTAATAGCATTAGCCATGTATTTAGACATATTGGTCTTTATGCTTATCGCGCTAAATTTCTCGTTGATTTTGTTAGCTGGTTACCCTGTAAATTAGAAATCAGTGAATGTTTAGAACAATTGCGCGCTCTTTGGGCAGGTCATAAAATAAGAGTGGATGTAGCTTGCGCTGTGCCGCAACAAGATATTAATACGGCAGATGATTTGGAAAAAGCAAGAAAAGAGGCATTAACAAAAAATTATTAAAAGCAGAAAATAAAAAATTATAATAGTAAATTAAGAATTAGACGCAGCATTTAGTGCATTAACTACTTCATTACTAGAATCGACTAACACTTTTTCTGTCCTACAATGACCGAAACTTGTTTTAAATAAAGAATGTTTAGTTACATTAGTTGATTCTTGAGTTTTACCGCTAATTTTTTTTAGTAAAGCGCGTAGCCAACTAGTAAATCCGGAACGTTTATCAGCAGAAATATCTTGCATATCATCTTTGCGCAGGTCAGCAAATACCTGACCTAATGAATTTTTGTGTTCACTATCAGCCGCAACGGAATCATGTTGAGAAGCTAAATAAGCATCATTTACGATCTTTACGCTTTGATATATTTCATGTAATTTTTTAAGCCTTGAATCGCTAGGGAGTGCAGGGTTATTCTCATTAAAATTTTCAATATTACATATGGCTTTTTTGGTTGCTTCTAAAGTATTAAAATTTTCCCCACTTTTTTTAGCTTTAGCAAGCTCTTTATCAATTCCACTATATTTAGTAACAATACGTTCATATTCTTTTTTTATATCATTTAAAAATTGAGTGGAGGCCATATAAATTGGTTGCTTTTGTCGCCTTTCTTTTTGTGCAGTAATATACAAGTTATAGGCTATAGACAGTTTAGAAGCACAATTGCAGGCTTCTAAAACTTTTGAATAAATATCTTTTTGCCAGGCGAGAATATCTTCAGCTGTTCTTAGATTGGATAATTTAGCAAAAGGGTCGGTTAATTCATTTTTAATAGTCTGACCAGCTTCATTAGTTCCAATAATCTCGCGCTCTAAAGATTCTAAATTTTCATGTTGTTTGATTACAGAAGTAAGTTCAATTTGAGCAATTAGGTTGTTTCTTACAGTATTAATTGCTTCTCCATAAGCAAATACTAAAGCGCTCTTAATACTACTTATTTCTTTCTCAATATCTTTTAAATAATCCTCTTTTACAGTTTGTAAATTACCTAATTGAATCTGAGGTTGTGTGATTAAGAAACCAATTTTTTCATTATAAGCTTTAATAAAGTTATGTAGGGATTCTTTTATAGTATTTACACTTGGCATTAAAGTTTGTATAGCAAAATCAATTTTTATAATATCAAAAATGCCCATACTAGCGTTAAGGTTATTGATAGCATCTTGAAGCGCTGTAATTAATTCAGTTCTTTGTTTTTCATATTCAACCTTAAGTAATTCAATTAATATTTCATTAGAAACGTTAGGTGCTTGTTGTGCTTTAGCTATTTGAGTACCTTGTTTTTCTAAATTAGTTAGGAAACTTGCTTGTAATGAATAAAGCACACCTAGTTTTTCTAACTCTGTTTCAAGTGAGCTAATTTTCTTTAGACATTCTTTTTTAAATAATAAATATAATTCCTCTACAGCTTTTAGAGAGTCTTGTAATAAGTCCCTGCGTTGTTCAGCACTTATTACTACTCGCGCCTGAGATTCAGCCGGAAATAACTTAATAATTTCTTCTAATTTTTTTGCATCACTGTTAAGCGAATTCGTCATACTTTGATATTGATGATCAATTAACTTTTCTTGAAGCTCTGTAATTTTTACCAAAAAGAATTTTTTGAGCTCATTTAAATCCAACGAATCATTTTTTAGTAATTCCTCTAGCTCTGTTTCTTGAGTTTTGCGTAGCTTCTCTAAACCTTCATATCCCCAATACCTTAATTTTTCTTCTAATGTAAAAATAGTTTCTTTATTTTTTTCAATTAACTGCTTCTTTTGTGCTTTATAAGCAGTCCAAATTCTAGTAATTTCATCATCCTGAGCTGGATCAGCGCTGCCTGTACTTAATAGTTGCCTGTTAACGTTAGGTTTCTCTATGAGTCTCGCAGATAAAGTTTCTATATATTTTCTCTTAGCTGCCGCAATTCCTTCTCGGAAAGCTACTATATCACTTGATATTAGATCCAAACTAGCCGTTTTATTTTTTAGAGTGGATGGCGCTACACCTGTGGTTTTCGTTAAATAGTTTTGGATTAAAGATGTTTTTAAATTTTGCAGTTGTTGTAGATAGTCCGTCGGTTCCGGCGATTTCCTTAATAATTCTTTTAATTTTTCTAACTCATCAACATTAAAACCAGGTTCCTTACCAATATTTAATAAATCTGAATGCAATTTATTTATAAATGTCGTTAAATTGTCTTGAAATTCTTTTTCCTTAGCATAAGGGGCAGATTTGAGAGCAATCCAATCTTGAAATAAGCTATCCAGAGCATCTGAAAATTCTTTAACAGCATCTCTATTGTATGCTTTTACTATTTCCTGGTCATTAGACTCGTCTTTTTGGTGCGCTAAATGCTCATTTTTTTCTGAACTCTTAGATATAATACGGTCGTATTCCTCTTGAATGCTGACTAAATTTGCAGCACGCTTTTCATTTAATTCTGCTAGTTTTTGCTGGGCGTTATCTAATTCTTGCAGCTTCGCAAGTGGAAATTCTGCTTCTAAAGGGTATTTATATTCAGTTTTACAACGAGATTGATATTTAACATAAGCCTGCTCACCCGCAATAATCCACCGATAAGCTTCATTACTTAATTTATCAAATTCATTAATAAAATATTTTAATTGAAAGGCAGTGCTTGAAATGCTGTCTTGCAAAATCCCTGGGCCTATAATTTGTGTTCTATAGCGAGTAATTTGCTCTTTAAATTTCTGATATTCTTTTGTATTTCCAGATAACTCATTAAGCTTATCTTCAATCTTTTTGAAAGTTCCCAGGTAATTTTCTAAACTTTTTAGCGATGTAGGAACAAGTGAGCTTGCTTCTTCAGGTAAGTATCTTTTGAGACCATTTAATAACTCATTAAAAAATATAAATACCTTTTTTTGATCAAGTGTGTCTTGAAGAACTGACCATGTTGAAATAGTTACGTTTAGGTTTGCATACTGTTCAACAATCCTCTTTCTAAATTCTTCAATTTTCTTTAAAAATGCTTCCGCAGGATAAACATTAGTCTGTATTGGCATCCGACAAATCAAAATTTCTATTTCATTTAAAAACTTTAATACATCTTTAGCTAACATCTTAAAATCTACATAGATTAGATTTCATAAGCATAGCAATAGAACCTTAAGAAATTATTAATTTTATATCAGGTTATATAAAAAAAGATCAATAGTGAGTTAGTGCAATTCAATACAATATGGAGAGTAAGCATTTAAATTATTTTTAAGCTTAATTTTCTTTAGAGGAATATAAAATTCTAATTTGAATAAAAAGGTACAGTAATCAATTTTTTAATTTAAATTTGTTTAACTAGAACCACTCATATAGCGTTTTAAATCAATAGGCTATTAATGATACTAAGCCTTTATTTCTAATTTAAGAGGTAAATTTGCTTTTTGCTTACGCAAATAAAGTAAAAAAGCCGGCAATAACATAAAAAGAATACCTAAACTAAACACGACGCGAAAGTGATTAGCGCCGCCGATATCCATGCTATTTTCAGGAGGAATAAAGCCAATAATAAGAGTAATGATGCAGCCTCCTATCCCCAAGCCGCAGGTCAAATAATAACCTAATTTACCACCAGGAATTGCAAAGGGACGAGGTAGTTGAGCAAATTTAGTTTTTAAGCGCCAAGCTGCTAAAAACATAAAAACGTACATTAACATATAGAGTTCAGTACTTAAGTCAGTAAATAACCAGTAAATGGCATTAACGTTTGGAAACAGCAAAAAGCCACTGCAAAGAAGAGTAACTATGGTTGCTTGTAAAAGTAAGATGCGTGAGGCAATACCATGTTGATTTAAGCGATAGAGCCACTGAGGTAAGAAACCGCGATCGGCTGCTAATAATAAGCCTTTAGCAGGGGAGATAATCCAATTAACCATACTCCCTAAACTGCCTAACAAAAGTAATACAATAAGCACAGGCATTAAAAAGTTTAAATGATAAACTTGGAAAAAGTTATCAAACGCTTGCATGACGCCACCGACTAAATTTATTTTTTCTTTAGGCAAAACAAACGCAATAGCAAGTGAGCCAAATATCATGGTTATTAAAATTAAAATAACAGATAAAAACATAGCGCGCGGAAAGTTTTGTTGAGGTGAATGAACATTGCGTACATGAACTGCCGCTAGTTCCATACCTAAGAATGAAGTCATTATCGCTGTAAGGGATACCCACGATTGTGTATCAGTCCAATGTGGAATAAGATTATTAAAACTAAAATCAATAGCTAAAGGATGGCCCTTTATAAGCCAAATAAAGGCAAGGAAAATAATAAAAGCCATCGGTAAAATCATCCCCGCAATTGTACAGAAACTTGCAAAAGCGGCTGAAGCTTTAAGGCCTGATAAGCCTAGGAGAGTAAGCGACCAAAAGACAATTAATATTATAGAGATTAAATAATATTTATTTTGAATCAATTCTGGATTTATTAAATAGGCTAACGTTCCGGCAATAAAAGATATAATGGTTGGATACCAAACTAGGGTATTAATCCATTGTAGCCAAATAGTAAAAAAAGCAGCATTCTCACCAAAAGCTGATTCGACCCAGCTGTAAACACCGCCTTCTTCTTCTGACCAAGTTGAAGAAAGTTCTGCTGAAACTAAGGCAACAGGAATTAAAAAGATAATGGCTGAAAAAATAAAAAAGAAAATTAATGAGGAACCAAATAATGCAGTCCCTGGTAAATTACGAATACTATCAATAGCCCCTGTAATTAATAAAACAAGAGCAAAGACAGATATTTTTTCAGAAGACCATGCTTTCATCGCCGACCATACTTAGTCAATGGATTGCCCAAAGGTAGCCATTATAAGGTAAATAAGTGCTAGTATAAAATAATTTTATTAACGAAAACTTATTTTATTATTTTTAAACTGAAATATTCAAATTTTAACCAGCTAACTCAAAGTATTTCTACTATTGTCCGGATAAAAGAGAAAGCAGAGTAGATGAGGCTAAACGATGTGCAGCCCAACCTACTTATTACTATAAATAAGTAGCCTGGGTGAAACGAAGTGAAACCCGGGTTTCGGCCTAAAGGCCTGCACTCAGACTACTTAATGTTGTATTGATTTATGCTACCTTACTGTCTTTATCATTTCCGCACGAACTGTAAATAAAATTTGATAAAAATAATCCAACTTAATAAGCCAGCTATTAAACATAAAATAGGAATAAAGTTATAGTGCACAGAAGCAATGAACCCAATAGAGGCCGGGCCAATAATAAGGGCTAAAGATAATAGTGACTGAGTTACTCCCAACACTTTGCCTTGCACCTTGGCATCGACCATATTGGCAATGATTGCATTTTGCTGAGACCAAATAGTTGCACAAGTAAGGCCTACTAAGCCATAAGCTAAATAAAGCCAGTTTGCGCTTGGAGTAACAAGATAGAGAGCATAGCCTAAACACAAAATACCGCTGGCTAATAAAACAATAATATAAGAATTAAATTTTTTACTAAGTTGTTTATTTAAATAAATAGAGCTAAAGGCAGCTACTAACGATCCAAAACCAAATAAATAACCTAACCAAGTGCTAGATACCTGAAATTTCTCAACTGCAAAGATAGGTAAACCTGTGAAAGTACTTTCAGTGCTTAACACAAAAAGGAAATAAATTAATAGCATTATATTTACTTGTGGCATTTTAAAGCATTCAACAATATTATGAAAACCAGTGGTTAAACTTAAAGGGCGGCGTTGATAAGTACCTGTATCTTTGTAAACCATTGCAATAAGTAATAAATTAAGTAAGAAAATAATAGCCATGAATAAAAAGGGCGTATACCAGCTAAACCAAGATATAAAAGCAGGGCTAGATAAATGCGAACCAACCATAGGTGCTAACACACAGCCTAAGGAAGCAGCACCAGCAAGATAACCTAAATTAATCCCACGTTCTGTATCATTAACACTCATGTTGGAAACAGCAGCAAAAATGACGGAACCATTACCAGAGGCAACGCCTGTTAAAAAACGTCCTACAAATAATAGCCACAGAATGTTAGCTGCCAAGGCAAAAGCACCAAGTAAATTAGCAATAACTAAAATAGACAAACCAAGTATTAAAATACGTTTACGGCCAAACTGATCTGATAATTCACCTAGCAAAGGCCCACCAAAAAACTGACCAACTCCATAAATCATCGTTAAGGTACCGACAATTAAGGTGCGCCTAAAATGCGATGTGTGAGCATCCAACATGGGACTATTTGAATCCAAAAAGAGGGGCGCAAAGATAGGATAAACCATGAATAAACCGATAAAATCTAAGAAGAAGGTTAGCATCATGCTATAGATGGCAAGTCGATTATTATTAAGTGGCGTATTCATAAATATCTCTCAATCATAATTAAGACTTAAATTATGACAAAGTACCTTTACCTAAATAATAGAGTAGTTTGTTGCAATAGGGTATTTATGTACATCAAGGGTAGGTTGGGCTAAGCATAGCGCAGCCCAACAGTTTTAGTAAAAAATGTATTATATTCATCATTTGTTGGGCTGCACATTGTTTAGCTCGGCACGTTTGCTTTTCTTTCCGTTTCTTAAGTGCCACGATGCAAATGGATTCCCGCCTACGCGGGAATGACAAGGGTATTTGCATAGCGGGTTAAAATTAATATGATATGTAACCGCAATCTATCACTCTCATTAATCTACCATACCTATTAAATCTGTCATATCCATTAAATCCATCGCACCTATTAAATCTATCATACTTATTAAATACGTCATACCTATTAAATGCGTCATACTTATTAAATGCGTCATACCCGCGTAGGCGGGTATCCATCTCCGGTATAACTCTATATTAAATTAAAGAAAAAATTTTAGGCAAAAATATATTCGCTTATTATCTAATCTACTTATAATCTCTTAAGCTTAGCTTCTATCTTTCAATACAGCTTAAGCGTTAAAGGAAATTAATTTCAGTAAGTCCAGAGAAAACAATGGAAGAAAAACAATATTATGTTTATATATTGGCTAGTACAAAATATGGAACACTCTATACCGGAGTCACCAGCAATCTTATACAACGAGCAAGTCAGCATAAAGCAGATCTAGTTGAAGGATTTACTAAAAAGCACCGTATTCATCGATTGGTGTATTATGAAATTCACTTAGATATTTATGAAGCAATAACTAGAGAAAAGTGTATCAAAAAATGGTACCGGCAATGGAAAATAAATCTAATTGAACAACAAAACCCACAGTGGCTTGATTTATCAATCGGTTTGTTTTGAGAAATGGATACCCTGCGCGGGTATGACAAGATTTAGGCGCATGGAAGGTTAAGAGCTACTTCAGTGTTTAGAAGGTGGTAAGCATTTTGGTAGAGCTGTTACTTTCACTTTGCTATTCCTGCAGACACACCGGGCGTTTTGGTAGAGATCGTTAACCCACACTTGTCATTCCCGCTCCTTGTTGTTATTCCTGCCCCCTTATTGTCATTCCCGCGTAGGCGGGAATCCATTTACATTGTGGCACTTAAGTAACATAGAGAAAATTTGGTGGGATAGACAATGAATACAAATAACCTGCTATTTCATGCCCTGTAAAGTAATAATAATATGTCGCGCTGAGGCATGATTGCGATGCTCACATAGAAAAATCCCTTGCCAGCGACCTAATGCCATTTTTCCCTTGGAAATTGGGATAATTAGGCTGCTGCCCAAATGAGCATTTTTAATGTGGGCTGGCATGTCATCTGGACCTTCAATGGTATGGCTATATAATTGCTCATTATCAGGCGCTAAGTGGTTTAAATGTGTTTCTAAATCATGCCAAACATCTTCTGAAGCATTTTCACTTATTAAAAGGGAGGCGGAAGTATGCTGCAGAAACAGATGAACCAAGCCTACCTTGACTTCTGGCAGTTCATTAATCACTTTTTGAATTTTATCTGTAATTAAATGCACGCCGCGTGCTTGCGGGTCAAGAATACATGTAACCTGACTATAAAAAGGCAAATGCTGATTAACCATGTTTAAATCCACCGCGACAGGTAGGTGATCGTGGCATTGCTTTTTGTTTCTTTTCCCATTCGGCGGGAGAATAAAGATGTAAGCTTAAAGCGTGTAAGCCTGTTTTAAGTTCATCAGCTAAGAGGGAATTAACTTTGCGGTGCCTATCAATGCGCTCTAAGCTTTCAAAGGCAGGCGTAACCACAATTAATTTAAAATGCGTTTCGCTGTCAGATGGTACGTGATGATTATGTGATTCATTTTCTACCTCAAGCAATACAGGAGCTAAATGATCTACTAATATATTTTTAATTCGCTCTTTACGCATCATAGTTACAAGAATAAAAAATAAGTTAATTGCTTATATTTTAGAGGATAAAGGGTATTTTAGATAGTTAAACATTTTAACTTATAGCCTAATAATTTAGGTAAAAAATAAGATGTCATGCATTGAAGTGACAAAAAGTGACTAATTTGGTCAGTAAGTTGTTAAGTTTGCAAAAACTTGTTAACCCCATAGAGTGATAAAGAATATTATCTCTAATAAATGAGCATATGCTCAAAATTTCCTTTAAAATGAAGGCAGTAATTTTCTTTTATTAATGTTATGGTTGATTAGCCTGCTAATTAAAGTGTAAAAAATATAACAAAATTAGGCCATGGCATGTAACTTGCAATTTAAAATTAAAATTCATATTAAGGTTAGAGGAGTAGTATGATGAAACAGCGAGGTTTTACACTAATTGAATTGATGATTGTAGTAGCTATTGTCGGTATCTTAGCAGCTATTGCAATTCCTGCTTACCAAGATTATACAGTCAGAGCGCGAGTCACAGAGGGACTTAATTTAGCTGCACCTGCTAAAGTAGCGGTTGCTGAAACTTATCAGTCTACAGGAGGCACTACTCTGCCAGCTGATGCTGCAGCTGCAGGTTATACTCCGCCTGCGGCTACTGATAATGTTGAATCAATCGCTATAGCTAACGGTGTTATTACTATTGATTATACCGATAGAGCTGGTGGTGGTACTTTAGAATTAACTCCAACGCCAGATGCAACGTCGCCAGGCCATTTAAATTGGACATGCAGCGGTGGCAATTTGGATGCAAAATATCGCCCAGCTAATTGCCGTGCAGCTGCAGCCGCTGGTGGCGGTGGTACTGGTGGTGCTACTCAATAATTTACCTGATAGCGGCTCAAAGTCGCTACCTATTTATATACCGCAGCTAAGCTGCGGTATTTTTTATTTATTAGACGCTAGCTAAAGTGTTAATGAATCTGCTGCCAACGCGATTACAGGGGTAGCCGAAGTAGGTTGGGCTAAGCCTAGCGCAGCCCAACAATTTTAGATATCAAGTAGTAGATTATCCATCATTTGTTGAGCTGCACTTCGTTTAACCCAACCTACCTTTGCTTTTATAAAAATAATGTCATGCCCGTGTAGGCGGGCATCCATCTTACAAATGAGATCTATGGTGTATTAAGTGAAAATCATTAATCCCAGCTAAAAGTTTATTTTTTATTTACCTGGCGCCAGGTAATCAATGGATACCCGCCTACGCGGGTATGACAGGATAGGACATGATAAATCGGTAGGCGCAATAAACTTTTAGGTATGAAAGACTTATAAATATGGCAATAAGTAAAAGCATCGTCATGCCCGCGCAGGCGGGCATCCATTCATCACGTTAAATGAATTTTGAATTGAGCTAAGTAGGTTAATAGTCTTAAGGACAAAGCCAATTTTATTATTTCATCAGTGCCAAATCATCGATAGATACCCACCTACACGGGTATGACATTACCATGCTATAACTTTTTCTCAACCAATTTATTTTGTAAGCGAACATACATCGGCAACCCATTCTTATAAGGTGGATACGCTTCGCCTTCAATTAATGGTGCTAAATAACGCTTGCAAGCGTCGGTTATACCCATGCCATCTTCAGCAATAAACTCAGTAGGCATTTTTCGCTCTTGGTTTGCTACATCTTTTAATTCAACATAATCAATTACCCAGCGATAAGGGGAATCTTGTTCACGTTTAACAATCGGCATAATCGCATTTTTACCTTCTATTGCTAACTCAACAGCTGCTTTACCTAGAGCATAGGCTTGGTCTACATCAACTTGGGAAGCAATATGTCTTGCTGCGCGTTGTAAATAGTCAGCCACAGCCCAATGGTATTTATGGCCTAAATTAGTTTTAATCAATTGGGCAATAATAGGGGCAACTCCTCCTAATTGAGCATGACCAAAAGCATCTTTAACACCCGCTTCACTTAAAAATTTACCTTCACTATTGCGAATACCTTCAGAAACCACGACCACACAATAGCCAAAGTTTTTAACTGACTGGTCAACTTTTTCTAAAAATTGACCTTCCTCAAAACTTACTTCAGGCAAAAGGATAATATGGGGTGGATCGCTTTCTTTATTTTTAATTAATCCGCTTGCAGCAGCAATCCAGCCAGCATGGCGGCCCATAACTTCAAGGACAAATACTTTTGTTGAAGAAGCAGCCATCGAAGCAACATCAAACCCTGCTTCTAATGTAGATATAGCTATGTATTTAGCCACAGAGCCAAAACCTGGACAGTTATCGGTGAAGGGCAAATCATTATCAACCGTTTTGGGTATTCCAATACAGGTAATGGGGTAGCCCATCTTCTGACCTAGTTGGGAAATTTTATGAGCAGTATCTTGAGAATCACCGCCGCCATTATAAAAAAAGTAACCAATATCGTGCGCTTTAAACACGTCAATTAACCGGGCATATTCAGCTTCATTATCTTTTAATTTATAACGGCAGGAGCCAAATGCACCTGAAGGTGTATGCATAAGGGCAGCAATGGCTTCATCAGATTCTAAAGATGTGTCAATTAGCTCTTCTTCAAGCGCGCCGATAATGCCATTTTTTGCTGCATAAACCTTACCGATATGATGGGGATGAAGACGTGCAGTTTGGATTACGCCACAGGCTGAGGCATTAATCACAGCAGTCACGCCACCTGATTGCGCATAAATCGCATTTTTCACGGACATAGTAACTCCAATTTAAATTTATTTTTGAGCTAAATCTGCCTAAATATTAAATTTCTATATGAAGAAATTTGGTATTTATTTTAATTTAATGTTTTTGCTTGATAAAAACTTTCAAATTCTTTAATGACTTCATCAGCACTTTGCATAAACTCAGCAAATGTTTCTTTTAATTGCTCAATATTTTGCGCTTCTCTTGCCTTTTTCTCTAAGCGAACTACTTGGCTTTGAAGCCTTGGGACACCACAAAAACAACAAGCACCATTCAATTTATGTGCAGCACTTTCTAGTCCTTTAATATCTTTATTATCAAATAAAGCCAGAAACTCTACTTGGCTTTTAGTTAACTCTTCAACAAAGCGAGTTAAGAATTCTTCCGCTAAAATTTGATTGCCTGATACCTTTTGTACGCAAAGCGACCAATCAATAGCTAACGTTTGAGTTTTATTAAGAATACGTAAGAGGTGGGTTAGTAATTCTTTTTCATCAATGGGCTTTTCCAAACAAAGATCAATGCCTGATTTTTTTAATTTTTCTTGATTAACATCACTGGTATTAGCACTGATAACAACAATGGGCGTACGGCGATTAAGTACTGATTCTTTACGAATTCGACGTGACGCTTCAAGTCCATTTAATTTGGGCATCTGCACATCTAAAAGGAGTATATTATAGTGTTTTTCTTGGCAAGCTCTTATCGTTTCTTCGCCATCTTCAACAAGCTCTATTGAGGCATGTTCTTGTAATAAGGAACTTAACAGCATGCGATTAACAGGATTATCTTCGGCAATAAGAATTTCAGGATGAATAGCCCTTAGTTGTTTCCTTAAATTTTCTAATTCATGGTTACTGCTAACTGTTTGCGAGGCCTCAGTCATAATAAATTCGATCGTGTCATATAATTTTTGAATACTTAAAGGTTTATAAAGGAATGCTCTTGCGCCTAACGCTTGAGGATCATGGATTAGCCATTTGGACACTAAAACAGAAGGAATGGTTTGTTTGCGAAGTAATTGTGCAACTTGTTTTTCACAACCTTCATTAACGTTAATAAAGGCTATCTCACATTCTTTGTGTTCTTTAAAGGCTTCTTCTAACTGACTAAATGCGCTCACTTGAACACATTCAATTCCCCAAAACCCTATGCCATTACACATGGCCTCAAGTTGTAGCGGATTATCATCGAAGCAAATAGCTCTTAAATGGCCAAAGCGATGGCTTTGATTTTTTTCAACTTCATAAGCTGCTAATTTCTCAAGCTTAATCTTCACAGTAAAGGTAGAGCCTTTATGAAGTTCACTGGTTAATTGAATACGACCATGCATGGTTTCAGCGAGTTTTTTACAGATAACCAGTCCTAAACCTGTACCACCAAAACGTCTGGTAATTGATGTATCAGCTTGATTAAAAGCATTGAATAATTTAGTTTGATCCTCTTTTGAAATACCGATACCTGTATCAGTTACAGCAATCGAAACACAATAATCTTTCTCCGTTTCTTGTTCAATTTGGGTACGAATTAAAATGTAACCATGATCAGTAAATTTAATCGCATTACTAATTAAATTAGTTAGTATTTGCTTAATACGTAAGGGATCACCTAAAACAGTTTTAGGCACATCTACACCCGTAGAGGGGATTAAATCAATTCCTTTTTTATGAGCATTAGGACCAGCTAAAGCTAAAACCTCATCAATACAACCGCGTAAATCAAGGGGGATACAATCTAAGTGTAGTTTTCCTGCGTCCATTTTTGAATAATCAAGAATATCATTGATGATATTTAATAAATCTTGTGCGGACGATTTAATTGTTTTGACATAATCAAGTTGTAACGGATCAAGTTTACTTTCTAATAATACATTTGTAAAACCAATCACACCATTCATGGGCGTTCGTATTTCATGACTCATGTTAGCTATAAAGTCAGATTGCTGTTTACTTTTTTCTTCTGTTTTTTTCTTTTCTAAAGAAAGTTGAATATTTTTTTCTTCCAGTAATTCAAGACTATTTTGTAAATCTTCTGTAGCAACCTCAATATGATGATTAAGATCATGAATGGTATTTAGATATTGCCGTTGTAGATGAGCACAACCTTTTTCAATTTCACCTAATTCGCTATCGCTTGCAACAGCAATGTGTGTTTCAAATTCATTTTGTAGGATTTGTTTCATACTCCGGCGCAAGCGTGCGATGGGTAAATAGATACGCTTAGAGAGAAAGTAGTGAATAGTTAGACTTATTAATAAACCGAAAAGCGTTATAAAAATAGTGATGATATACATTTGATAACGCTTAATTAGCATGGATTTTGTATCAATATCAATGGATAACCAGCCTAAAATATCATCTGCCTGCAGCGGTATATAATCTGCTGTTTTCTTAAAGGTGGTGTTAGAATAAACATTAAATTTAGGAATAGTGATAGGGGCTAGAAAATTAATAACATAAGGTTCAATTTGCTTGCTCTCAATGTAATCACCTGTAAATTCAGGCGGCGTAAAGGGTGTGTGAATAGAATGTTTACCACCACGATAAGCCATTAAATGGCCATCGCCATCATAAAAGGCGAGCGCAATCACTTCAGGATTAATTGTTGAAGCATTAATAAGGCCTTGTAGCGTTCGTCTGTCATTACGCATCAGCGCTAATTGAGCTGCAGGTAGAAGCTGGCGAATGTAGGCTTCACCTAAACGAAACATATGCTGATTTAAATCCTTGTTAAACTGACCGTTATAAAAAACAGCAAATAACAGAGCTACAACTAAAACAGGAATTAAAGTAGTAAGGCGAAGCTGATATTTTATACTCAAGCCTTTCATATAAAATAACCGCCGTTAAATAAAAAAAGTGCTTCTTGCATAGTTTTTATAAATTTGGCAATACATTTGTTGGCTTTTCGTTATATATAAAGTCCGTTATTATAGCCCGAATATTTTCCTGCTTACAACGGAGCTTTTTTAATGGTTGTTAGAACACGTTTTGCCCCTAGTCCCACGGGCTTTTTACATGTGGGCGGAGTACGAACTGCTTTGTTTTCTTGGTTATATGCTAAAAAGCATCAAGGTCAGTTTGTCTTACGTATTGAAGATACTGATCGTGAACGTTCTACTGAAGAGTCCGTGCGAGCTATTATTGATGGTTTAGCATGGTTAGGTATGGATTATGACTTAGGCCCTATTTATCAAACTGAACGATACGATCGCTATCAAGAGATAGCAGAGCGTTTGTTATCGCTAGGTCAAGCTTATCGCTGTGTATGTTCCAAAGAACGTTTAGAGCAATTACGCGAAACTCAATTAGCAGCAAAGCAAAAGCCTAAATACGATGGACATTGCCGAGATTTAAATTTATCACCTACCAACGAGCCTTTTGTTATTCGTTTTAAAAATCCGCAAACTGGTACGGTATCTTTTAAAGATGAAGTCTATGGAGATATTGACGTAGAAAACAGCGAGCTAGATGATTTAATTTTAATTCGCTCAGATGGTCATCCTACTTATAACTTTGCTGTAGTAATTGATGATTGGGATATGGAAATAACTCATGTTATCCGGGGTGATGATCATATTAATAATACACCACGACAAATTAATTTATTCAAAGCCTTAAATGCGCCTTTACCTGTTTTTGCTCACTTGCCTATGATTTTAGGCGATGATGGCAAGCGCTTATCTAAACGTCATGGCGCCGTGAGTGTTTTACAGTTTAAAGAGCAAGGTATTTTACCGCATGCCTTACTTAATTATTTAGTCCGTTTAGGCTGGTCTCATGGTGATCAAGAAATATTTAGTATTGAGGATATGATTAAATATTTTGATTTAGCTAATGTAAGTCGCGGCGTGTCTAGTTTCAATTACGATAAATTAACTTGGTTAAACCAACATTATTTAAAAGCAGATTCTCCTAATGAGGTTGCCGAAGCTTTATTATGGCATTTTGAGCGCTTAGGTATTGATTCTAAAAATGGACCTGATGTAGGTAAGGTTGTTATGATTCAAGCCGATCGCTTTAACAATTTAGCTGAAATGGCAGAAAAAAGCCGGTATTTTTATCAAGACGTTATTGAATATGATGAAGATGCTATCAAAAAACATTTACGTCCTGTTATTCTTGAGCCTCTTACGCAAGTGTATGAGCAGTTACAGCAAATAGATACTTGGCGCGCTGAAAATATTCAACACCTTATTAATAATATTAGTGCCCAATTTAATATTAATATGGGTAAAATTGGGCAACCTCTCCGGGTGGCGGTAACAGGTAGTAGTATGTCCCCTGCAATTGATGCCACACTTGCCTTAATTGGTAAAACACGTACGCTTTTCCGCTTGCATTATGCTTTAGAGCGAATCAAGCAGCGTGCTGAAAATAATCCCAGTTAAAATTAAAATGCCTAGATTTACTAAAGCTTGAACAACGCGCTAAGCTCTTTAGTTACAAAGATTTTATAGTCATATACACAAGTTTATCCACAAATTCAGTGGATAAACTTATTAATGATTTTTACCTGGTAAAATTAATAAAATATTTAAAAAACAATGGCTTAGGTTAAATATTGACTCAAAATTGTCTAAGGCGAAAAGAAAAAGGAAAAAGTTATGCACAATTTATTCCTATTTCTTTTATAGGTGCTTCATTCATAACAGAATTTATTTAAAAAATAATTTTTTATTTAGCTAGATTTACTAAAAAGGGTAGGGTGGGCTAAGCATAGCGCAGCCCAACAGGTTCAGTCATAAGACGTGTAGATTCATTATTTGTTGAACTGCACTTCGTTTAGCCCAGTCTACTATTGCTAGCGATAAAACTCTCATTTAATTTACTTTTCTTTTAACAATAACTGCATCGCTAACATTAGAAAACCCATGCACATTTAAATGAAAGTTATCTATTTTAGCATGCAATTGACTTGAGCTACCGCCGTCTAGATTAAGGCCATTAATACAATTAAGAGGAGGTGCTTTCATTAACTGCGCTAGTTCAGTTGTGGATAAGGGCGCATTTTCTGTTACCAAAATAATGATATAGCCATCAGCGGTAATTCCTAAGGCTGAACGTTCGGCTCGACCTGGTTTTAAAGGTGGTATTTGCCCATGAATTAATAAGCGAGGACCGCTTTGAATAGCAAAGTCAATTTGTTTATTGCGCTTAAATTGGCTGACATTAGTTAAGTAAGCATTATTATTTTTAATATAAAAGACGCCCCACCAGCTGATTTTCTTTAATGGACTTTGTTGTTTTTTATTATTAATTCTTAATCCAAGCGGATGAAAATTCTGATCAAAGAATCCTCCATTAAGCGTAATAAGCGCTTTGCTGTGTTGGGCATATTCTTCAGCTGAGGCATGCTTCATGGCTAATTCCTTAGCCATAACTAAATCAAGTTCATTCGATTTTAAATCAACTCGAAAGGCATGAATATGGGACCAGGGCGAAAGATAACTAAAGTTTAAATCTTGATAAAATAAACCTGGGCCTAATTTTTGCCAATTTTTAGCTGCAATTGCATAATTAAGCAAGATTATAATAAATAAAACCGTAAATATTGATTTTAAACCTTGCCTCAACCATTTTGTGATTACAATGGTTTGACTGGGCATCGTATTCTTGTATCCTTATTATTATTTTTATACTGGAATAGCTATGCAAAATTCATTAGAAAATCTTACCAAAGTGCAACAAAAATCGGCAAGTGATTTGTCTAGTCTTATGCAGGATATATTAGATCGAGCTCGTGCTCAAGGTGCTACTGATGCTGCCGTTTCGGTAAATCATGACAATGGCTTCTCTGTTGATGTACGAATGAATGATGTTGAAACAGTTGCATTCAATGAAGATAAAGGATTAAGTCTGGTTGTTTATATTGGCCATCGTAAAGGTGCTGCAAGTAGTACGGATACTTCTCCTAAAGCCTTAGACACGCTTGTTAAAGCAGCTTATGAAATTGCCAAAGTTAGCGCTGAAGACACGTGCTTTGGTTTAGCAGATCGCGAATTATTAACTAATATTTACCCAGAGCTTGATTTATATCATCCCTGGGATATTAATCCAACTCAAGCAATTGAAATGGCATTGAATTGTGAATCACATGCACTTTCTCTTGATCAACGCATAAAAAACTCAGATGGGGTCAATTTAGCCACTTATAGTTTTATCCATGGTTATGCAAATACTTATGGCGCCCTAGGTATCGTGAGTGGCACCAGACATAGTATAAGTTGTTCTTTAATTGCGCAAGAAGGTGGGTCTATGCAGCGTGACTATGATTATACTACTGCGCGTCTAGCAAGTGATTTAAGTTCTTTGCAGCATCTAGCTGAAAGTACGGTTGAACGGGCTGTAAGTCGCTTAGGGTCTAAACAAGTTAAAACCCAAAAAGTGCCCGTTTTATTTTCACCACGCGTGTCAAGCGGTATTCTATCAAGTCTAATTAATGCAATTAGTGGATCAAATTTATATCGAAAAAACTCCTTTTTATTAGATGCATTAGATAAGCAGATTTTTCCTAACAATATTAAAATTTATGAGCAGCCCCACTTAATAAGAGGTTTAGGCAGTGCACCTTTTGATGGGGAAGGGATTCCTACACGTAATAATGTTTTTGTTGAGGATGGTCGGTTACGCCAATATGTACTTAGTAGTTATTCAGCTCGTCGTATGGGTTTAAAAACCACAGCCAATAGTAGTGGTGTTCATAATTTAACAATAGACCCAACTGCAGGTGGTATGGATGAGTTGATAAAGCAAATGGGTAAGGGTTTATTAGTTACTGAATTAATGGGACAAGGTGTCAATGGTTTAACAGGTGATTACTCACGTGGTGCTTCAGGTTTCTGGGTAGAAAATGGTGCTATCCAATTTCCTGTGGAAGAAGTAACCATCGCTGGTAATTTAAAAGACATGTTTTTAAATATTCAAGCTGTAGGAAATGATATAAATCCAAATATTTCAACCCGTTGCGGTTCAATTTTAATTGATGGTATGACGGTGGCAGGTCATTAAAGTGTAGTCTAATAGTACAGATAAAGCCCATTTTATTAGTTGGGAAATGGGCTTTAACATTTATCTATATTAAATTAAATTCACAATTAGATAATTGAAATAAATTAGAAAGAGAATTAGTTTTTGTCGCGGAAAATGATACGTCCTTTAGTCAAATCATAAGGTGTTAATTCAACTTTAACTTTGTCACCTGTTAGAATACGAATATAGTTTTTACGCATACGGCCAGAAATGTGCGCTGTAACAATGTGACCATTTTCTAGCTCAACACGAAACATAGTATTTGGAAGCGTATCTACTACCGTACCAAGCATTTCAATATGATCTTCTTTTGCCATGAGGTCTCTCAAGTAAATTAAATAAAAAGGTAGATAGTGCCTTAAAATTAGAAAAATGGCAATCAAGCAAGCAGTTATTATAGTGCAAAATTATTTATTCAATAAAGGGTAAGATGGGTATATTGCGCTTCAATAGCAAAATTAATTAGTAAGTTGAATAATATCTATCCTAAATGAAGTTTTATCTATTAGCTTATAAGATTAAGTATTAAATGTTGGATAATTGTTTATTAAATATTAGTTTCTCCTTATACCCATCATTGTTACCGCATTGAATTTAAAAAGAAAAAAATTTTTCGACTTATACCTTTACCTCAATACTCATATTTAAATAACTAGGTAACTTTTTCTTAAGCTTAATAGCTTATAATAGTATAATAATTGTATAATATGATTAATTATAATGCGGGAATTAACTTTTTTTACCTATGATCCAAGTGAGCAAGAAGAATTATGGAAAAAAACTCTTGTTTTAGAGGAGACTATAAATCGATCACAGTTAATTAAATTAATCCGAGGTTGGGATCACTTTGTTCGCATGACTAGGAACGCAGAAAAACCGGTGAGCCCAGATCCTAATCGGTTAAATTTTTTATTAAAATTGATTAATTTTCTTGGTAAAAAACCAGTAAGCCCCCTGACTCTCGAAAGCTGCAGCAGCCAAATTTACAATATTACAACAGAAGAATTACTAAAAAAAGTACTAGAAAATTTACGTATTTCAGAACCCTATTTTGATGAGAAATCGGATTTTTTTAAATCTTTAGTGTTTATAACAGATGAAATTAACTTTTTTCAAGAAGCAAGTCGCCTTCTTTGTCAAATGAACATTATGTTCAAGGAAGAAATATATACACCAGTGGATAATATAATTGGCGAAGCCAGGAAAGCTATTTCAGCGAATTTTTCACTGGAGGAAAGAAAAAAGATTTTGCAGAAATATCATTTAGCTATAGAAGAAGAGCTCATTAAGATAGAAGAAATGGTTACTCCGTATAATAAATTAGATAAATATTGTGTTGATCGCAAAGATCACATGCAAAATTTACTTGTTCAGTGGAGGTCAGAAGGTAAATGCTTAAAGAATGGTGAAAAATTAAAGGAAGAAACATGTGATCAGGTACACCAGATGATAAGAAAAACAAAACTAGCTCGTATGCATGTTTTTTTAGGTGGTGATGAAGAAGATAGTAAAAAAGAAAAAAGAGGTTTACTCTGGCAAGAGGTAGTTGAAGATATTAAAAAGTCTTATATTATTTTCTATGAGAAAATAGCAGAAGAACGTGACCCCATTTTGGCAGAGCTAATGTCAATTAAGGCAGAAATGAAGAGAATACACGCTGAGATTTTTGTTAGAAATCCTAATCATTCTCACTTAAAATTTATTGATCAAGTTTGTTCAAAAATTGATGCTGCAAAAAAGAAATACACAGATACACTAATGACACCTACAAAGATCAATGAAACTAAACTAAATAGCATTACTAAGAATTGCGTAATTGAAGTAAAAAGTATTGTTCAAACCAATTTAGTTAAAAGTAAAATACCAAGTAGTCCAATACATTATTCTACGTTTGAAAAAATTTTGAGAGTACTCCGTGGTTTGCTAGAGAGTCTAGGTAAGCTGCCTATTCAACCTCACCCCCATGCAACAAGTGCTCCTGTAGGAATACATATTCTTTTTTTTGAAAAGTCACAACAAGCAATAGAGAAAGTAAGCTCTCGTCTTGATAACGTTTCCATACCTGAAAGCCCTGAACTAAGTTAGTTTAAGCTTTAAACTGAAAGATTTTTAGGCTCTAAGATCAGAAAATAATGATTTAAGAATGTCGTATGGCTAAGTTCAAATTAACCTTATTAAATTAAAATCCTCACATATTAACCGTTATAAAGTTAATTGCTTACCATATTTCCTTCCTAGTTGGATGTTGTAAAGTTTGGTGTAATCGTTTTAAAAACTCATGTCGGCTTACAACAATAGCGCCTAAACTTTGTAAATGCGGTGTAGGTAGTTGGCAATCAATAAAGTCAAAATGCCAACCACTCAATAATTGGCACAAATAAAATAAAGCTATTTTCGAGGTGTCTCGCTCTTTATGAAACATAGATTCGCCAAAAAAAGCTTTTCCTAGACTTATCCCATATAAACCACCAATCAATTTATCAACAGACCAAATTTCAACAGAATGAGCATAACCTAGTCGATGTAATTCAATATAAGCTTGTTGCATATCGTGGGTAATCCAGGTGCTTGTCGCCCGCTTATCAACTGATGCGCAAGCATCAATGACTTGTTCAAACGCTTTATCAAATGTATATAAATAAGGTTTTTTTAATGATTTTTTTAAACTTGGTGATACTTTAAATTCTTGCGGAATAAGTAGTAGGCGTGGGTTAGGTGACCACCATAAGATAGGGTAATCATCATCAAACCACGGAAAAATACCTTGGCTATATGCTGCCAACAATCGAGTGGGCGATAAATCTCCTCCAACAGCTAATAAGCCTTGATCATCTGCTTTTTCAGGATCAGGAAATGTATAGGGTAAGTCAATAATCGCCATCAAGCGCAATTAAATTAATTAAGTTAACTTAAGTTTATACTAAGTTATCTATAATTTTTACCGTACAAAGCACCATTTTTTAAAAATTTATCCAATGGGAGGAAATTATTAAAAAACCTGAAACAGAGTCTATAATGATTAAATAAAGTACAAATTAACTTAAAAAATGCGATCTATCCAGAAACAAACTGAAAGAAAATGGGATGTTATTTTGGCAGATTTTCCCCGAACAGAAATATGGCGATTACAAACGGATGGCTGCCAACATCATTTAGGGCCTAATAATTTTAGGGACGCTTATTACAAAGGCATGAATCTAGGATTCGACTTTATATCATCTAACATAACTACAAAATTATCCGTAGATTTAATTCAAAATATTTATTTAAGTGCCTATCGTTTTGAAGAAGAATATTTACAGGATGAGGAACTAAAACAAGGTATAAGGAATCAATCCGGTGGATTTGAGATTTATTTAAATTTACCGGGAGTTTTTGATGATGCAGGAATTTCTGAAGAAGGTATCGATGAGTTTATAAGAAATATGATAGCAGCCGATAGCGACCGTCCTGCAGGCTCACCAAGGTGGCGATTGAAAATAGATACTGGAGGTGACAAAGCACCGCTTTATATTTCTTTTGATCCTAAAAAAAATGAAAACTTAAATTGTATTTATTTTGATAAAAATAATCCCGTGGGGTTAAAAGAATTTCTATTAGAACAATTAAAAAATGCTGCTCTAACTAAAAGCACTGCAGAAGGCTCTGAAAAATTTAAAGGGCCATTAACAAAAGTAGAGATATCTTGCTCTGCTAAGTATTCGAGAGAAGAATTAAAAAAATACATTCAACGAGAAATTAACTCATATCTCAAAAAAGTTGAAAAAGCTGGGAATGATGAGCAGAAAATAGCCATTATTATAGAGTTAATTAGAAACCTTCATCAAACGCATCCTTTTCCTGATGGTAATGGACGCACGCTCATTTTTTTATTAAAAAATTTACTTCTATTACAAAATAAAATGGATATTTGTATTACGCAAACACCTTCTCACTTCGCGGCATTTTCAGTTAATCAGTTAGTAAAAGAGACAATCCAGGGCCTTATAAAGTATGCAGAATATAAAATTACCACGGCTAAACACTTTTTAGCTGATTTAAAAGAAGAAGATATTTTAAATAATAAAGAAAGGATTAAATCGAAATTAAGTAAGGCTATTTCTAAAGATCCTATGATTGCAATGGCCCAATTAAATGAGTTATTCATACAAATTCAAGATAATAAGATTGTAGTGCCTAAAGGTTATTGGGGTGAGTCATATAATCTAGGGCTCTTAAATAGCTTTAATACTGGATTTAAAAAATCGAATGAAAGTCATATAGCAATACAGACTATGATTAAACAACTTTATTATGAAAATTTTGTTAAATTAACAAAAGACGTCGATAGTGAAGGTTTAAAAAAATTCTCCTCTTGGATTGATAAACATCAAATATATAAAGACGTAAGATATAATTATAATGCGGGGAAACGAGATATGCGCTTAGAATTAGACGAGTATTTTAGCCCTATTTCAAAAACAAGTACAAGCACAGTCTCAAAAACAAGTACAAGCACAATTTAATTCAAATTGAAAAACTTAAATTAAATCTCCTCTCGCTTTAGCGAGAGTAAATTTAAATTAATTAGCTACATCATCTAAATATTTCTCAGCATCAAGCGCCGCCATACAGCCAAAGCCTGCTGAGGTAATTGCTTGTCTGTAAACATGATCAGCCACATCACCACAGGCAAAAACACCTGGTATCGATGTCGCAGTTGCCATGCCTTCAAGGCCAGAGCGAATAATTAGATAGCCATCATTCGTCATGTTTAACTGGTTTTTAAATAAACTGGTATTGGGGTCGTGGCCAATGGCAATAAAAACCCCATCAACTTTAAGATGATTTACACTATCATCAGTTAGATGACGTAAATTAACACCTGTTACTTTAAGCCCATCACCTAGAACCTCTTCTAAGGTGTGATTCCAGAATAAACGAATATTACCAGTGCGGGCTTTTTCAAATAATTTATCTTGTAAAATCTTTTCAGCCCTTAAGCTGTCACGTCGATGAATTAAGGTAACTGATGCGGCAATATTAGAGAGATAAAGTGCTTCTTCAACTGCTGTGTTACCACCACCAATGACGCATACATCTTTATTGCGATAGAAAAAGCCATCACATGTTGCACACGCCGAAACACCGCGACCTTGATAAGCTTTTTCAGATTCAAGTCCTAGATAACGTGCAGAAGCACCCGTTGCGATAATTAAAGCATCACAGGTGTAAGTGTCGCTATCACCTTGTAAAGTGAATGGTCTTTTATTTAAATCAGCTTCAATAATATGATCAAAAATAATTTTGGTATCAAAGCGCTCAGCATGCTTTTGCATGCGTTCCATTAAGGCAGGGCCTTGTAAACCTTCAGGATCGCCAGGCCAATTATCAACTTCAGTTGTAGTTGTTAGCTGACCGCCTGGTTGCATGCCGGTTATAATAACTGGGCGAAGGTTTGCTCGAGCTGCATAAACAGCCGCAGTATACCCTGCCGGCCCGGAACCTAATATAATTAACTGGTGATGATAGTTACTGCTTGTCATTGCTTTCTTCTTTATAAAATATGTTATTATGCCAAATAGTATGATAGAAAAACATATTTTAAAATACTTATGACAAAAAGAGACGCAAGCATTAAAACTAAAAATAATAAAAAAACGCTACCGGCGTTTCTTATCAAACGAATCAGTGAAGGGAGCTTTATTCTCCTTTTAACAGGCGTTTTATTTATTCTACTTTCTTTGTGCACTTACCATGTCACCGATCCTGGCTGGACTCACATAACTAAAAATAATGTAGAGGTAGCTAATGCTGGTGGCCATGTTGGTGCGTATATCGCTGATGCTTTATATTTTACTTTAGGTTATTGTTGCTTTTTTCTATCGATAGGTCTTCTTTACATTGCTTGGCTTGTTTTAAAAGAACAACGAATTATGCAATCTGTAAATAAGCATGTGCTTTTATTAAGGTTTATTGGTTTTACTTTTGCCATTATTGGCGGCTGTGGTTTATTAAGCTTAGATGCGGTTATTGTCAATGCTAGTCATATTAGCAATGCCGGTGGCCTTTTAGGAAATTGGATTGCAAAAGGTTTTTATTATGCCTTAAATTTACAAGGCGCTTCTTTATTACTTTTAGCTATCGTGTTAGTCGGCGTAACATGGCTTACAGGCTTTTCTTGGTTAATGCTTTCAGAATCTATTGGTCTTTATACTTTAAGTGCTGTTAACTGGCTTATTTTAAAATTAAAAACCATGCTAGCAAGTTTAACTCACTTTATTAAAGGGCTTATTAAATTTGATAAATCTAATGTACAACCAGTTAAGCAAGACAAACGACCTTCGCTTTCTATAAGAAGAGAGCCTGAGAGGAAAGAAAGGACAGAAAAAACGATTCCTATTCTTATTTCTCCTACATCGCAAGCAGCGCCAATACCAACGCTCAATACAAATGAAAATTCATCGGCAGTAAATAATAAAGCTAACTTTACAAAAGAAAAGAAAACAAAGTCTCCCATTGCAAGTGGCTTGCCTTCATTAAGTTTGCTTGATAAAGGTCAAGTTGGTAAACCCTTAGGCGGATATACTCATCAGGAGTTAGAAAGTCTATCGCGTGAGGTAGAACAGCACCTATTAGATTTTGGAATTCAGGCAGATGTTGTTGCTGTTCATCCGGGTCCCGTTATTACCCGTTTTGAATTGCAGTTAGCTGCAGGTATCAAAGTCAGTAAATTAACAGCATTAGCTAAAGATTTAGCGCGCTCATTATCAGTAACTAGTGTACGTGTTGTTGAAGTAATTCCAGGTAAAACAGTCGTCGGCCTTGAATTGCCTAATCAACATCGAGAAATTGTACGCCTTTCATCGGTATTATCTGCAGACGTTTATCAACATGCAATGTCACCGCTAACTCTAGCCTTAGGTGTAGATATTGCTGGTCACCCGATGATAGTTGATTTAGCAAAAATGCCGCATTTATTAGTTGCAGGTACCACGGGTTCAGGCAAATCAGTTGGTATTAATGCCATGATTTTGAGTTTATTGTTTAAATCCAGTCCGGAACAAGTTCGTTTAATTATGATTGATCCTAAAATGCTGGAATTATCTGTTTATGATGGTATTCCACATTTATTAACACCTGTTGTAACAGATATGAAAGAAGCAGCAAGTGCCTTACGTTGGTGTGTTGCCGAAATGGAAAGACGCTATCGGTTAATGGCTTCTATGGGTGTAAGAAATTTAACGGGGTTTAATAATAAAGTAAATGAAGCTGCCGAGAGAGGTGAGCCTTTAACTGATCCATTATGGAAGCCAAGTGATGGTGTAGATAGTAGTGCGCCTTTATTACAGTCATTGCCTTACATTGTTGTTGTTGTGGATGAGCTTGCTGACATGATGATGGTTGTTGGTAAAAAAGTTGAGCAGTTGATTGCTCGTATTGCACAGAAAGCACGTGCTGCCGGTATTCATTTAATTTTAGCTACGCAAAGACCTTCAGTTGATGTATTAACAGGTTTAATTAAGTCAAATATTCCCACTCGAATGTCATTTCAAGTTTCTTCTAAAATTGACTCTCGTACTATTCTTGATCAGCAAGGTGCTGAACAATTATTAGGTCACGGCGACATGCTATACTTAGCTCCAGGTACAGGCGCGCCTCTACGCGTGCATGGCGCTTTTGTCGATGATAAAGAAGTGCATCGAATTGCTGATGATTGGCGCACGCGTGGTGAGCCTGATTATATTGAGGAAATTACGCAAACCCTTGATAGTTCGGAAGGCGGCGTTGGTGATGATGGTCAGGAAACCGAAGATACAGATCCGTTGTATGATCAAGCGGTAGAATTTATTATACAAACTCGCAAGGCGAGTATCTCTTCGGTACAGCGTCGTTTTAAAATAGGTTATAACCGTGCTGCTCGTTTAGTAGAAGAAATGGAGCGTACAGGAATTGTTGGCCCCTTAGATGGTGGCTATAGAGATGTTCTTGTATCAGCCGTACCTGATGAATAAAGAGGAAAATTATGAAAAAAATAATCATTTTAGCATTAATTACTTGCCTAACTAATGTTTGGGCGCAAACACCTGCTGAGGAAGTACAAGCTAAATTAAATGCAATCCGTAGTATGAGTGCAAGTTTCGATCAAATTGTAACCGCTGGTAAGCGTGAAGTTTCACAATCTTCAGGTAAAATGGCCCTGGTTAGACCAGGTCGGTTTCGCTGGGAAACCCAAAGTCCTTTAGAACAGCTGGTTATTGCTGATAGTAAGCGTCTCTGGGTTTACGATACAGATTTAGAACAAGTAACTGTTAAAAAACAAGAAGCAGGTTTAGGTGGAACACCCGGCCTTTTTTTAAGTGGTTATGATGATAGTGTGACCCGCGACTTTGATGTCACTACCAAAGATAAAAAAGGAGTAAGAACTTATATTTTGAAAGCTAAGTCACCGAAAGAAAACTTTCAAACAGTACAGTTAACATTTAAAGGTGATGCATTAAGTGTTATTGAGTTTTTTGATCAATTAGGGCAACACACCATTGTTAAATTAAAAGATGTAGAAACTAATCCGTCCTTGGCAACTAAGCTATTTCAATTTAAGCCGCCTAAGGGTGTTGATGTTGTTGAGCAATAATTAAAAATGGAACAACAATTCATACCATTAGCAGAGCAGTTAAGGCCTAAGCATTGGGATGAAGTCATTGGACAAACACACTTATTAGAGCCAGGTAAACCCTTACGTGTAGCGTTTGATTCTGGTAAGCCCTATTCTATGATTTTCTGGGGCCCACCGGGTGTTGGTAAGACGACATTAGCAAGATTAAGTGCAGAAGCTTTTGACTGCGAGTGGATAGCATTATCGGCCGTATTAGCAGGGGTGAAAGATATTCGAGCTGCAGTTGAGCAGGCTCAAGTTAATTTAACGTATCATCGGCAAACATTGCTTTTTATTGATGAAATTCATCGATTTAATAAATCGCAACAAGATGCTTTATTGCCTTATACGGAATCAGGTTTATTAACGTTTATAGGGGCCACAACAGAAAACCCTTCTTTTGAAGTTAATTCCGCCTTGCTCTCTAGAGCACAAGTTTATGTACTTAAGCCTCTAACTGATGATGAGCTTGGTTTATTAATACAAAGAGCGCGAGAAAGCGTTTTTCCTGAGCTTAATTTTGAAACCAAAGCATTAGAATTCATTATTCATTATGCTGATGGCGATGCACGTCGGCTTTTGAATCTATTAGAGCAAATTAATACAGCTGCAAAAATGGCAGGGATTAATGAAGTAACGTTGTCTTTTTTACAGAACGTTTTAGCGCCTAGTGGCCGTCGTTTCGATAAAGGAGGCGAGAATTTTTATGATCAAATTTCTGCGCTACATAAATCAGTTCGTGGATCAAATCCTGATGCAGCTCTCTATTGGCTAACTCGTATGCTTGATGGCGGTGTTGATGCTCGCTACTTAGCAAGACGAATTATAAGAATGGCATGGGAAGATATTGGGCTTGCTGATCCACGTGCTATGCAACTAGCAAACGATGCAGCATTAACTTATGAGCGATTAGGAACACCTGAAGGTGAACTTGCTTTGGCTGAAGCTGTTATTTACCTTGCTTTAGCGCCCAAAAGTAATGCGGCTTATCTTGCATATAAACAAGCGCTTGATTTTGTAAAAAAAGATAAATCTCGCGAAGTTCCTTATCATCTGCGTAATGCACCCACTGCTTTAATGGATAAATTAGGATATGGTCACCAATATCGTTATACACATGATGAACCCTTTGGCTATGCAGCTGGTGAAACCTATTTACCAGAAGGACTTAAGAGCCTTAACTGGTATAAACCAGTCGATAGAGGCTTAGAAGTCAAACTTAATGAAAAAATGGCCTTTTTAAAATCACTAGATAACGAATATAAGCAGAAAAATAATAAATCAAAAAAATAAACTTTCTTACCTAGCCATGCACTTAAATATCCTATAACTTATTTAGTGTATCTTCAAAGAAGTAACTTAGTGAGGAGTCGATGCTAGATTCCATAAACAAGTTACGGAACGTAGATAACGGAATGTAAGCGCAGTCTCCACCCTTACGTCCCGCGGCTTGTACGCGAGAGACCAGGTAGCAACTGTCTTAAATTTTAAGTTAATTAAAATTAGAAATAAAATAAGTAGCCTGGGTGCAACGAAGTGAAACCCGGGTTTCGGCCCTATAGGCCTGCACCCAGGCTACTTAATAGCTATCGTAGCAACTGTCTTAAATTTAAGACGTTGCTACCTCTTAAGTGGAGTGAAAAAAGTAGGCGGAAGAGGGAGCTAACCAAATTCTACGCCTACGTCCCGCGGCTTGCCCGCGGGATTCAGTGGCAGCTCAAATTTGGATTCCACAAATAAGCCAAAAAATGTATTTAGAATTGATTAACAAATGTAAGGTAAAAAGTGGTGAAAGGTTTAATTTACGTTAACTTATAAAGGATAATAATAAATTAAAGATGAATAACTTACACCATGAAATTTGTCAGCGTCTTCCTTGTGGGCTAGTGGTTATTAATGCGCAAGGTGTAGTTATATGGTTTAATCATATTGCCAAGGATTTATTGGGCAATGAATTAGAAGGCGCTATATGGTTAGATGTTATCAAGCGCTCTTTTGCTCCTAAAGAGGATGATGGATATGAGGTATCTTTAGTTGACGGCCGACGAATTAGTGTAGCCATTTCCTCATTGAATAGCTTACCAGGTGAACTAGTAACGTTGACTGATTTAACAACCACAAGGCAATATGAAGAAGAAAAAGCGGAGTATGGGCGCTTTTTGGCTTTAGGCAGAATGACAGCTCAACTTGCCCATCAAATCCGTACGCCTTTATCCTCGGCAATGCTTTATACAGAGCATTTATTAAATGCAACTAAAACACAAGAAGAACGAACAGCTAAATGGATAATGTCAATTCAAGCCTGCCATGCTAGTATTGAAAAACAAGTTCAAAATCTATTGTCTTTTGCGCGCGGTGAAGCAATTGAACTTGCTAATGTTAGTCTTGTTGAATGGGGAAAAGAATTAGAGAGAAGGATTGATTCTTTATCTATATCGCCAGCAATAAAGTTAGTTATTGACAATCAACTTCAAAGAGGCTCTTATTGTTTACATACCGAATCCTTAATAGGGGCAGTTTTAAATCTTGTTACAAATGCAATCCAGGCTGGTGCAAGTTGTATTTACGTTACACTAAGTTATCTTAATAACAATTTAAAAATTGCTATTAACGATAATGGATGTGGAATGACAGAATCAGTAAAAGCGCAGGCATTTGCTCCATTTTTCACAACAAAAGCAGAAGGAACTGGTTTAGGATTAGCTGTAGTAAAAGCAGTGGTAAAAGCCCATCATGGTGATATTAGTCTTGAGTCTTCTCCAGGGCAGGGATGTTGTATAAATATAAGTCTTACACAATAGACTTCTTGGAAACTCGATGTAAATTGGTCGTTGTAGTAAAGTTTCCAAAGAAATCTAATAGTTTTTTAAGGCGCTATTTGCCAACAACATTAATAAAAGGAATATCAATGATGAATGGCGTATTAATTGTAGAAGATGATCCTGTTTTACGTGAAGCACTTGCTGAGACAATGAGTTTAGCAGGGCACTCTTACTTGGCTGCCAAAGATGGTAAAGAAGCATTAGCAATGTTAGAAAAATACAGCCCAGCGGTTGTGCTTACAGACATACGTATGGATAAGCTTGATGGTCAACAATTGCTTAGCGAAATTCAACGGCGCGCGCCTGGTATGCCTGTTATTTTAATGACTGCTTATGGATCAGTTGAGGATGCTGTAAAAGCAATGCAACAGGGTGCTGTTGATTATCTTGAAAAACCATTTAGTGCGCATAAACTTACCGAAAAAATTAATCAATATATGGGTGCTAATACTTATGAAGATGATAATGAACCTATTGCCAGAGATCCTAAAAGCCAGGCTTTACTTTCTATGGCGCTGCGCGTTGCTCAATCTGATGTAGGTGTGATGATTACAGGTGAGAGTGGAACAGGTAAAGAAGTACTTGCTCATTTCATTCATGATCATTCTGTGCGTAGGCAACAACCATTTATTGCAATTAATTGTGCAGCCATTCCAGAACAGATGCTTGAAGCAACGTTGTTTGGTTATGAAAAGGGTTCCTTTACTGGCGCTTATAAATCAACCCCAGGAAAATTTGAACAAGCGCAAGGTGGTACAATTTTATTAGATGAAGTAAGTGAGATGAGTTTAAGTTTGCAGGCCAAACTATTGCGGGTTATTCAAGAAAAAGAAGTTGAACGTATAGGTGCGAATAAGCTTATTAACTTAGATGTTCGAATACTAGCTACTAGTAATCGAGAATTAATAGAAGAAGTAAGATTAGGACGCTTTCGAGAGGACTTATATTACCGTTTAAATATTTTCCCGCTACATTGGTTACCCCTAAGAGAGCGAATTTGTGATATTATACCGTTGGCAAATTATTTAATCCGTCGTCACTGCAAAGGAAAATTAGTAAAAATTCCTTTATTAAGTGAAGAAGCTATTCAGTTACTTTTAAGTTATCCTTGGCCTGGAAATGCTAGAGAATTAGACAATGTAATACAGCGAGCCTTAGTGTTACAAACAAATGGTATAATAAATCCTGCTCATTTACATTTGTCTATGTTAGGAGCAGTTAGGCCTACATCATCTGACGGCATTAAGATGAAAAATTTACAAGAGCATGAATTTGATATCATTGCGCAAACTTTAAAAGCGCACGGGGGTAATCGCCAACAGGCTGCTGCAATTTTAGGAGTAAGTGAGCGTACCTTACGCTATAAGTTAGCAAAAATGCGGGAAGAAGGTTATGTTGTTTAATCAAGAGTTTATTTTAATAAATAGCCTAGGTTTAAGGATTGCATAGGCTCTATTTCTTTATAATTTATTTACTATGTTTTCAAGTCTAAAACCATTTTTATTTAAATTTTTTAAACGTTGTTGGATAATTTTTGCAATTTGCATTACTGCTGTGGCTTTAATGTCTAGTCTTTTTCGTGCTTTAACACCTTGGGCTAAACAATATAAACCGCAGCTAGAACAGCGTTTGACCACACTTCTAGGGGAGCCAGTTACCATTCAACGGATGGAAACTGGCTGGTTTTGGTTTGAACCGGTCATTAAATTAAAAAATATTAATGTTCAAAGCGCTCATAAAATTATTCACTTAAAAAAATTATTAGTGGGTATTAATCTTTTTGAATCACTTAGGCATTGGCAATTACAGCCAGGAATTTTATATGTTGAAGATCTCAACTTAACTTTGCGTCAGTTAAATGATCAATGGCAAGTAGAAGGTTTAACAAATATTAATAAAGATAATACAGTTCTTAGCAATGTTGCTCACGCACCTATTTTAGCTTGGATTCTTGAGCAAAAGAAAATTATCATTAAAAACCTTAACTTACAAGTTTACCTACATGATAAAACGCTTTTACCTTTAAGACACTTTAACTTAACCATTACAAATAATTCAGGTCAATATGCCATCAAGGGAAATGCCTATCTTGCGCAAAAACCCCTCACGTCTTTTGAATTATTAGCAAAAATGCAACTCGACCCTTATAAATTAAATAAAGCACAAGGGCAGGCTTTTTTTGCTGTAAAGCATTTACAACTTACGCAGTGGGATGTGTTTTTACCGCAGTCCAGGACACAAATAAAAAATGGAAAAGCAAATCTTTTATTATGGCTTGATTGGCAAACAGGTCACATAAAACAAATTCAAAGCAAGATTGAGTTAAAGAAATTAGCATGGCTTGATAAACAAACCCAAGTTGAACAAAATCTTCCGTATTTTACAGCGAATTTAGCGTTAAAGCCTACGGAGTTAGGCTGGCAGCTCGCTGGAAATAATATAAAAATGCAGTTAGAAGATGTAAAATGGCCTGCTAATGAATTCTTAATCGACTATAAGTGTAATGAGCAAATCTTTGATATCTATGTGAAAAACCTTATTTTAGAATCATTATTACACATCGTCCCTAATTGGCCTAATCGATTTAATCCAATCCTTGCTGTTATGCCACATGGTTTTTTACAAGATACACGTCTTACACTCAAAAACTCTGAACCTATATTGTTGTTAACTAAATTTAATCATTTAGGTTGGGTAGCTCAAAAATCAATACCGGGGTTACAAAACTTAGCAGGTTATTTATATTGGACACCAAATGAAGGTAGTCTAAAGCTAGATAGTCAGCAGTTAACTTTAAATTTTCTTACTAAACCTTCAATTGAACTTAGTCAACTAAATAGTTCGTTTAATTGGGAAGCTTTAGCTAAAGGTTTACAAGTTAATTTAGAACATTTCATATTGACCAGGCCAGACTTAAAAGTTAAAGCCAAAGGAAATATAAGTAGTATTACTAAGCAGTCAACAGGACAGATTGATTTAAAGGCACAAGTAGTTGCTGAGCATGCGGAGCAATGGTTGCAATACTTGCCCGCGAAATATATGAAACACAAATTAGATTTGTGGCTTAAACAAGATATTAAGCAGATTAAACAAATGATTGCTGAAATGTCTATTCATGGTTTAGCTTCCGATTTTCCTTTTGATGGTAAATCTGGTGAATTTACAATTAAAAGCTATTTAGATGGAATGGATCTACGTTTTGCGCCACATTGGCCTTTACTAACTGATATTCAAGGCTATTTAACTATAAATAAACGTTTACTGGCGGCTAATATTAAACAGGCTAAAACAACAAACAATATCATCATTAAAGATGCTAATTTACAAATTCCGGATATTGGTTTAGATAAAGAAGCATTATTGGTAAGAACAACAATTAATACTACAGCTGATAAAGCTTTAGCTTATGTTCATTCCTCTCCCTTAAAGCAAAAGTTATCCGCTTTAAAAATACTACAGATGACTGGTGATTTAGGTTTAGATTTACAATTAGAACTCCCTTTCTATACTTTACCAGGCCATGATCACGCATTAGTATTGGGCAATTTAGTTTTTAATAAAGACCAGGTAGCTGTAAATCATATTATTAATAATATTAAATTAGATAATTTAGAAGGTTCCTTGCAATTTGACGAGAAGGGTATTCTAAATAGCGGTCTTAATGCAACGATTATGAATTATCCTATTAATTTAATAATTCAATCGGTTCGCAATCCTAACCCATATACCGAAATAAAAATTAAAGCGACTACAACCAGTGATGTTTTAAGAGAAAAATTTAAATTACCATGGCTTTCGCTTTTAGAAGGTGAAGTAAACTTAGAAGGTATTTTAACACTAACCAATGATCCTAACGATCTTGATCATTTGCAAATTAAAACCTCGCTTTTAGGTATGGCAATTAATCTTCCCTCTCCAGTAGGGAAAGCAGCGTCAGCCTTAGCGCCATTAACAATTGATGTTAACTTTAATCCACAAAAAGCGTTACGTTTACGTATTGCTTATGACAATAAATTAAATAGTGATTTATGGTTCTCTTGGTTAAATAACCAATTTCTTTTAGAAAGAGGAGAGATTCGACTAGGTCAGGGCCAAGCTTTTTGGCGTGAGCGTTTGGGTGTGCAAATAATAGGCGCCTTGGATACGTTTAATCTTGAACAGTGGAAAAATGCATTGTCAAATATACCTTTTCATAATAAAAGTACTAATAGTATCTCTGTCAATTCAATTAATCTTTTATTAAAACAAGCAGTATTTGGTAGTCAACGATACCCTAAGCTAAAAATAGAAGCTACAAAAGTAAATAGTAATGAATGGGCCATAAGATTAAATCAACAAAAAATAGCAGCTAAATTACGTTATCAACTAAGAGAGAATAACCTAAGCGGTACTATCACAAGATTAAAGCTGGAAAAACCTGCAACGACCCGTAGTAATCATTTATCTTCAATCAGAATAAAACAAATTCCAAACTTAGATTTAATTATTGAACAATTACAATTTAGTAACTTAAATTTAGGCAGAGCAGCTATCAAAGCAATAGTCAAAAACAATGTCTTGCATGTCAATAATTTTAATTTAAAAACACCCGAGTATATTTTACAAGCTCAGGGTGACTGGCAACAAACAGCAAAAAGCAATTTAACTAGTATGCAAGGATCAATCCATGTTAATAATCTAGCTCAAGCTTTGCATCGTTTTAAAATGAGCCCGGCTGTCGAAGCACATCAAGGCAAGTTAAATTTTAAAGGGCATTGGCCCGGTGGGTTTCAGGATTTTTCCTTACAACATCTTAAAGCCGATTTATCTATTTACTTTAAAAATGGCCGTATTACGAATCTAAGCCCAGAAACAGAAGAGAAATTAGGAGTAGGTAAATTATTAAGCGTTTTAAGCCTGCAAACGATTCCTCGGCGCTTGAAATTAGATTTTAGTGATTTAGCGCAAGATGGTTATAGCTTTGATGAATTTAGAGGTATGTTTGAAATTCATGATGGTATTATGTCTACTGAGCAAAGCCATATCGATGGTCCAGTAGCTTATGCAAGTATGAAAGGTAATCTTGATATTATTAATCAACGCTATAATCTAGATTTAGAAATTGTACCACACATCACGGCAAGTTTACCGATTGTTGCCACCATTGCTGGCGGCCCTGTTATTGGTATGGCAACTTGGGTAGCAAGTAAGATCATAAATCATGGTATGCAGAAGATAAGTGGCTATACTTATAAAATTTCAGGATCATGGAAATCGCCCATTGTTGAGCAAAAGAGTATTAAAAAAGTTAATTTAGCGTCTAACAAATGGTTAAGACAATCATAGACTTCTTTTCTAACTCAGTGAGAAACAAAAGTAGTTGAAAAAGGAAATGAGAAGCCCAGTGTACAAGTTGTGTATAAGAGTTTTTAACACTTTTTTAGTCTAAATTGCTATCAATGTCAGTTAGGAATGAAGTTTAATTAATATGTGTATAGTGGATTATATTAACTATTTAAGCATTGGTATTTACTACTAAACTTGATATAAGAATAAATTAGGATGATTTTATGTGGGGTTCACTTTTAAAGCGCTATTGGCAAGTTATCATTTTGAAAGAAACACCAGCGAACACCCCTCATTCTTTCTTTTTACTAGGTTTAGTTACATTAATTTATCTAACTATTTTAGTTACTCAATGGACAATAGCAGATGTAAAGGGCACTTACAGTCTCACCAATTCTATCTTCACGGGTATGTCTCTTTTGCTATCTTTTGGTGTCTATACAAAAATAATTCTCTATTTGTATAAAAAAGGCAATCGTTTTGCACAAACCGTGACGTCATTATTAATGGTTAATTTAATTATTCACTGCTTGGCTTTTCCTCTTTTATTTATGACTTCTTATTTATTGCAGGCTGATTTCAAGCAAACCAATATGTTATTATTTACATTTATTTATATAATATGCACTTTAATATTAAGTATCTGGCAGTTTATAGCTATAACACATGTTTATCGTTGTGCTTTAGAATTGAGTTTTTTTCCGGCGATGTTAGTTAGTGTTGGCTTGTTAGCAACTAATATTTTAACTGTTTCAATTTGGCGATAAAAAAATGCATTTACATATTTTAGGAATTAGTGGCACGTTTATGAGCGCATTAGCTTTACTAGCACGTGAGGCTGGTCATCAAGTAACAGGATGTGACGCTAACTGTTATCCGCCTGTAAGTGATTTATTAGAAGCAAAAGGTATTCGCTGGTCTGAAGGTTATGAAGACGCTACAGATGCTTTAAAAGCTGATGTTGTTATTGTTGGAAATGCGATTAAAAGAGGCATGCCCGTATTAGAAGCTATCTTAAATGCAGGTAAAAATTATACTTCAGGGCCACAATGGCTTGCAGAAAATATTTTACCTCGTTTTCGTGTTCTAGCTGTTGCAGGAACGCATGGTAAAACAACAACTACATCTATGTTAGCTTATATTTTAGATCAGGCCGGTTTAAATCCTGGTTTCTTAATTGGTGGTGTTGCGCCTAACTTTAATACGAGTGCTAATTTAGGACAAGGTGAATGGTTTGTTATTGAAGCAGATGAATATGATAGTGCTTACTTTGATAAACGGCCAAAGCTTATGCACTATCGGCCTGAAATTGCTATTCTTAATAACTTAGAATTTGATCATGCTGATATCTATGCGAACTTAGAAGCAATACAGCAACAATTTCATTATTATCTAAAAACAATTCCTAACAGAGGTATGGTTATCAAACCAAGAGATGATACAGCTCTAAATGCCGTTATTGCGCTTGGGGTTTTTTCAAATTTAGAAGATACTGCAATTGATGGAAAAGCAAATTGGCGTGCTGAAATATTAGACGATAGTGGGTCGGCATTCCGAGTTTTATATAAGCAAGAAGAAATAGCACAAATCAGTTGGCCTTTAATTGGTCGATTTAATGTGGAAAATGGCTTAGCAGCAATGGCTGCAAGCTATCATGCAGGTGTAAAACCAGAGGTGGCAGCACGTGCACTTGCTTCATTTAAACCAGTAAAAAGACGACTTGAGGTTAGAGCTAATCAGTATGATGTTACCGTTTACGATGATTTTGCACATCATCCAACAGCTATTTCTAAAACGATTCAAGCCTTACGTCAAAGTAAACGCCACAAACGTATTTTTGTTGTTTTAGAATTTGCTTCTTATACTATGCGTTCTGGTGTTCATGCAGAAAGTATGGCAAAAGCGTTAGCTCAAGTGGATAGTGCTTTTATATTAAGCCCCGAGCAATTTGATTTATCAAATTTAGCACATGATTGGACTTGTAATTTTAAAATTCTGCCTAATACACAGGCTATTATCGATGCTGTCGTACAATGTGTTGCGCCAGGTGATGCTGTCGTTGTGATGAGCAATCGTGGCTTTAATAATATTCATCAACAACTTATTCAAAATATTGCAAGCCGTTTTAGTGTGGAGGAACATTTTTCTACTTAAATAATAGCTTTGAGTAAGATGTATTTTGCTCTGCCTATATTTAGCAGTTTTTATCCTTATACTGATAGGCTTACAACTGGTAGTTACTAACTTGCGTGGTGCGACTTTTTGTCTTTCGTACCACGCTACTTAACCCTACAGCTTCTATCGCCAGTCACCAAAAACGGTATCATAAACCTTATTGCTAGGTCTAAAACCTTATCTATAAATGTAAGAACTTCAAGTCTATAGGCGCTACAAACCTTAACTTCAGGGTAGAGTCAGTGCTAAGTTTAGATAAAAGTTAGTACATATATTTAGATAGAATCAGCAACTTGGTTTAAATAGAAGTTGGTATTTAAATTTAAGAAGGAGTTGAGTTAGTGCGTAGTAATAGGTGGGGTTGAGTATAATATAAGCCGGACTTTCTAGACGGATAGGGATCATGCTGTAGCCTAATTTGAATAAGATGTTAGATTTATGGCTATTTAGTGTCTCCTTGCAAATTATGTTATACATTGTTATAAATAAATTGACAGGTAGATTGAGTAACGGTCTAAAAACTTTCTTGAATAAGTCTGATATTCCGCATTTTGTAGCTGCAAAAAGGTTCAAGAAAGTAAAAAATAAGTTCTGTTGAAGATTTAACCTTAGGCTACATGCTTGCATGCTCCAGTAGTGCAAGTAATGAC
The DNA here is from genome assembly GCF_900461525.1 of Legionella busanensis. Lineage (NCBI taxonomy): Bacteria > Pseudomonadati > Pseudomonadota > Gammaproteobacteria > Legionellales > Legionellaceae > Legionella > Legionella busanensis. The sequence goes on along the minus strand of NZ_UGOD01000001.1, from coordinate 2,227,336 downwards.
TTGCGGAGGAAATCTAATATGCTAACCTTTGCTCAGTTGCAGCAAAAAGCGGAGTTTTTACCCACAAAGCTGTGCAACTCATATACTAAGCTAGGTACGTTAGGTGGTTTGTTTTGTTCTTGTCTTCCTTTTCTTCCTTCTCAGTTATTTCAAGATGCTAATTTAATTCAACAGGTTGCTAAAAGTCTCAATTACTATACTGTCATAGAAGAAGAAAAATTATCAGTACTGCAAGGTACTTATTTGTATATTTGGGAGCGCTATCAAGATTCACTTCAAAAAGTGCTTAATAAACCTCTTATAGATACTCTAAAGGCTCATTTAGAGATTGATTCAATAGAAGAACTAGATAAATATATCTATGAAGAGAGCTATAAAGCGCTGGAAGATTTTTGCAGTTGGGTATATCGCAATCGTTCTCATCATGAAATAGGTGAATTGTATCGAGCTTTTCCTAATGATATGCAAGCAAACATTCAAATGCGCAATTATCAGCCGCAAGAGGATGATACTTCATCATGGGGTTACACAATAACAAGTTTATTGAGGAATATAGGAATTAATAGGTTATTATAAGGAGATCATATGCCATATGACGCCCCAGAGTTTACATTCTTAAAAAATAAAACTGATAATTTACAGCAATCATTTGCTCAATTAACTAAAAGGTATACTTCTCCTGCCTATCTAGATTTAAGAGAGAAGTTACTAAAGTTAGAGGATTTATATAAAAAGAAATTGAAAGAAAAGCAAAAAGGCCGATGGACTAAGTGCGAACCAGATGAAACCAGACTTGATCAAATTGGCTGTATAACTCAACTAGCTAATAATATGCCAAATGGGCAAACAGCTCCTAATAAAGAAATAAGTTTTGAAAGGGCGCAATCTATCTTAATAGGTTCTAGCTTATATCGTTATGCACGTATTACTCGCTCTTATAACATCCTATTAGGTTTTTTTGGTCAAGCAGATGATAATAGCGCATTGAATATGGCTCTTCATGAAATATTGGGCTTATCGGATGATAACAGTATAGATCCGTTGACATGGGCAAATTGTTGTAGTGATTATCGTAACTATCTTTTAAAAGATGATAATTATACAAGTTACAGTTATATAAATAATGATCCAGATTTTTTTTCTAATTTAGAAAAGATGATTGTAAGAGAACAAATAAAAGCCCAGCCAATGATAAAACAGCTTCAATATATCTTATTTATCCAATCTGTACTTAGAATGATTGATTCCTACCCTCAAAAAGTAATGCAACTCACTAATAAATTAAAAACACATTTAATTAGTCAAAAAGCAAAAATTACTTATCCTTTGGATAAGTCAAAGCTTTTAAGTTTTTTAAAAATCCTTAAAGCTGATAACGATTTATATAATATATTTAATCAATTTTTACCTGAAAATTATTATATTACTATGTTAGAGACTAAGTTAGTCGCAGTTGACGATAATGGAGCTAAGGAGTTGGAAGCTGATATATCCGAAAGAATCACTATTTACTGTCAATATGCTTTGCTAGCAGCATATATTTTGGTTTTGACCAAACTAAATGAAATGCAAAAATTAAATAGTCAATTTTTATATGCTGTTGAATATAATGAAAAAAAACTTATTGATGACTTAAAAAAGTCCTTAAAATTTGCTATTTCAGAACAAGACAGCAATCAAGTAGATGATGATACACGTAATCTGGCTTTAACTTCTTTACAAGTATTTATTGATTTAAATGATCAACTTGTTATTAATACTGAAGCTTGGGGCGGGTTTGAGTTATTTAAAGGGGAATTACATCGACAATTAGTAAATGTAAGACATCGTTTAAGTGAGACTAGTTATACAGATACAACTATAACCCACGTTATGTAAATAAAGTTAACTGTCCGTGTAGATTTTTCCAACCAATTAAGTGAATTACAAACCTTGCAGGTTATCCACAAAATCTGTGGATAACATTGTGTGGAATATGTTTAATGGCTGAATATTAAAGTATAAAGCACTAATTTTTACCTTTATTAATAATACATTGTAAATCAAAGCTCTATTTCAGTAGACCTTAAATTTTGATAAAAATTTACTCAAATTTCATTAAAAATTTACTCTAAGCGCTATACTATTAATAAAAAAGCAAGGAATATCTATGGATAAATATCAAGACCGACAAGCTGCCGGTAAAGTTCTTGCTAAGCACTTAAAGGAATATGCTAACAAAGCTAACACGCTAGTATTAGCACTTCCGCGAGGTGGCGTTCCAGTTGCATATGAAATAGCAAGCGCTTTAAATTTGCCTCTTGATGTATTTTTAGTTAGAAAATTAGGTGTGCCTTGGCACAAAGAGTTAGCAATGGGTGCTATCGCTTCGGGAGGTTGCAAATTTTTCAATCAAGAAGTAATTGAATCATTAGTAATTTCGCAAGATGATATTGATAAAGCCATTCTTAAAGAAGAAAAAGAATTAAAGCGACGTGAAGTACTTTATCGAGACAATCGAGCTTTTCCTAGTTTTTATAATAAAAACATTATTTTAGTTGATGACGGCATTGCTACAGGATCAACAATGCGAGCAGCAATTAAAGCATTAAAAAATAGAAAGCCTGCAAGTATGTTAGTAGCTATACCTGTTGCGGCCTTAGCAACATTCAAAGAAATGACCAGTTTAGTAGATCGGGTGATATGCCCCTTAAAACCTGTGCATTTTTATGCTGTTGGCATGTGGTATGCTCATTTTCCACAGATTTTAGATTTGGAAGTGACAGAATTACTTAAGAAAGCAAACGAAAATTACTTAGCAAATGCTTCATGAGGTAACTTATGGGTTTTCATTCTTTAGACAAAGCAAAGCAAATTACGATATTAACTGCTAATACCACGTTGTCCGGCTTTTTATTTGTTCCTAAAGAGGCGCTAGGGCTTGTTTTATTCGTTCATGGTAGTGGAAGTAGTGCGCGCAGCAGTCGTAATCAATTTGTTGCAAGTCTCTTAAATGAGGCTAAATTAGCTACTCTATTATTTGATTTATTAACACCTCAAGAAGAAAAAGTAGACAATATTACGCGTGAATTACGTTTTAATATTTCTTTTTTAGCAAAACGTTTAATTGAAGTGACTCATTGGAGTTTAAGACAGTTTCCTAGCTTAAATTTAGGTTATTTCGGTGCGAGTACAGGCGCTGCTGCAGCACTTGTTGCCGCAGCCAAAGAGCAAAATTTTATTAAGGCTATTGTTTCTCGTGGCGGACGGCCAGATTTAGCGGGCGATTTTTTATCAGAAGTAAAAGCACCCACGCTACTTATTATAGGTGGTAGAGATAAAGTGGTTATCGATTTAAATCAATTAGCTATGGAACACTTAACGTGCGCTAAGCAATTAGAAATTGTGCCTGGTGCAACCCATTTGTTTGAAGAAAAGGGGGCTTTACCTCAAGTTGCTGAGCTCGCAAAGAATTGGTTTACTACCCATCTTTCTATGTAAGCGGCCTGAATGGAGAAGCCATGGATGCCTACCAAAAAGTTATTCAACTATTAAATGAAGTAATAAAGCCTTTGTCTGGTCATAAGCAAGATTATTCTGAATTGCTTGCAAGAATAGGCGATAGGCGCTTTGTTTTATTAGGGGAATCAACGCATGGCACAGAAGAGTTTTATCAAGCTCGTATAGAAATTACCAAACGTTTAATTGAAGAAAAAGGATTTATGGCCGTTGCTATTGAAGGTGATTGGCCTGACGCCTATGGCATTCATCGCTATATTCAAGGTAAAGGAAATATTAATGATCATGAGAAATCCTTAAGCCGTTTTCAGCGTTTTCCAACCTGGATGTGGCGAAATACCACCATGCCGCCTTTTGTCAAATGGCTGCGAATGTATAACGATAAATTAGCAGCAGATAAAAAAATTGGCTTTTATGGACTTGATTTATATAGCTTAAATACTTCGATTATAGCTGTAATTGATTATTTAATGAAAGTAGATCCTAAGGCTGCCAAGCAAGCGATTGAGCGTTATGGTTGCTTTGAGCATCAACGTTTGGATGCACAATCTTATGGTTATTTAGCTAACTTAGGCATTAAAAAGAAATGTATAAAAGAAGCCTTAGCCGTTTTAGTTGATTTACAACAAAATGCATTTGACTACTTACGTCAAGATGGTGTTCATCTTGAAGATGATTATTTTTTTGCAACACAAAATGCCCGTATTGTAAAAGACGCTGAAAATTACTACCGCTCCATGTTTGAAGGTTATGCTTCTTCATGGAATATTCGTGATCAACATATGGCGGAAACGGTAAACGTTTTAGCTGACTATCTAGAGCGGCGATTGCAAAAACCAGCAAAAATAGTTATATGGGCACATAACTCACATGTTGGTGATGCACGGGCTACCGAACGAATTGAACAGGATGAAATTAATATAGGTCAATTAATAAGAGAGCAACATGATTTAAGTACTTACTTACTAGGTTTTTCTACTTATGAAGGGTTTGTTAGGGCAGCCTCAGATTGGGATCAGCCTGCTGAATGTAAAAAAATAGTACCAGGACTTAAAAGCAGTTATGAAGAATTATTTCACCAGTTAAATTATAAAGATTTTATTCTATATTTATCGGAAAATGAGCAATTAAAGTATTTTTTAAAAATTCCTCGCTTACAACGAGCTATTGGCGTCATTTATAGGCCAGAAACAGAGCGCTTTAGCCATTACTTTTTTACTCACTTAACTAATCAATTTGATTGTTTAATTCATTTTGATAAAACGAGTGCAGTTGAGGAGCTTGAGGTAGAGTAAATAAGCTAATCTAATTGTCAATAAACGTCAATGGCTTCTTCTTAATTATGGTCGTATTATTAAAAAATTTGAAAAATGCTAGCTATTATAGAGAAGTAAAAATCTCCCACCCATGTTTGTTATGTATTAGTCACCTAATGATAAACAGTTGAAAGGCCTAAATAAATGTAAAAGATTAAATTAGGCGTTTTTGCATTAAATAAAGACATAATGATTTATTTTTATAAATAAAGTAAAAAAGCAAGAATTTTAATATTGCCTTAATGATAATTCCATATAATAGCCTTATTAATAAATAAATTGGAAATAAAATGTCCGGCTTAAGCGGAAAAAAAATTAAGAATCTATCTCATATTACTGAACTTGATGGCGATCCATCCATTCCACCTCAAATGGAGGTCAACAGTAATAAGGAGCACCATTTAAGCATTCGTTTACTATGTAGAGCAGAGATTTCATTGGCAATAGGTGCTTTTTTTGGCATGCTCGCTGTCATTTGTATTGTATTTCTACCTATGTCTACTTTTGTATCGCCTGTGGTTATCACATCTACTTTTGTAGCTGTTATATCTGCTATTGCCGCACTAGTTCTCTTATTAATTTCATCTTCCGTGGTTGGCTTAAAAAATAGAATTGTTATAGTACAAGAACCAGTATCCATATATCAGACAATCGCTGAAGCTAACTATATAGAAGAAGAAGTTGCATAATTTAAAACTTAAGCAATTATCATTTAAGCCGAAATAATAATAAACCACACCCCTTTAATAAACATCATAATTAAGTAATACTCTACTATAGTTATATTTATTTAGCTTTTTAAATATTGCAGCATTAGGGATATAAATTAATTAAATATGAAAAATACGGATAAAAAAAGGGACGTTACTTTAGGCTCAACTATTGCTGCATTAGGGGTTGTCTATGGTGATATAGGTACAAGTCCTCTATACGCATTGCGTGAGTCGATAGGCGGCCTACCAGTCAATGTAGTTGACGTTTTAGGAATCTTATCCCTAATTTTTTGGTCATTGGTTATCATTATTTCGATTAAATACTTAACTGTTGTTTTTCGGGCAGATAATAATGGCGAAGGTGGTATACTGGCTTTACTTGCTCTTTTAAAACAGAAAAGTACTAAACACGAAAAATTTTTTTATTTATTAGCTATTTTTGGTGCTGGCTTACTTTTAGGCGATGGTATGCTAACACCTGCTATTTCGGTTATGTCGGCTGTGGAAGGTTTAAAAACTTTTGCGCCTGAACTTGATAGTTATATATTACCTATCTCATTTTCTATTCTTTTTGTGTTATTTCTTGTTCAAGAAAAAGGTACAGGTAAGATAGGCGCAATATTCGGGCCTATTATTTTTATTTGGTTTATTACCATTGCTAGTTTAGGCATTTCCCAAATCATTCAAAATCCTAGTGTGTTACGCGCAATTAACCCTTATTACGCCATTCACTTTTTAAAGAGCTCAGGTTGGCAGGGTTATTTTTTATTAGGCGGGGTTTTCTTAGTCGTAACGGGAGGAGAAGCTTTATATGCTGATATTGGTCATTTTGGTAAAAATTCGATTCGTATAAGTTGGTTTAGTGTCGTGTTTCCTAGTTTAATTTTAAATTATTTTGGTCAAGGCGCTTATTTACTAACAAATCCTAAGGCTATTAGTAATCCTTTTTTTATGATTGCACCTACTTGGTTTGGTATTCCCCTTTTAGTGATTGCAACCTTAGCAACAATCATTGCCTCACAAGCGGTAATCACAGCAACTTTTTCACTTGCCAGGCAAGCCGTATTGCTTGGCTTTTGCCCACGTATTCAGATTGTTCATACTTCTAAGGAATATCAGGGACAAATTTATGTACCTCAAATTAATTTTATCTTAGCAGTGGGTACCTTTTTTCTACTATTAACTTTTAGAAGTTCAAGTAACTTAGCTCATGCCTATGGTATCGCTGTTAACTTAGACATGTTGTTAATTAGTTTAATGGTTGGTTATACAGCTTTGCACATTTGGAATTGGTCTTGGCCTAAAGTTCTTCTCATTTTTAGTGTATTTGTTTTCATTGATTTATCTTACTTAGGCGCTAATTTACATAAATTTTTAACTGGGGGCTGGGTTCCGGTCTCTTTTGCCTTAGTAATAGGCTTTATTATGTATACCTGGACTAATGGTTTAGAGTATTTAAGAAACAATGTTTATCATAAGAAAGAAGATTTATCTAAAATACTTAAGCAATTAAATTATAGGAAACTACATCAATTAAGTGGGGTTACTTCCATTTTTATTACTGATATCTATGATAAAAGTGGCGGTAGCTTTCTCCATTTCTTAAAGCTTAGTCATGCAATGCCAGAACATGTACTTATTGTAAGTTATACGGTAGAAAATATCCCTTATGTGCATTATAGTAGGCGCTATGAAGTTAACTGCCTTAATGACAAAGTTTGCAAATTAGTTTTACACTATGGGTTTATGGACAACATATCAATTCCAGCAGCACTGAATCATGCCAATATTAGGCGAGTTTTACCCTTTTTAATTAATGTTGATATTGCTACTTTCATTGTTGAAGTTCCAAATATTTTTGCCTCCAAAAAGAAACGTACACTAATGTTTCATTTTCAAGAGAAAATTTTTGAATTCTTAATGCGTAATTATTCAGCAAATTTGAATATTGATTTTTATGATATACCTCATAATCGCACCATGGCTATTGGTGCATATTATATTCTTTAAATGTTAGTATAATTTTTATCTTGGCATGATTTTATTGTATAGCTAATGCATGTATTTCCCGCGTAGGCGGGAATCCATTGGGAAATTAGCCTTGATATTAATTGAGGGATAGATCCCCGACTACTCGGGGATAACAACGAATTTTTAAGTGATAATATAGACACATTTTTATTATAATTAGCTTTCAAACTTATTCACGTAACAATACCTCTCGGCATTGCCTAGATAAATTTTCTATTCAACACCAACTGTGACTTTACCTGCCGTATAAGAATGTGCGCCGATACCAGCCAGTCTACCTGCATTAACTACTAAATAGTCATGGCGAATAGGTCGATTGCTAAACCAGCATTCTAGTATCTCTCGAGTTCCTGCTGCATAGCGAGCTTGTGCTGACAACGAAGTTCCTGAGATATGTGGCGTCATGCCATGGTTTGGCATATAACGCCATGGATGATTAAAAGGAGCTGGCTGTGGGAACCAAACATCTCCAGCATAGCCTGCAATATGCCCCTCTTTAACAGCTTGTTCAATTGCTGCAGCATCACAAATTTTACCGCGAGCTGTGTTAATTAAATAGACACCGCGCTTCATCTTCTGAATTAAGGCTTCATTAAATAAATGTTCTGTTTCAGCGTGAAGGGGAATATTGATAGTAACTACATCACAAAGTGGTAGCATTGTTTGTAAATCAGCATGATAAACAAGGCCTAACTCTTGTTCTTTTTCAAGTGGTAATCGATGTTTATCGGTATAATGCATTTTAACATCGAATCCTTTAAGCCGCTTCATAACGGCGGTTCCAATACGGCCGGCGCCCACTGAACCAATAACCATACCTTCAACATCATAAGAACGAGATACGCAGTCAGCAATATTCCAGCCGCCATTGACAGCCCACTGATAAGAAGGAATGTAGTTTCTAACAAGTGTTAGAATAACCATAACAACATGTTCAGCTACACTAATACTATTTGAATAAGTAACTTCAGTAACGGTTATGCCTTTAGCCATTGCTGCTTGTAAGTCAGTATGATCAGATCCAATACCAGCTGTAATAATTAACTTAAGATTTTTAGCTGTTTCTAGTCGTTTAGCAGTTAAATAAGCAGGCCAGAAGGGTTGTGAAATAACAATGTCAGCATCGGGCAGTTCCTTTTCAAAAGTTGAATTAGGACCTTCCTTATCACTAGTAACAATTAAAGTATGACCGTGTTCTTCAAGGAATTTACGTAATCCTAATTCACCTGAAACACTGCCTAAAAGTGTACCTGGCTTAAAATCTATGTGACTTGGATTAGGCACTAAGCTACCATCAGGGTAGTGTGTTATAAAGGGTAAATCATCACGAGGATAGGTGGTAGGGTAACCATTAACTGGATCTTCATAAAGGACACAAAGTACTTTTGCCATAGATTTCTCCCTAGACATATTTTTATTTAATAAAAATTAACTCTCGGTTAATTTTGATGTTTATCCTAAGCTTGGCATATACAAAGTCAAGAAAAATATTAGACTTCTTTGGAAACTCTATTGCAAAGACGGTGAAGGTAGGTTGGGCTAAGCCTAGCGCAATCCAACATTTTTCGTCATAAGACGTATAGTATATTCCTGATTTATTGGGTTGTACGTCGTTTAGCTGATAGCGATTAAGTAGCCTGGGTGCAGGCCCATAGGGCCGGAACCCGGGTTTCACTTCGTTGCACCCAGGCTACTTATTTTATTTTTAATTAACTTTTTAAAATTTAAGCTTTCGATAAATAAAAAAGCAAATGCAGGTTGGGCTAAGCCTAGCGCAGCCCAACAATTTTAGTCAGAAGGTACGTAGATGCTGCATCATTTGTTGGGTTGCACTGAGTTTAGCCCAACCTATGTTTTTTAGTTACGCAATTCTAGAGCTAATTACGTCTCTAGCTCCTGCGTAGGAATAGGGTAGAATATAGAGCATAAATAAGTACGGTTTAATCAAATAATTCTAAAACTTTTTCAGGTGGTCGTCCAATAACTGCTTTACCTTTAAAGGTAACAATAGGACGTTGCATTAATGCAGGCTCTTCTTCCATTGCCTGTAGTATTTTGTCTTCTTCATTTAATGATAGTCCCAACTCTTTAAAGGATTTATCTGTGGTTCGTACAAAATCTTCAAGTTTAAAATATGAACGCAAACTCTTTAATTGATTAAACGTAAGTGGTGTTTTTAGATATTCAACAACAGTAGGCTTAAAACCTTTATCTTCTAATATTTCTAAGGCTTTCCTCGATTTTGAACAAAGTGGATTATAGTAAATAGTAATTTCTTGCATAGTATTCGTTGCTTTTTTTAGTGGTAGTTTTTCTAAAATTATTAGATAACGTTATAGAGCAAGCTGCTATTAATAGCAGCTTGCTCTATACATATTTACTCATCATCCCAGCTTAATGTTCCACCAGCTTGATACTCAATAACGCGCGTTTCAAAAAAGTTTTTCTCTTTCTTTAAATCCATAATTTCACTCATCCAAGGGAATGGATTCTCCGCGCCTGGATATTGTTCAGGTAAGCCAATTTGGTTTAAACGTCGATTGGCTATAAACTGAAGGTACTCTTCAAACATATCGGCATTCATACCTAAAATACCATGAGGCATAGTATCTTTAGCATAAGTATATTCAAGCTCAACACCTTCTTTTATTAGTTGAATAATTTCTTCTTTAAATTCAGGTGTCCATAAATGAGGATTTTCAATTTTAATTTGGTTAATGACATCAATACCAAAATTCATATGCATAGATTCATCACGTAAAATATATTGGAACTGTTCTGATGTCCCAACCATCTTATTACGGCGACCCATTGAAAGAATTTGTGTAAAGCCTACATAAAAGAAAATACCTTCAAAGACTACATAAAAAGCAATTAAATCGCGTAATAAGCGTTGATCATTTTCCGGTGTACCGGTATGAAAGTTAGGATCGCTTAAACTTTGAGTAAATGGAAGTGCCCACGCTGCTTTCTTAGCTACTGAAGGAATTTCCCGATACATATTAAATACAGCGGCTTCATTTAAACCTAAACTTTCAATAATATATTGATAAGCATGGGTATGAAGAGCTTCTTCAAATGCCTGTCTTAATAAATATTGTCGGCATTCTGGATTGGTAATATGACGATACACTGCTAAGACTAAATTGTTAGCAACTAATGAATCTGCGGTTGAGAAAAAACCTAAATTACGAAGAATGATTAACCGCTCATCTTCTGTTAAGCCATTTGGATCTTTCCATAATGCAACATCAGGACTCATGTTAATCTCATTTGGCATCCAATGATTTGCACAAGCGGTTAAGTATTTATCCCATGCCCAAGTATATTTAAAAGGAACGAGCTGATTTAAGTCAGCTCGGCAGTTGATAATTTGCTTATCATCTACTTGAATACGATCTGCGCCCATTTCTAAGGGCTCAAGACCTGTGGCATGTAATACATTTTCTGTAGCCATAGTTGGTTCACTCTGTAACTCTGCCATTTATTTTCCTCCTATTGGCAAGCTTCGCAGTCTGGATCGAGGATTGAACACACTTTAGGTTCTTCGATCTTCACTGCATTTAAAGCGCCATCATGAATAGTTGATTTTTCAGCATTACTAGCACCTAAACTACGTAAGTAATAAGTTGTTTTTAAGCCGCGTAACCATGCCTGCTTATATAGTTGATCAAGCTTTTTACCGGATGGTTTAGCCATATAGATATTTAATGATTGTGCCTGATCAATCCATTTTTGTCGTCTTGATGCAGCTTCAATTAACCACATTGGATCAACTTCAAAAGCGGTAGCATAACGTGCTTTAAGTTCTGTTGGAATTCGATTAATAGGCTGAACGCTACCATTGAAGTATTTTAAGTCATTAACCATGACTTCATCCCATAAGTTTAATGCTTTTAACTCAGCAACTAAATAAGGATTAATAACAGTAAATTCGCCTGAAAGGTTAGATTTGACATATAAGTTTTGGTAAGTTGGCTCAATCGATTGTGACACACCACAGATATTAGAAATAGTTGCTGTAGGTGCAATGGCCATCACATTAGAGTTACGCATACCTTGGGTGCGAACTTTAATTCTTAAGCTTTCCCAATCCATTCGTTGCGATCTATCTTGTTCTAAATATTTATCACGCGATTGTTGTAATAAATTAATAGAATCAATTGGTAGAATACCTTTACTCCATAACGAGCCTTCATAACTTGAATAACTACCGCGTTCTTGCGCGAGTTCACAAGACGCTTCTATTGCGTAATAGCTAATCATTTCCATAGAAACATCAGCAAATTCTACTGCTTCTTCGGAGGTATAATTAAGTTTCAATTCATAGAGTGCGTCTTGAAATCCCATTAACCCTAAGCCAATTGGCCGATGTTTTAAATTAGAATTACGTGCTTGTGGAACAGAATAAAAATTGATATCAATCACGTTATCAAGCATTCGGATTGCTGTTTTAATGGTACGTTTTAACTTTTCCTCATCAATTTTACCATCTGTTAAATGTGCTGGTAAGTTTAAGCTACCTAAATTACACACTGCAATTTCATTAGCCGAGGTATTTAAAGTAATCTCTGTACAAAGATTTGAGCTATGAACAACACCAATATGCTGTTGCGGCGAGCGTAAATTACATGGATCTTTGAAAGTAAGCCATGGATGGCCAGTTTCAAATAACATCGATAGCATCTTACGCCATAATGTTACCGCTGCAATTGTTTTAGCATTTTTAATTTCACCACGTGCTGCTTTTGCTTCCGCTCTAATATAAGCTGCTTCAAAAGCTTGACCATAAACCTCATGTAAATCAGGTGCTTCGTCAGGTGAGAAAAGTGTCCATTGACCTTCTTCATGAACACGTTTCATAAATAAGTCAGGAATCCAAACCGCTGTATTCATATCATGCGTACGACGTCTATCGTCACCTGTGTTTTTACGCAGTTCCAAAAATTCTTCAATATCACGATGCCAGCACTCAAGATATGCACATACAGCACCTTTACGCTTACCGCCTTGATTAACTGCAACGGCTGTAGAGTTAACTACATTTAAGAAAGGTACAACACCTTGGGATTTACCATTGGTGCCTTTAATATGTGAACCCATGGCACGCACTGGCGTCCAATCGTTACCTAAACCGCCAGCGAATTTGGACAATAGAGCATTATCTTTAATAGCGCTATAAATACCGTCTAAATGATCAGGAACAGTTGTTAAATAGCAACTTGATAATTGTGGTCTAACTGTACCTGCATTAAAAAGGGTAGGTGTAGAAGACATGTAATCAAATGAAGATAGCAATAAGTAAAATTCGATTGCTTTTTCTTCCCTGTCTTGCTCGCGAATAGCAAGTCCCATAGCCACTCGCATAAAGAAAGCTTGCGGTAATTCATAACGTACGCCATTTTCATGAATAAAATAACGATCATAGAGTGTTTGCAAACTTAGATAAGTAAACTGCATATCTCGTTGTGGCAATAAAGCCTGAGCCAATTTATCTAAATTAAATTCACCTAATTTGCTATCAAGTATTCCTTGCTTAATGCCTTGCTCTATAAACGCTTTGAAATAAGAAGGATAGAGCTTAGCCATTTCGTCAAAGGTAGCCTCAGCCTGAATATCGAGTTTATTTAAGGCTTCACTACGTAGGCTATCAAGTAATAAACGTGCTGAAACATACGTATAATTTGGCTCTTTTTCTACTAAAGTACGTGCTGCCATAATAAGGGCGCGATGTACATCCTCTAGTTTCGCTTGATTATAAAGATTGCGTAGCGCGTCTTTAACAACAGGCTCAGGATTAACATTCTCAAGATCGCGGCAAGCTTCTTCTACAATAGTGTTTACTCGAGCCATATCTAATGGCCTAGCTTCACCATCAGGCATGATAATTAGTGGAACTTTACTATCTTTAGCTTGTTGTTGTTTTGCAGCTTCGCGTGCTTTACGATGTTCTTCTCGATAAAGTACATAGGAGCGAGCCACTTTATAGTGGTGGTTGCGCATTAATGCTAATTCAACTTGATCTTGTATATCTTCAATATGAATTGTTCCACCTGCAGGCTGGCGTCGTTTGAGCGCTGCCGTAACTTGCTCTGTAATTTCTTCAATTTGTTGATGAATGCGATTAGAGGCTACTGCATTATTGCCTTCTTCAGCAATAAATGCCTTGGTAATGGCTACTTTGATTTTACTATCATCATAACTAACTACTTTGCCATTGCGCTTAATTACTTTAAGTACACCTGGCGCATTTGTAGTTAGCTCTATTTGATTAATATAAGGCATAGTATCTACCGATTGCTCTGACATACGTTCTCCATTCTATTTAATGAAGAAATCATAACTTAAGTATAGCACAAACACAATATATAGCGTTATTTTTAAGTTTAATAAACTATATATTGTGTTTTTCCTGTAAAAAACTTGTGGATAACTTGTAGATAGTCGAAAAATTCTTTTTAAAATAAGGCTTAAAATAAATAGGCCTAATTAAATTGGAGAGAAGGTTTAATTAAGCCTTAGAAAAGTATGAATATGTTTAATAGGAAGCAGGAGTAACTAAGTTAACACAAATACATAATCCTATTTAGTTATGTTTAATCTGGATCCCGTATCAATGCTTCGCATTTTACGGATAACGTTCGTTTACTGCCACAAAAGAGCCTTCATCTCTTTTATATCGAACTCACGTTATTTAATACTACTCGCTTTAAGATTATTTAGCCAGCCTTGACGATGATCTTGACCCATATCTGACTGTTTCATGACATAGTGTAATAAATAGAGTCCTTTAGGTGTTTCAGTAATTTTCTGTAATTCATCTTGCTGTAAGTTAGTAGGGCTTGTTACTTGAAATTCAAAAATAATTTGCTTAGGTGTCTGTTCCCAAATAGTAATCTTAGGATTTAATCCAGCTTGTTTAAAGTTATTTAAAATAAGTTCTAAATAATCTTTAGGCGTGATTGGTTTTTGCCCATTTGGTATAAATTGGGTAGTAATAAGCTCTTTCCAGTCATCAATGTTGTCGCCTGCAGGTAAATACTCAATGGTGGTTATCGTGTTATCTTGTTTTCCCCATGCTGCTTGCCAAACTCTATTATCAAAAACTATATTTTGTTTTTCGCTATTTCTAATAGCCTCTGTAATGCTGGCACCATTAGTTTGTAATCGTTTAGTACTACAGTAAGTATCGCCTTTATAATTGTAGTATTCCACGCATTGCGGATTACTTTCTTTATTAACTTTAATTAAATCACTAGGATTAATAGAGCTATGACTTACAGATATTAAAGTTAATAAACTAAAACCAAAAATAGTTTTTTGCATAAAAACTCCCTGTAAATAAGATTTAAGTGTAGCAAAAATAACGTCTTACAAAGAGATATTTATAGCGAATTCACGTTAATTTACAGAAAATTAGCTATAGTTAAAGAAAAATAAACCACAAAATTTCTTATGATAAAAAAATTACTTTGCAGTATATTTTTTTATATTATTACTTATAGCGCTACGGCTTTTGCTGTAGTTAATATAGGGACATTACAGTTTGATCCTCCATTTGTGACTAATGGTCAACACCTTGTGGCTGCGGGTTTTGATATTGAGCTAATGACAAATATTTGTAATAGATTAGATTGGGAGTGTAAATTTATTGCTTTTAAAGATTATGATACTTTATTAACAGAGCTGATTAATAATAATATTGATTATGCTGTCAGTGGCATTGTTATTACTCCTTTAGATAATCCTAATTTACTATTTAGTATGCCTTATTTATTAAGTGCAGGTACTTTCGTAACACTAAAATCAAATACAAAACTAATTGATCTAAGTTCTTTAGCAAATAAAAAAGTTGGCGTTTTAGCTGGGCGTGGATATGGTACGTATTTGATGCAAAATGCTACTTTCAATATGACAATTGCAGAGTATCATGATCAAATGGAGTTATTTGACGCATTGTATAATGGAAAAGTTGATGCAATTTTTATGAATAATTACACGGCCATGTATCTAATGCATCGCTACCCAGATTATATAAAGCTTATTAATACCTCAATCAATTTCGCTAGCGGAATTGGTATCTTAAGTCGCGTTGATAATAAAAATAATTTAGATAAAATAAATGCACTATTAACTCAATTTGAGTCGGATGGTACTTTTGTAAAACTATATAACTACCATTTTGCTTTTTTTATTAAATAATAAAACTAACTTGTACGCCCATGGCAGTTTTTATATTTTTTATTACTTCCACAAGGACAAGGTTTATTACGAGAAATAGCAGCTTTTTTTAATTTGTTTGGTTTTAAAGAATCAGTATAAAACCATTTATTGTTAAATTTACGAAATTCACTTTTTTCATGAATAGATTGCATTTTGCCCTCTGACTCATAAGACGCTATAAATTCGACAAACTTGCAATCATCCTGCTTGACTTCAGGGTAAGTGTTAATAATTTCTAAACCAGCCCATTTAACATGTTTAGCCCAATTTTCAGCCTCCACATCATCAAAATTTATTAAAGGTTTTCCATGCATAGTTGCCTTAATATAAGCAATATTTGCTCTAGTATAGGCTGTATAGCGAGACCGCATCAATTTTTCTGGAGTAGGTGCTGACTGGCCTTGTTCAATATAAAGGCCACAGCAATCTAGATAAGGATATAATGATCCACAAGGACAAAAAGAATTCATGTTTTTTTATTATAACAAACTACAAAAGAGTATTTTAATTGAAAGAATTTTTTTAAAAAAGATCTTTAGCTAATTAAAAACTACGCAATATAATAATTTCTTTTCTTAAACAATTTCACTAAGTTAATCGTCTATTTCTTTTTACTTTTTGTCAAATATGTTTAAAAATATAATTTTAAAGAACTTATGCCACAATTTGCAATTTTTAAATTTTTTGTTAACATTTTTTGAGTTTATTGATCAATTATGGAGGATTAAATATGCCTATTATTGATAAAGCTCGTTTACAAAAAAAAGAAAAAATTAAAGTGGAAATTAATGGTGAGATTTTTAATAAAATAAACGACTATTGTGTATGGGCAAATATTAGTGATGTTGCATTTTTTATTGAAGAGGCTGCTAATTTTGTATTCGCAAAAGATAAAGAATGGAAAAAACATAATAAGTCGATAAAAAATAAACAGGCTAGAGCAGAATAGACTGATTATTTACTGACCAAAATTTGGTCAGCTAGCTATTAGCCTTAAGCTAAGTATTAACAATGGATTTATGGTACTTTAAATTCCTATAAGTATAAATTCAATTTAGGTTTGTCTTTACAATGCGTTATTATCAATAAGATTTTTCAAAAATTTCTTGACAGTCTGTGAGAGCCTCATTAAACTGCCAATCACTTTTGGGGCTATAGCTCAGCTGGGAGAGCGCTTGCATGGCATGCAAGAGGTCGGCGGTTCGATCCCGCCTAGCTCCACCACCATTAACGTTAGTTTTTGGTGGGAAAACTTAGGTCCCCATCGTCTAGAGGCCTAGGACATCGCCCTTTCACGGCGGTAACAGGGGTTCGAATCCCCTTGGGGACGCCACTTTGGCGTAGGTAAGTTTTTTTAGATTTAATAGTTTTAGGTCCCCATCGTCTAGAGGCCTAGGACATCGCCCTTTCACGGCGGTAACAGGGGTTCGAATCCCCTTGGGGACGCCAAATTAAGCCTGTGATTTATCATAGGTTTCTTTTCTCGTTGTATATCATTAATTTTTAAATGCATTTTATGATTGATGATAATCTATCGTATTAGTGACCGATGCAAAATCTATTCCTGTAGAAGATTGGGATATTGTCCTGCTATCAAGCCATCCTAAAAAAATAAGAGTAATTGGCGCTGTATATTGGAAAGCGCGTGTAATAAATAATAGTTAATTAATAAAAGCTATTGTAGGAGAGAGTTGGATTGTACATCATAATCACTTAGGCAATTTAAAAATTGCTTTGTATATTAATAGTATCCTAAAGAAAAAGAGCCTTTATTAAATTTCATTATTAAGATGAATGAGTATAATCAAAGATCCCGAGCATTTATTATGTCTAAAATGACTTTCAGGGAAGTTTATTCACAGCTAGTACAAGGTGATTTCTGTGTAAGGGCTGCAGGAAATTGGTTTGTTCAAGCAGTTAGGATGACTTATTCTGCAATGGTTAATGAGGGGTATGAAAGAACTTTAAATACTATTGCAACTTAAAAAAGCTCAACAAGCATTTGCTTTTTTTGCGCAAAACAGAGTTAAAGTTGCCCACCCTCCAGAAATTATGTAAAGAGAGCTAAATAAAATGATGGAAAAAACGAAGAAAATCAGGAAAAATTAATAAATATTGTTAATACTTTATAATGAGAAACCAATGGGCCATTTCGGCGCATAAACTTTACTTAAACCTATCTATAGTCGCTCAAAGATGACTCTTGTATTAAAACCAAAAAGCCGCTCATGCATACGATGAGCATATTCATCCGTCATATTCGCAATATAATCACATACGATTCGAAGTGCTGCCTTTTCATCTGGTGCATCTTGATATAGCTTTCTATTTTTATGATCCAAGAGAGCACTAGGATTTGAACTAATTGCTTCAAATAAACGAAGTACTACTGTCTGGCCGCCATATTCAAAGATACGCGCCTCCTGCGAGTCAATTACATGTTGATAAATACATTGTCTTAAATAATTTAATAAATCTGTTGCTTCTGGTTGTAATACAACATTGTATTTCAATAATACATTTTCAAAGCCGATATGCGTAATTTTAACGGTAGTAGCGGTAATAAAATAATTAACTATTTCACCAATAGTTTGTTTACGTTTATAAGCTTCAACAGCAAATAACGTATTTAAAAGATTATCACCAAGAATATTAAGCGGCGTCTGTTGCACTAGGGCACGAAATTCTTCATTGTCTAATTGTGAGCGATTAATTAACCCTAAATGAATGGCATCTTCTAAGTCATGAACGCCATAAGCAATATCATCAGCAATATTCATAATTGAGCAATCAAATGAACAAAAAGCAGATTCTCCATGGCTACTTGCTTCTGGCTTTTTAGCCAGCGATTGGAATAGCTCTCTATCTTTAGCACTTAAAACAGATAATAACCAATCAATTTCAGTTTGGTCAGCATCAAAATAACCTTTAGGCGGTAACCAATCATTAATGCGAATCGTTTTATTTAAAGAAAATTGTGCGGGAGGAGAGTTAAGAGCCTGTACTTTGCTGTAAGCAACAGGATACTTTAAAATTCCAAGTAGAGAACGTCTTGTTAAATCTAATCCAAAAGGGCCATAGGAATCTTCAACTTTAGTTAGTAGCCTTAAAGTTTGGCCATTGCCTTCAAAACCGCCATGATTGCGCATCATAAAATTTAAAGCCACTTCACCACCATGGCCAAAAGGCGGGTGACCAATATCATGCAATAAACAAATAACACTAATTAAATCATCATTAGGAAATAAATCAGGTAGGCCTAATATGTGATGATTCATTATAAGATTACGTACCATACTTCGACCAATAGACGCTACTTCTAATGAATGGGTAAGGCGGGTACGATGAAAGTCACCTTCATCTGTACCTAGAATCTGCGTTTTGCGTTGCAATCGGCGAAAGGCATGACAATGAATTACTCGAGTTCTGTCTCTTTCATATGGATCACGATGATCATTGATACCGCGTTGATTAATTTGGCCAGAACGGCGATGAGTCCACATAGATAATTAAATTTAATAAATAAATTAACTTTAAGTGAACTTTCTTTGACTTACAATCTATTAAAGTTTTTTTTAATTAAGCAGATATAAGAATAAGGAAAGTCTAGGGTATACCCCATCCAGATAAAGGGAGAAACAGGCTATGAATTCTCGTTTAGTTCTTTATATTATTCTCAGTATGCTAGCATCTTGTGTACGAATAACAGATACACCATATCCGCCTGCATATACTTCCGGATATAATGATATGAAGTATTACTCTCAAGTATATTCACAAGGCGTTAACTATACAGAATATAATGATATTAACGATATTAATGCGGCTAATATGTATTCTGGCCATGAAGTAAAAGTACCTGAATCTTATCATGTTGGTGCTTACCATTCACCCACAAGAGCAAAAGACCGTGATCGAAGTTGGGTGACTAGTCAAAATCCTCAAGGCTACACAATTGAAATAGCTGATGAAGAAAAGCCCGCTCAAGTTGCTAAAAAATTATATTTAGCACCCAAAAATGATCGTATGGCAGAAATTAAATACCAACGTGATGGCAGAGACTATTACAAAGGTTTATATGGCAGTTACTCAAGTAAAGAAGACGCAGAGAAAGCTTTAAATAATTTGCCTGCAGAGCTTAAACAAGGAGCAAATATAAAGGATTGGAGTTCAATTCAAAGTACGGCTGGTAATTAACGTAATTTCGACATAAAAGAGACGCAGGATCTTTTATGTCGCTAAGCGAACGTTATCGCGTAAAATGCGAAGCATTTGTACGGGATCTAGATTAAATATAACTAAATTCGACATGACCTATAGCAAATATAGTTTATATCGAATTTATGTTAATTAAGTAATAACAAATAGAGCAAGGTATGTTACTGTTTAGATGATAGGACTATCATCTAAATTAACTTAAGTTGCTTTGCTTGCAATAATAACGGTTAATTTAACTAAGCCAGAGGTTGCTGTTTTTTCTATCATGACTTGTTTTAAACTTATCGCATAACGGGTATTTAATTGCCATAACCAAGATAAAAAAATCTTATAGGGAACTGTATCAAAAGATAGTTGAATATCACCCTGGCTTGTTTGTTGTAATTGATATGGAAGTTTTTGAAAATTTTGATTTTGACTGGTTAATTCAGTGGCAATAATGCTTAACAATTTACTACTAGAGACAGCTTGTAAATGTTGATTATTAGGTAATTGTTGTTTAACTTGTTGCATCCACACTAAAGTTTCTTGTTTTTCTTTAAGTTGCTGTTCTTTCTCCTCAACAGTTGAGGTGAGTGGAGAAAATATTAATAAATAAAACAGATAAATGATGAGACAAGCAAGCCCTAATCCTACTAGCCATCTTTCCCGCTCGTTTAAATTGCTCCAATAACTTATCATAGACTAAGCTCCAAAACCCCTACAACCTGACCATCTTTAGAAGAGGCTTGCGTTTGCCGTACATTAATGCGTCTTTGTTGTAGGCTAGTTTGTAATCCTTCAAGCGAATTAAAATCATTGCTAATAACAGTTATTTGCATTATTTGATTTTGAAAACGTAATTGTTCAATTGTTGAATTGTTATTACTAAGTGTTTCTGTTAGTTCGTTTAGTAAAACCCAGAAATTATTATCCGGGTTACTCTGGCCTTTAAGTAATTGACTGATACGAAAACGAGGGCTAATAACCTGTTGTGCTTGCGGAAAAAATTGCCGATAGATGGTAGCAATCTGGCCATCTACTTCAGTTAATTTGGTATTAAGCGCGTGAATTTTAAGGCTAGTTAAGGTTAACAAACTAATTAACCATAATAGTGTCATGGTAGCCGCCGCGTAATACCATTTTTTGACTTTACTAGTAGTAGGGTTATGGCTAAGCGGTCCTTGACAAATATTAAGCAAATGACGAGTATGCAGACGTTTAGCAATCCATACTAAAGGCTCATCATGAATTAATAATGATTGCGGTATTGTTATAACTGGATTTTCATCAAAAATATAAACAGTTAGATCTGACGGTAATTGTTTGAAATAAACATTTGCTAGTTCTAAATTTAATAAACCATTAAAAGCTAAATCATCGTGAACTAATAAATTATTATTGATAAGGCAGGCTTCATTATTATCTAAAGCAAACCAATCAAGGGTAAAAGAATTAAATTGAATATTATGATCATCAAGTAGCGAAATAATTTGCGTTAAATAGCTTTTTTTACATACAACGACTAAGTAATGGTCTTGATAATAATGATGTTTATCGAAACTAAAGTGTAATTCTTCAACATTTTCGGCTAATTTTTCTTCTAAAGCATAAGGAATGGCTGCGCGAGCTTTTTTTTCTGGCAGCCAGGCTAATTCGACGCGATGAAAACTAAAATATTCTGCAGGAGCAACAACAATTATTTTTGTAGAAATGGTTTGCAATTGTTGAAGTTCTGCAAAGCTACGTTGAGCCAGTGGTGCGTCAAGAGTACCTTGTGCATTTAAACTTAAGCTTAAACAGCCTTCATCAGTTAAATATTTTATAAATAGAAAACAGGTAGACACACTCATCCTTGTTCGTTTTAACGGTACAGTATCAAAAGAAGTATACCGATAAAATTTAAAATGACCAAAATAGCTTTAAAGACTTTAATTTACATAGTTCCTTATCATAAAAACTTCTTAAATTCTCTAAGATGAATTAAACGTAAGCTGTTTTTTTCAGCGATAAAGTTGCCCATTGATGTTGTAATTCTTGAGCAAGTAAATAAACAGCAAGGGCATATTGTGGACTATTATTATAACGAGTAATAACATAAAAATTTGGATACGTAAGCCAGTATTCAGAACCTCGGGCTGTATCAAGCGCAATTAAACCAACTTTATTAGGTTGGATTTTAATTTTTGCTAATGGCTGAACACCAGCGGCTAAAAGTTGTTTAGGGGCATAAACAGCATCCTTATACGCTGTATTAATTTGCTTAACTTTAGGGCTTGTAACGCGTGCTGGTTGAGCAACCTCTTGATTTAAATTCCAACCATGTTTTTGAAAATAATTAGCAACACTAGCAATAACGGCTTGATCATCATTCATGAGATCTTTTCTAATATTTCCTGAAAAGTCAGCTGCATAATAGCGATAACTGCTAGGCATAAATTGAGGCTTGCCCATGGCTCCTGCGTAAGAACCAAAATATTGAGTAGGTGGCACATTATGTTCACGACAAAGTAATAAATATTCGGTGAGCTCTTTAGTAAAAAAGGCAGAGCGTTTTGGATAATTGAAAGCTAGCGTTGCTAAGGCGTCAAGTACCCGGTAATTTCCTTGATGTTTTCCATATAATGTTTCAACACCAATAATAGCTACAATAACACTAGCAGGGACATGATATTGCTTCTCAGCTTGTATTAGAGCTTTTTGATTTGCTTTCCAAAATTCAATACCACCTTCAATACGCTGCTGAGTTAAAAAGAGCTGTTTATAAATGTCCCAAGGCTTCTTTTCATAAGGTTTTTCCATTGATTCAATAATTTGTGGCTGAATTTGCACATCTTTTATGACTTGCACAATATACTGTTTACTAAAGCCATGTTTTTTAACCATATAATCCATAAACTTTTGCACATCAGGATGTTTAATAAGGGCTGAATCAGCATAGCTTATGTAAGTATTAAAAAAAGTAAATATGGTAAAGATCAATGCTAAGATTAAACGCATGGCAATCCTTTTTATATAAAAAGGCTATTTTATGCAAGAAATTTAGTGACAACAATGCTCCTTGTTGACTTTATTTGGATTTTATAACTTTTAAAGCGAAATACAACTTAAAACAGTCTTTCTGCAAGGCAATTAATAAGCTAGAATAGAGCTATTTTAATAATAGGTTTTTCACTTGAGCGACTTAGCGCAAATTCGCAATTTTTCAATTATTGCTCACATCGATCACGGTAAATCCACGCTGGCAGATCGATTTATACAAATTTGTGGTGGACTTACTGATCGGGAAATGGCTGAGCAGGTTCTTGACTCAATGGATATTGAGCGCGAGCGAGGTATCACTATCAAAGCACAAAGCGTCTCCTTAAATTATAAAGCACGAAATGGTAAGACCTATTTACTTAATTTTATTGATACGCCAGGACACGTTGATTTTAGTTATGAAGTATCTCGATCACTTGCTGCTTGTGAAGGCGCTATTTTAGTGGTTGATGCAGCTCAAGGTGTAGAAGCACAAACAGTAGCTGTATGTTATACAGCGATAGAGCAGAATTTAGAAGTTTTACCCGTGCTTAATAAGATTGACTTGCCGCAAGCAGAACCTGAACGAGTTATCAATGAGATTGAAGATATTATTGGCCTTGAAGCACATCATGCCATTCATGCAAGTGCTAAAAGTGGTTTAGGTGTTGAAGATGTTTTAGAAGCCTTAGTTGAATATATTCCGCCACCAAAAGGTGATACGGAGGCACCGCTGCAAGCTTTAATCATCGATTCATGGTTTGATAGTTACCTTGGCGTGGTCTCCCTTGTTCGTATTGTAAATGGGACTTTACGCAGAGGCGATAAAATTCGGGTTATGTCAACTGGCCGAGCTTATGAAACAGATCAAATAGGTGTTTTTACACCTAAACGGACGAAAAAGGATATCTTACAAGCTGGTGAAGTAGGTTATGTTGTTGCAGGCATTAAAGATATTCATGGCGCCCCCGTAGGAGATACGCTAACCCTTGAAAAATTTCAAGCGGAAGCACCATTACCGGGCTTTAAACGCGTAAAACCACAGGTTTATGCAGGGCTTTTTCCCATCAGTGCCGATGACTTTGAAGCCTTTCGCGAAGCATTGGCTAAGTTAAGTTTGAATGATGCATCGTTATTTTATGAGCCTGAATCATCAGAAGCGCTAGGTTTTGGCTTTCGCTGTGGATTTTTAGGTATGCTCCATATGGAGATTGTGCAGGAGCGTTTAGAACGAGAGTACAACCTTGATTTGATTTCAACAGCGCCTACTGTAGTTTATAAAGTTATCACTACTAAGGGTGAAACCTTAATGATTGATAACCCATCTCAATTACCGCCTACTCAACAAATTAAACAAATGTTTGAGCCTATTGTTCGAGCAAATATATTAGTGCCGAATGATTACCTAGGACAAATTATTACCTTATGTGTTGAGAGACGAGGCGTTCAAGTTAATATGACTTATAGTGGACGCCAAGTATCTGTGACTTATGACTTACCAATGAGCGAGGTAGTGTCAGATTTTTTTGACCGTTTAAAATCGGTTAGTAGAGGCTATGCTTCGCTAGACTATAATTTTTTGCGTTTTGATGAAGCTGACTTAGTAAAATTAGACGTCCTTATTAATAGTGAAAAGGTTGATGCGTTGGCCGTAATCGTGCACCGCAGTACTGCCCAGTCTCGAGGTAGAGCATTAACAGATAAAATGCGTGAATTAATACCAAGGCAAATGTTTGATGTTGCTATTCAAGCGGCGTTAGGAAGTCATATCATTGCTCGGCAGACTGTTAAAGCCTTACGTAAAAATGTTACTGCAAAATGCTATGGTGGTGATGTGTCTCGTAAACGTAAGTTACTTGAAAAGCAAAAGGCAGGTAAAAAGCGTATGAAGCAAGTTGGCCACGTTGAAATACCACAGGAAGCATTTATGGCTGTATTTCAAACAGATAGAAAAAAGTAATTACTTAAACAACTGTTGATGAACTTTTTTATTAACTTTCCTAGGTTAATTTTTTGTTAGGAAAATAAACATGAATTTTGCTTTAATATTAGTTATTCTTTCATTTGTAAGCGGTGTGATTTATTTGTTAGATATTTTGTTCTGGGAAAAGAAAAGAACACCAAATCAAAAACCAAATAAAATTATTGAGTATGCACGCTCATTTTTCCCCGTTTTTTTTATTGTATTATTACTGCGCTCATTTTTAATTGAGCCTTTTAGAATACCTTCTGGTTCTTTAGAGCCAACTTTATTAGTAGGTGATTTTTTAGCTGTTAACAAATTTGCTTATGGTCTTCGTCTTCCGGTGGTAGAGAAAAAAATTGTTCCTATTGCTAACCCAAAGCGAGGCGAAATTGCTGTATTTCGTTGGCCACCTGATCCAACCTATGATTACATAAAGCGTGTCATTGGGGTTCCAGGTGATAAAGTTGCCTATCATAACAAAGTATTAACTATCAATGGTCAAGAAATGAAACAAACTTTTGTTGAGCGGACAATAGATGAAAGCTCCGGGAAAGCTGTTGTTAAGTATCGTGAAAACCTTAATGGCGTTGAACATGATATTTATGTCCGCCCTGATATAGCCGCTTATGATTTCGACATAGAAGTTCCTAAAGGGCAGTATTTTATGATGGGCGATAATCGTGATGATAGCGCAGATAGCCGGTATTGGGGATTTGTATCTGATGAATATTTACGTGGTAAAGCATTTTTAGTATGGATGAGTTGG
Organism: Legionella busanensis; assembly: GCF_900461525.1. Taxonomy (NCBI): domain Bacteria; kingdom Pseudomonadati; phylum Pseudomonadota; class Gammaproteobacteria; order Legionellales; family Legionellaceae; genus Legionella; species Legionella busanensis. Next base: position 2,201,605 of record NZ_UGOD01000001.1, on the reverse strand, counting down.
AATGGGAAAACAGATAGTATTAGATGGTCGAAATTAGGACATTTAATTCACTAAGGATCAAATAATGAATAAAGAAAAAGGAATTACTTTAATTGGATTTTTGCTTATAGCAGTTGTCATTGTGTTTGTTGGTATTTTGGTCATGCGTGTGGTTCCGGTTTATATTCAGAATTACGAAGTAAAAAATTCGATTAAAGCGCTTGGTAACATAAAAGGTGATGAAACAATAGACGCGGGTTCTTTAAAACAAAAATTAATGAATCAACTTTATATCAATGGAATAAATGATATTCCAGCTGAGAATATAAATGTTACACCGACTGATCAAGAGAATCGTTATCTTGTTACAGTCAAATACGATGTTATTAGGCCAATTATTTCTAATATAAACCTTTTATTTAATTTTAATGAATCGCAAGAGGTCACTGTTGATTCCCATTGATTTATCTCGACTTTGTCGAAAAATAGATTATCAATTTAAAAATATAGCTTACTTAAAGCAAGCTCTAACTCATTGTAGTGTTGGTACAACTAATAATGAGCGGCTTGAATTTTTAGGTGATTCCATTTTAAGTTTTGTTATTGCACATGCACTCTTTAATCGCTTTCAACAAGAAAGTGAAGGCCAATTAAGTCGACTACGTGCTTTTTTAGTAAAGGGTGAAACACTTGCTGAAATTGCAGCAGAATTAGGACTAGGTGATTATTTATATTTAGGACAGGGCGAGTTAAAAAGTGGCGGTTTTCGTCGTGCTTCTATTTTAGCGGACGCACTCGAAGCTGTGTTTGCAGCGGTTTATTTAGATGGTGGCATGGAAGCTTGTCAAAACCTAATTCTTAAATTATATGCTTCACGCTTAGAAAATAAAGAATTACAAACTAATTTAAAGGATGCCAAAACACAATTACAAGAATTTCTTCAAGCTAGAAAAAAACCTTTACCCGAATACAATTTAATTAGAATAGAAGGTGAAGAACATGAACAAATTTTTTATATTTCGTGTACTGTAACTGGCATTGCTAAAACTACAATAGGTTCTGGTTCAAACCGACGTAGGGCTGAGCAGGAAGCGGCTAAAGAGCTTTTACAGCTTTTGAAGAAATAAGCACAATCTGCAAAGCCTTTTTACCCAGTTTCTCCCACTTATTTTTCTTAAATTAAACTATAATTCTCGAGCAGGTAGAGATCTACATAAAAATTAATTTCAGTGCTAATTGAGGAATAGAACCCCACCTACGCGGGGATGACAAAGTACTTAACGTAGCTTTGTTGTGTGACTAAATGCCTTTCCCGCGCAGGCGGGAATCAATGTGGAAATTGGCCTCAGTGCTAATTAAGGGATAGATCCCTGCTTACGCGGGGATAACAAAGAATTTTATAGAGAAAGACATAAATTTATATCGTACAATTAAGAGAGAATTTTAAATATAAATCTTATTAAAATACTTTATTTGCGCCAATAATTGTAGTTAGTTGCTGCAAACTAGATTAAGTTCGTAATTGCCATAATGTAAGAACCGTTTACAAAAAGATTGAGGCTAACCACCTATTTCCTCTAAAAGAGAAGCAGCATTTAACCATTCTTCTTCTGCAATCAGCAGAAGCTTTTTAACCTTCTGTTGCTCTTTTAACAGAGATTGCAATCTTTCTGAGTGATTGTTTGTATAAAGTGTTTCATCAGCCAAATCATTTTGAAGAGAATTTAAACGTTGTTGGTAATTATAAGTTTCTTGTTCTAACTTCTTCAGTTTATTTTGTAAGCTCTTACGTTCTTTATAATTATTATTTATATGGTTTTCCTGAACGGCTTGCTTTTTGCCATTAGTTTTATCAGCTAGCCAAACATAATAATCATCTAAATCACCTTTAAAGGATTGGATCCGTTTATTGTAAACTAGATAATACTCATCAACAGCGCTACGTAGAAGGTGCCTGTCATGAGAGATTAAGATTAAAGCGCCTTCATAACTTTGTAAGGCAATTTCTATTGCTGAGCGCATACTTAAATCAAGATGGTTAGTAGGCTCATCAAGTAGTAAAAGGTTAGGTTTTTGCCAAACTAATTTCGCTAAAGCTAATCGTGCTTTTTCTCCGCCTGAAAAGTAATGAATCGCATTAACAGCCATATCACCTATAAAATTAAATCCCCCTAAAAAATCACGAATACTTTGTTCAGTAGCAGTAGGAGAAAGTGCCTGAATTGTTTCAAGGGGACTTAATTTAGGATCTAATTCTTCTAATTGATGCTGGGCATAATAGCCAATATTTAAATGAGCAGAAGATGAAATCTCTCCTTTAAGAGGTAGAAGATTCCCGGTAAGGGTTTTAATTAATGTTGATTTTCCTTCGCCATTAGGTCCTAATAAGCCCAAACGTGCACCTGAATTAATAATTAAATTGATTTGTTCTAGAATAGGTATATCTACTGAATAGCCAGCGGCAACTTGCTCACAACGAATCAGAGAAGAGGTAGTTTTTGGGCACGGAAAAAATTCAAAAGAGAAGGGGGAATCAACCTGTGCTTGGGCGATTACCTCCATTTTTTCAATCATTTTAAGACGACTTTGTGCTTGTTTTGCTTTGGTTGCTTTAGCTCGAAAACGATTAACAAAAGACATTAAATGATTAATTTTTTCTTGCTGTTTTGTATAAGTTGCCTGTTGCAGTGCTAACTTTTGGGCGCGTGCCTGTTCAAATCTACTGTAATTGCCTGTATAAAAAAATGTATTTTGCTGTTCGATATGAAGAATATGCGTTACAAATGCATCAAGGAATTCACGATCGTGTGAAATAACAATAATACTACTAGGACTTTGTCTAAGCCATTTTTCTAGCCAAAAAATAGCCTCCATGTCCAAGTGGTTAGTTGGCTCATCAAGTAAAATCAAATCAGCAGGGTTCATTAAACAGCGAGCAAGACTTAAACGCATACGCCAGCCACCAGAGAAACTATTGACAGGCTGTTGCTGTTCTCTAAATTCAAAGCCAAGACCATCCATAATTGCCGCAGCTTTGGCAGGTTTACTATAACCGCCTGTTTGGCTTAGCTGTTCATGGCAAGCTATTACTTGCGCATCGTTTTTTACATCTTCTGCTTCTTTTAAGCGTTGTTGTAAGAGGAAATAATTTTCATCGCCGGCGAGAACGAAATCTAGGGCAGTTTCTTCGCTATCAGGTAATTGTTGAGAAAGATGACTGATACGTAGCTGTGGATTAAGTTGACACTCTCCATCATCAGCAGTAAGTTGCCCTAAAATTAGGCTAAAAAGACTTGATTTACCACAGCCATTATTACCAACCAACCCAATTTTTTGCTTCTCGTGCAAGGCTAATGAGGCTTGATTAAGTAAAACTTTATTACCTTGGGAGAGGGTAACTTGGCGTAAAGACAACATATAAATAATGCTTAATAATAATTAAAATATTATAGCAATACTATTAACAGATTTATAGTCAATAACACTAAGGTTTAAAGTAGATAAAGGATGCTAAACTGCAGTGTTAAGGCTATAATGTAGCCAATATGATTAATAGGTTGTTTGATGAAGAGGCAAGATTTTTATTTTGATTTACCTGAGGAACTTATTGCTCAATATCCTTTAGAAAATCGTCGTGACTCCCGTTTATTATTTTATAATAGAGAAGAGCAAATCTATAACCACCATCAATTTGACCATCTTCCTAAACTTTTGAAACCTGGTGATCTGTTAGTAATGAATAATACTAAGGTTATTCCCGCTCGTTTCTTTGGTGTAAAGGAAACAGGTGGGCGAGTTGAATTTTTAATTGAGCGAATCCAAGATGATCATCATTTTTTAACTCATATCAAAGCAAGCAAAGCACTGCGTGCCGGCATGACTGTTTTCCTAAGTTCTAATTGGCAGGTGCAAATAATTGAAAAAGTTAATGATCTCTACCGCTGTCAGGTTGAAGGTGACATTGACGTTATGTTAGAAGAAATTGGTCATATTCCTTTACCACCTTATATAACGCGTCCTGATGAACTTAAAGATAAAGAACGATATCAGACAATTTATGCTGAGCATAAAGGATCCGTCGCAGCCCCTACAGCAGGTCTACATTTTGATGAAGATATTTTAACTGAATTAAAAAACCAAGGAGTAAATATAGGTTACTGCACACTTCATGTAGGAGCCGGGACGTTTAGGCCTGTGCGTTGTGATCATATCACCGACCATAAGATGCACAAAGAGCAATATGTTATTAGCGAAACTTTATGTGAACTGGTTAATAAAACGAAATCACAAGGTAAACGCGTGATTGCTGTTGGCTCAACTTCATTACGAAGCCTTGAAAGTGCAGCTCAAAAAGGTTATTTAGAGTCAGGCCAGGGAGAAACCGATATTTTTATTTATCCGGGTTACAAGTTTAAAATTTGTGATGGTTTAATTACCAATTTTCATTTACCTGAATCAACTTTATTAATGTTGGTCGCAGCCTTTATAGGTTATGAGCAGATGATGGCTTTGTATAAAGAAGCAATTGCTAAAAAGTATCGCTTTTTTAGTTATGGCGATGCTTGTTTATTATTGTAAATGGATTATGAAGATGCAAGAAAACGCTGTAAGTCACTATATTCCACTTTTATCAAGTCAGGCTGGGAGTTGCCTTACTTTTGCAAATTGGCAAAATGCTGGCGCCAAAATAGTTGCTTATCAATTAGATGAATTATTGGTAAAGCCTGGTTTACCTGTTTTGCAGAAATTAACTCATTTACAAGATTATTTAGCTTGGTCTGGGGATCTGGTTTTAAATGCTTTACTAAAGCCTGTAAATGCTAAGGGAGTGTATGAAATTCGCTCTAGTTATGATGGTCAACTTGTGCAAATTTCTGTGCTTGAATTATCTTCTTTAATCAAAACACTTAAACCAAATAAAGTTCTACTTCCTTTGGGAAGTGCACCTTATTTTAAACAGTTTTGGCAACCACTTTTAGCTGAAATTGAGCTTTACCTACATTTCGAAGAGGCCAAAGATGATATAACTACAACAGGTTATTATTATAGCTTTACAGAGCAACCCTTTGACTATCTATATAAAAATTTGCCAAAATTTAATAAGCTTTATCTTATTGGTGCATTTCAATTACACGAAATGCAACTTCTTTTGCAAAACAATTATAGTGTTCAGTCAAATTTGCCGGCAGAAGATGGTATGCAAGGCGTGTTTTATGATGAAAAGGAAAAATTTAATATCCTTGAGCAAACTTTCGAACAGGATTACCAGACACTTAAACATAATTGCCAGTGCGAGACTTGTAACAGGCAATTAACGCGAGCTTATTTACATCATTTACTACAGCATACACCGCTATTAGCACAGCGTTATTTAATACAGCATAATGTTTATTACTGTCAAAATTATCTTATTAATCAAAATTAAAGAATTGAATTGTGTCGATGCTCATTTACGTCAGCGTAAAATCCCGATATGATGTCACGCAATTTTGTTCTGCCTTATTTTTTAGGGTAACGATAAGATAGACCTTTTGCCTAATTTGATCTTTATAAAACCTTATGATGTTGTAAGGACTTTTGCAGTGATAATTTTAGTATTTTCATTTAGGTCTTATTAATGTAAAAGGAATGAATTAGGCAAAAGGTCTAATGGCAAATTTGAGGAGACCAATATGAGTTTTTTTATCACGAATGCAATGGCTGCAGCTGCACCAGCACATGCAAACCAAGCCGATGGCGCATTTCCTTTAGTAATGCTAGTTGCAATTTTTGTTTTATTCTATTTTATGATAATAAGACCGAATAGTAAGAGAGCAAAGGAACATAAAGAGCTAATAAGTAATTTAAAAAAAGGAGATGAAATTGTTACTTCAGGAGGTATATTAGCAAAAGTAGCTAATATAGATGAGCAATTTATTAGAATTAGTATTGCTGAGGGTGTAGATATTAACGTTCAACGTAATGCTGTTGTGGCAGTATTACCTAAAGGTACTATTAAAGCCCTTTAAGCTGGTAGGGACTAGACTTATGATGCATAACAAATATCCGTTTTGGAAAAATATAGCGTTAATTATTGTTGCTGTAATTGGTCTTATTTATGCTGTACCGAACTTATACAGTGAGGATCCAGCTATCCAAATATCTTCGCAAACAACAATAGATACGGAACAACTTAAACAGCAAGTAACTAATATCCTTGCTGAGGCGCAAATCAAATATAATTCGATCACTACTAGTAATGAAAGTGTTGAACTAAGATTCACCTCAACTGACACTCAATTATTAGCTCAAGATGTCCTTAAAAAGGGGTTAGGTCAAGGCTACACAATTGCTTTAAATTTAGCGCCTGCTACCCCTAGTTGGTTTAGGAAAATCAATGCTGAGCCGATGAAACAAGGCCTTGATTTACGTGGCGGCGTTCATTTTCTCTTAGAAGTTGATGTTGATAGTTTGATTAATCGCCGTTATGAAGGATTAATGAAAAATATTGGTCAAGATTTACGAGAAAAGGGAATACGTTATGCAGGTATTCGTTATTTTCCCGATAAAGGCATCAATATTATATTTCGTACCCCTGAAGCGATTGATGATGCCGCTCTTGAGATTAAAAGCAACTTACCAGGTATTGTTGTTAATAAATTAAAAGAAACAAACACACTTGTTGTTGCTTTAGCACCAACTGAGCTTAATAGTTTAAGACAAAATACCATTGAACAAACGATGAGTATTTTGCGAAATCGAGTTAATGAGTTAGGTGTTGGTGAGGCGGTTGTACAGCAACAAGGAGCGACAAGAATAGCTGTTGACTTGCCTGGCATTCAAGACGCTGCTAGGGCAAAACAAATTTTAGGTGGTACAGCAACCTTAGAATTTCATCTTGTCGATCAAGAAAATGATCCCCAGGTTGCTAAACAAACAGGTGCAGTTCCTGTTAATAGTAAACTTTATATGATGGATGGCCACCCAATTTTACTAAAAAAACAAGTAGTATTAAGTGGTGATTCAATAACTAGTGCTGTTTCTAGCTTTGATCAACAAACTGCTTCACCAGCTGTACAAGTTCAACTTGGTGGCGGTGGTGAAAGTTTATTTACCAAAATAACGCGTGAGAACATTGGTAAACGGATGGCAATTGTTTTTGTAGAAACGAAAACAGCCCTACAAACCTTAAATGGCGTTACTAAGCGGGTTTCCCATCGTGAAGAACGCGTAATTAGTGCTCCAGTTATTCAAAATGCACTAGGAAATAACTTCCAAATTACCGGCTTAACAGATTCAAAAGAAGCTAGTAATTTAGCTTTATTACTGCGCGCTGGTGCCTTACCGGCAGTTATTTATCCTGTTGAAGAACGTACAGTTGGTCCTTCACTGGGTAAAGAAAATATACGTCGCGGTATTGTATCTTTAGAAGTTGGCATGGGTTTAATTTTAATACTGATGTTAGTCTACTACCGTTTCTTTGGATTAGTAGCAAATATTGGCTTATTTTTAAACCTTGTTTTATTAAGTGCATTATTGTCCTTAATTGGTACTACGCTCACACTACCTGGTATCGCGGCCTTTGTTTTAACAGTGGGTATGGCAGTTGATGCAAACGTTTTAATTTATGAACGTATACGTGAAGAACTACGTAATGGCATGTCTCCACAAGCAGCAATTTATGCAGGTTATGATCGGGCATTCTCAACAATTATTGATGCTAATGTTACAACTTTAATTGTTGGAGTCGTGTTATTTGCGATAGGAACTGGGCCCGTACGAGGTTTTGCAGTTATCTTATCATTAGGCTTATTAACTTCCATGTTAACAAGCATTACTTATACCCGGGCTATAGTAAATTGGTACTATGGCGGACGGAATGTAAAAAAATTATCTATAGGTATTTAAGGCGAGAAATAGATGGAATTTTTTAATCCAAACTCAAAAATAGATTTTATGGGGGCAAGAAAGTGGACGGCTATATTTTCTGCCCTAATTTTCATTGTTTCAATTAGCGCTTTAGTAATTAATGGCTTAAAGTGGGGCCTGGATTTTACGGGAGGGACGCAAATCGAGGTGTCTTTTCCTGAGTCAGCTAATTTAACTGCGATTCGCGATAATCTTTATCAAGCTGGTTTTAAAGAAGCGCAAGTTATTAGCTATGGCACTTCTAAAGATGTTTTAATTAGTATTGCTCCTCGTATGAATCAAGAGCAAAGCATTTTAGTTGATAAGGTCATGAGTGCTTTACCGCCAGGGGCTATTAAGCAACGCGTTGATTTTGTAGGGCCACAGGTGGGTGAGGAATTAGCAACAAAGGGTGCTTTAGCTATTATCGTTTCTTTACTAGGAACAATGATCTATATTGCTATGCGTTTTGAATACCGCCTGGCAGTTAGTTCTGCTGTTGCCTTAATTCATGATCCCGTGTTGATATTAGGCATATTTGCTATGTTTCACGTTGAATTTGATTTAAAAGCACTAGCAGGTCTTTTAGCTGTAATAGGTTATTCGCTTAATGATACAATTGTCGTGTTTGATAGAGTAAGAGAGAATTTTGTCAAAATTCGGCGTGCTGAACCTTTAGAAATCATGAATATTTCGATCAATCAAACGTTATCGAGAACTATCATGACTTCACTGCTTACGTTATTCGTTGTTGTTGCCCTCTTTATTTATGGTGGCGAAACAATCCGTAGCTTCTCGCTTGCCTTGATAATAGGTATTATTGTAGGAACGTATTCTTCTATTTATGTAGCTGGTGCTTTAGCAGTGGGTATGGGGCTTGATAGAAAAGATTTTCTTCCTACGCAGCGTCGTGAAGTTGATGATCGACCTTAGTATATTAAGTATCGGCATAAAAGGTTAAATCCTTTTATGTCAAAAAAGTGTATCATTTATTGAATCTTCAATAGAGAATTATTCAATGGTAAAGATAATTTTTCTACTATTTAGTGCAAGATTTATACTTATTATATTCTAGAAATTAATATTATATTTCGTATATCTACCTAAACTAGGTATAATTCAACCTTTTATCTTAAAGAGCATATGAAGCTGTTGCGTGGTTTAGACTCAGTATCTGCCCTTAACGCAGGGACTGTAGCGACGATAGGAAATTTTGACGGCGTGCATTTAGGGCACCAAGCGCTATTAGCTAAGCTTAAAGCTGCGGCTCTAAAACTTAAATTGCCTTCTGTCGTTTTGTTATTTGAGCCTCAACCCGGGGAGTTTTTTTATAAAGAAAAAGCGCCAGCACGCCTTACTAACTTAAGAGAAAAAATAGAAATCTTACAAAAACTTCAAATCGATTATCTTTGTTGTCTTAAGTTTAATCAAAGGTTAGCTAATATGTTAGCTACTAATTTTGCTCAAACTTATTTTTTTTCTTTACTACATGCTAAATATCTTATAGTTGGTGAGGATTTTCGTTTTGGGCAGGGCAGGCAAGGTGATATTAATTTACTAGCTAGTATGGCTAAAAAATCTGATTGTGTTATTGATATTTTCGCTAATTATGTTTTAGATGGGCAACGTATAAGTTCAACAAAAATTAGAAATTTACTGTCTCAAAACCAGTTAACAGATGCACAAAAAATGTTAGGTAGGCCATATAGTTTATGTGGTAGGGTTATTGAGGGACAAAAGCGAGGGCGTGAGTGGGGTATTCCTACAGCGAACCTAAATTTAAAACGTCTAAATTTACCCTTCACTGGTGTTTTTTGTGTTCAAGTCCAAGATGAAAGTGGCCAAGTCTTAAATGGTATTGCTAATTTAGGATGTAGGCCAACTGTTGACGGTAAACACAATGTATTAGAAGTACATTTATTTAATTTTAATGGTAATTTATATGGCAAAATGCTAAAAGTTATTTTTTTACATAAATTACGTGATGAAGCTAAATTTTCTTCTGTTGAAAAATTAGTTCAGCAAATACACTATGATATTAAAGAGGCGAAGTGTTATTTTAATGATTTATTTGTTTAATTATATAGACTTCTTTCTAAGCTGGCAGGGATGAGACAAAGTCATCCAACAAAAGGACTAAAAAAGCGTAGCGTACATGAAATACATGAGCATCCTCTATCTACATGGGGACAAGCTTTGAAGACTTTCTGGCTGAGATTGGTTATCAATAACAGTTTGCAAAGAGGTCTATATAATATTATTTAATTTTATATAATCGAGTAGTTATAGAATGGCAGAGTATAAAGATACCCTTAATTTACCCCATACAGTTTTTCCCATGAAGGCTAATCTTGCTCAACGTGAGCCGCAGTTTTTAGAAACATGGTATACAACCAATGTTTATAACAAGATTAGACAAGCCCGAGCAAATGGCAAGCGCTTTATTTTGCATGATGGCCCACCTTATGCTAATGGTCATCTGCACTGCGGTCATGCTTTAAATAAAATTTTAAAAGATATTATTGTTAAATCAAAAACATTAAGTGGCTTTGATGCGCCTTTTGTGCCCGGATGGGATTGCCACGGTTTGCCTATTGAATTAAATGTAGAGAAAAAGATAGGTAAAGCTGGGGTAAAAGTAGATGCTAAAGAATTTCGAATTAAGTGTCGCCAGTATGCTGAAAGTCAGATTAATATACAAAGAGAAGAATTTAAACGATTAGGTGTTTTTGGTGATTGGAATGAACCTTATGCAACCTACAATTATGACTATGAAGCAAATATAATTCGTGCATTAGGTAAAATTATTGAAAATGGTCATTTGCAGCAAGGTTTTAAACCAGTTCATTGGTGCATTGATTGTGGTTCAGCGCTTGCTGAAGCTGAAGTTGATTATGAAGATAAGACATCATCCTCTATTGATGTTGCATTTTATGCTAATGACCCGAATGAATTTATTAGTTTATTTGGACAAACTTTACCAATTAAACCCGTTATAGTTCCTATATGGACTACAACACCTTGGACATTACCAGCAAATGAAGCTGTAACATTAAATCCTAAGTTAAATTACAGTTTAGTTGATAGCGGCGAATCTTACTTTTTAATTGTGGAAGATTTAGTTGAACAAGTAATGAGTCGTTATGGATTTTTAAATTATCAATCTTGTGACAATCTTCCAGGTGAAAGTTTTACTCACTTAAAATTACAACACCCTTTTTATGAACGATTAGTTCCTATTATCACGGGTGAACATGTTACAACTGATTCAGGTACAGGTTGTGTCCATACCGCGCCTGCTCATGGTGTTGACGACTATACAGTAGGGAAAGCCTTTAATTTACCTTTAGTCAATCCTGTAATGGGTAATGGCTGTTATACAGGGGATGTGCAGTACTTTGGTGGAATGTCTGTTTTAAAATCAAATGAACCAATAATTGAATTACTTAGTGAAAGAAATAGGCTCCTTCATAAAACACAAATCAATCATAGTTATCCTCATTGCTGGCGCCATAAAACACCGATGATTTTTCTAGCCACACCGCAGTGGTTTATCTCCATGGATCAAAATGGCTTAAGACAACATATTTTAAAGGAAATAGATAAAGTTAACTGGGTTCCTGAATGGGGTAAACCACGTATTACTAATATGGTTGAGCACAGGCCTGATTGGTGTATATCACGCCAAAGAGCATGGGGAACACCTATTCCTTTATTTGTTCATAAAGCAACACGGCAGCTACATCCCAATACTTTAATATTGCTAGAAGAGGTGGCTAAACGGGTCGAGAAAGAGGGTATCGAAGCTTGGTTCGCTTTAAACACTGAAGAGCTTTTAGGTCAAGATGCTAATGATTATGATAAATTAACTGATACATTAGATGTATGGTTTGACTCAGGTATATCTCATTACAGTGTTTTGATGCAAAATCAAGCGTTAGGCTTACCCGCAGATGTTTATTTTGAAGGCTCAGATCAACACCGTGGTTGGTTTAATTCATCTTTAACAACAGCAGTTGCCATGTATGGCCATGCACCTTATAAAACTGTTTTAACCCATGGTTATACAGTTGATTCTGAAGGTAAAAAACTTTCTAAATCAAAAGGTAACTATGTTTCATTGGATAAATTAATTAACCAATACGGTGCTGACGTATTACGATTATGGGTGTCTTCGACCGATTACCGTAATGAGGTAAGTATTTCTGAAGAAATTATTAAACGAACGAGTGACGCTTACAGGCGAATTCGTAATACTGCAAGGTTTTTATTAGCTAATTTAGTCGACTTTGAACCTGAAAATCATCTCATAGAGCCTGAACAATTAGTGGCGCTTGATAGCTGGGCTATTAAGCGAACCCAACTATTACAAGAAGAGATTTTAGCGGCTTATAAACAATATAATTTTCATATTATTTATCAAAAAATTCATAATTTCTGTGCTGTAGATATGGGTAGTTTTTATCTGGATGTGATTAAAGATCGACAATATACTACACCTAAAAATAGTTTGGCACGTCGTTCCTGCCAAACAGCCATGTATCATATTATACAAGCTTTAACGCGTTGGCTTGCTCCTATCCTCTCTTTTACAGCAGAAGAAGTATGGCAGTGCATTCCTGGTCAAACAATAGAATCAGTTTTCTTAGAAACTTGGTATACAGCATGGCCCACAATTAGTAATGTCGATATGAATTTATGGCAACGTTTGCAAAATGTGCGTAATGAAGTTAATAAAGCATTAGAAGCTAAACGCCAACAAGGTATTATTGGTTCAGCCTTAGCAGCTGAAGTAACACTTTACGCATGTCAAGATTTAAAAGAACAATTAACTCAACTAGGTGAAGAGTTACGCTTTTTATTGATTACTTCTTCAGCGCTCGTTAAACCACTAAATGAGAAGCCTGCTGACATTAATATTGATACAGAATTAGATTTAGCCATTGCTGTTAAAGCGAGTGAAATGGAAAAATGTGCGCGATGTTGGCATCGATCAGATGACATTGGTTTAAATCCAGAGTATCCTGATTTATGCAACCGCTGTGTAAACAATATAACTGGAAAGGATGAGGTTAGATACTTCGCATGAAAAAATGGCCCTGGTTACTTTTAAGTCTATTAGTTATTGGTATTGATCAGCTTTCTAAGTTCTGGGCTGCAACCCAACTCCTGCCTTATCAACCTGAGCCCTTATTGCCAATGGTTAATTTCACTTTGGCTTATAATACAGGCGCTGCATTTAGCTTTTTAAGTAATGCAGGTGGTTGGCAACGTTGGTTATTCGCTATATTTAGCTTAGTAATGAGTGCTGTATTATTAATATGGCTTTTACGCACGCCAAGGCACTTAAAACTACAACTGACAGGCATAAGCTTAGTTTTAGGTGGCGCTATAGGAAATCTATACGATCGCGCAGTAGTAGGTTATGTCGTTGATTTTATTCAAGTCTATTATAAGAATTTTTATTGGCCTGTATTTAACATAGCGGATAGCGCCATTTGTATAGGCGCTTTTCTATTATTACTCGATTTAAGCAAAAATAGCTGTCGACAACGTGCTTAATTGGGTAGCCTCTGGATTTAAAATACTGACTGCATCTACTGAAGGTAGAGATAAATAATGCTCAGCCTCGTCCCACTCAACTTCCATTGGAAATAAACGTAACATTGGTAAACATCTATTTAATAACACACAAAAAGACAGCGTTGAAGGATATGGACGTACTTGATAATATCCTAAAGCCATAACTTGCATAGCTTCAGAGATGGTAGCAACCCCCGGTAAATAATTAATTGAGTAAATTGAAGCGGTTTGAGCAATAGCCGGTAAAAATCCTGGACTGGAAACAAAATGAACTCCTGCCTGATAGCAGTTTTCTAATTGTTGAGTATTAATAATATTAGCTGCCCCAATACGTAACTTAGGGAATTGTTGCAAAATTGATTTTAGTAAGGTTTCATCATGGGTATTTATTTCAACAGCGGAGAAGCCAGCTTGGGCAACTTGTTGAAGTCTATTAAAAAGTAATGCATCAACATCTAGCGTCACAATAATTGTTTGTGTGTTAAATAATTTATCAGTCATTATACTCTTCATGATCAAACGGCAATGCACTTATGGTAGAAGAGTTAGCGCTTCTTAGCAAGTATCTGAAGCAATTAGATTATCTTGATTACGATAAAAATTTTTCTTATCCTCGTTTTAAAAAATGAAGAAATTAAACTTATCTATCGTTAAGATTTAGCACCACCATTAAGCTTTATACTACCTTACAAGTTCGTTCAGCTCAGGCATGTATTTATTAGTGCATGCTTGCGCCTTACTCTCTTATACCTTCTAATAAAGCTTAGCGCGGTGCTATAGGTGAAAGCTTACATCTTTGGCGCCGTTGGAGTAGGCGTATAGATTTGTTGTCTTTGATAATCTTGTTTTCTAGTTGTTTCAATATCGTTTGTTACAGCGCGGCCAAGTATTGATTGTAATGGCACATGGGAATCACTGGGTCTTGAAGATTGCATGCGTTGTGCTTTCTTTAAATCGTGATTAGATCTACGTAATTCTGCTTCAATACTTGCTTTTGTCGCTTGTAAATGGGTAATTTGATTTTTTAACTGATTAATTTCCTGGTTAAGCGTACTTTGTCTTCCTCGCTTGCTGCTTGCGTTAATTGCTCTTTCTTGATGAAATTTATTTTCTGCTTCCTTATTTTCTTTAACAAGGCCTGGAATTACCACCAGTTCAGGCTTACGCTTAACAAATGCTGCCGCAGCTTTTTCTTTCCATTTTTCATCCTTATAATCAGTATTTTTATCAATCAGAAGAAACGTATTATTCTCTTTAATAAATTTTTGATCAGGCTTTAAAATATAAACAGCTTCGGCAAATGACCTTGTTTCATTACCATGTTCATCATAAAGCGTTTTCTTGCCCTCGTATACGTCATGCATATCTTTTAGCATCGCAAGTTGCATATGCAATTTATTATGTTCATGCATTAAGTCCATGGCCCTTTTTTCATCTGCAGGGTTTTCACTGGCAAGTAATTTATCAATTGCTAATGTCTGTTCCTTTAATTGGTTTTCAATTTTGGTTATACGGTTTGCAATATTATCTTTTATGGCTTCCGTGTTACCAGGATCGGTTGGATCTTGCAATTCAAACTGATTAACTTCATCTAGACCAGTTTCAAAAGCGGCATAGCGCTTATCAATTGTTTCTTTATACTCGTCAATTTTAAAGAGTTCTTTGTTAATTAAAGCTATTTCTGCTTCTTTGCCCGCTAAATCTTTTTGAGCTTTTTCTATAATTTCCTCAGTTAATTCTAAAGTTTCTTTTAATTCAATAGGATCTTCAGTATTAAGAAATTTGTGTATATCTTGTTCATGTTTAAGAAGTTTTTCAATTTGCTCTTGCGCATATTCACAAATTCTTTTCCAATACTCACTTTTTCTATGAGCCAGTTTATGAAGTAAATAGGCTAATATATGATGACGGCGCTCTTGCTGTTCCCTAATTTCGTGACGCATATTTTCTTCTTCATCAATTTCCTTAATGCATTCTGCTATTATCTGTTCACGTAAGGTTTCACCAGCTTTGGATTCCAAAAATTTCATGACATCTTTGGCATCCTTCAAACCACGCTGCGCTAAATCCCCCAGTTCCTCTAAGAGCTTGCTTGCTTCGCCTGAAAGAGTATTCTCATTAGAAGAGGATTCACGATCTGCACGTTCTTGTAAGGTTTTTACAAGGAAATTGTATAAAATGGTATCATTTGGCCCAGATAGTTCTTCTAATGCTATATCTGTAGATAGTCCCGCTTTATCTGTAAAAGCGTGTAAGGAATCTGCTAGAAGCTTTGTTAATTGTTTTAATTTAGTCGACATAAGCTAAACCTATTTATATTCTAATATAATTATACCTAAGTAATTGTTTCGCTGGAAGCCTTATTGTTCATTTGTAAATCATATTTTGACCTAATCTACCAGCATTTAGACACAGGGCCAGTTGGTGCACCTCCGGGGCCCGTCCCAATCCCTTTTACGCCCAAGCTATTCAAAGTTAAAGTTTGGCAACGAGTATCATTAGTTGCTTGTTGGTTCCTAGGGGTTGCTTGTAAGGTGTAAGTAGAGGGTGTTTGTGCTGTGATTGATAGAGTATACCATTGATCTGGAGATAAATTTGTTCCTCTTACATCAGTTGCATTACCCGTACCTATTGTTGCTGTTTGATAAGTATTTTGTTGTGTGTAGTATCGTTCCATACGGCTTGCCAAATCAAGTAAAGCAGCTTGTCCATCAGCACGCCTACCTCGAGTAATGTAATCTTGATAACTAGGATAAGCAATTACTGCTAGTATAGCTACAATAACAACTACTATCATCAATTCAATTAAGGTAAATCCTCTATTTAAACCTTTAACCCTTATCATGCTCAATTCCTTGCACTCTATTCAATTAAAACTCCTTAATTTAATTATACTTAATTTAGCTATCTTTAAACGTCAAATGCGAATAAGAATCACCTAAAACATTTGATAAATCAACGATACTTTCATTAAAATCAGACAAAATATATTAATAACTCTTGATTATTCTACGTTTCTTATCTCTTTTCCCTTAATATTTCTGATGCGTCGTAATTTTAAGCAGTTGTTATTTGAAATTAATATTTAAACCTAAATAGAGAGGCTTTTTTCATTTAAAGTCTCGCTTGGATTATGTTGTTGCCCTTGTTTTACAAATAACGCAGCATGATGCACTTCATTTGCTGACGAGGGCAGAGTCTCTGCTAAAAGAGGCTCAGATGGAGAGACAGTGTTTAACAAGACATTAAGAAAGCGTTGGCTATTATTCGCAGCTGTATGCTCAAGCTGGTCAATACGAATAGGGCTTTCTAGAAAATAATCGCTATTTTTATATGTTTGAAAAAGCTTTTTATCGTCCTCGGCAAAGGTCTGGTAATATAAATACTGTCGACAAATCTGAATCTTGCTTAAAAAAAACTGCTTAATAAAGCCAACTTGTTGCTCAATCCAATTACTACTATGCGTAATTAGCTGGGCAGATAAGCGAAATGCCGGGCCTATTGTTTCATCCCAAATAGAAGCTACAGCTAGAATGGCTAATCCTAAGGGATAAGCTACAAAACGGCTTAAAGGATTAAAAATAGTTAAAGATAGGCGAGTAAGAATAAAAAAGGTATCAATACAAGGTAGAAAAATAAAATTCTTACAAGTTTGAAAAAGCGGTAAGGCGATTAACCAAAAGCTATTTATTAAGAAATTTAAAAAAGGGTTTTTATGATAAGTACCGAGTGGATTAGTATAGCCATACAAAGGCATTAATCTTAAACCAGCCAAAAAATTCTGGTTCCCTGGCCGTTTAGCAAAAGCAATAAAGGCTGCTCCTATAGATTTTAATTCACCTAGCATTCCTAAAGAACGACTTAAAAAATCGGTAAGACCTCGAAAGGGAACATGCAGTAACATTGTTGCTATTTCTAGGAAAAATACCGTAGATAAAGAGAGTAATAAATCCAGTATTGCAACGCCAATTTGTTTTAAAAACAATCTAGATAATTTAGCACTTTTTTTAATGCCAGTTAAAAAACCAGGATAGCCATAGTAATGTGCTTCAATAAGTGGACTTAATATTATTTTGCCAAGTGTGGCAATACCTTTAAAAAACCATTTAATGGTACCTAATAGCCAATCATCTCCCGGATGCATGACAGTATCATAAATAGCAGCGCCACCTTTAGCTCCTAAAGCTAAATAATTAATTTCAGGATGAGGACCCATTTCTTTTTGTAAAACAGGGATGGCTTTACATAAGCCATAACCTAATCCTAAAGCTAGGGACAAGATGATAGCAATTTCAGCAGGATTATCACGTAACGCTACAACTGCTTGCATAAAAAAATCATCTAAGTTCCCAGAAACTACTATTCCTTGCCAGTAAATGACCGCTGCAGAAATAGCCTCAGAAATTGTTCCATGGCTCATCCACTTTCCAAGCTTTTGGGTAGGCTCAATACCTGCAATTAAGCCATTTAAATGAAGTTTAAGTAGTACGGCTTTTAAAGCTTCAGGTGCAATAATTGCTCCGCCGCCGTAGAGATAAGCAAGCATGGCTAATGAGCCCATCAGGGGGTTTTCTTCACTCTTACTAACAAAAAACATGGCAAAGTGACGTGCTATATTAAGAACTTTATGTAGTGGATTGGTATAGAAAGTTAAATGAGGAGCATGCTCTTCCCTAACAATAATATAATTATTATTGTTAATGTGTTCTTGGATAAATTCTTCTAATGATTGGCCATTTTTTAATAAACCATGTCCAATCATAATGTCTACAATTGATTTTAAAAAAACCGGTTTTTTTGTAGCAACTTGCTCTTCTTTACCAGCGTGCTCGCTATGAATATGTTTAACAAAATCATTGCGTAAATCTTTAAAGAACAAAGTTAAATTATTAAAAATATATTTAAAAAACCTAGGGATACTGGAAAGAAAAGCTTTAAATTGTAAATTTATTTTTTCTGGCAAAAAAAGATGTTTTTTTGATAAGTGACTTAACGTCACTAAATCTTCTCCACTAGGCATTGGGTAAAACAATTCATTTTCTTTAAAATAACGCAATGCAATCATATTATTTTTAATTCGAATAATAACTTGATTTTCGTAAGGTAAATGAACCCAATGACCATTAGCCTTTGTAGTTAAGATTTCATAAGCTTGCTCTTTTGAGTGGGTGATATAACATGGCTGGTTTAAGTGAGTAATACTATTAATTAAACTTTCTAAAGTCGAGTGACCTACTTGGTTTAAGCCCCTAAAGCGATAGTAGGGTTTAATTGTTGTCAGGGTTAAGCCATCGCTACGCGTCCAAGCTTGTTTTTCATGAATAGGTTGAGCTTTAGATAAATGATTCGCTAATTGTCTAGCTTCTTTATAAAGTTTATTAAAAAAAGCCCCAAGACGTTCAAATCGATTAGCAGGAATATTATAAAGGGAAGAGGGTAATGTAAATCCATAAAGTTCTGAAATTACCCGTAAGGTATTATTAAGTTCTTGCTCATCTTGTTTAATATGAATTTCACTGTCCCAGACAAAACAAGGTTTTTTATCCGTACTAAAGTTCTTTGCTACTTCTGTAAAATCTAATTGATCTATTCTTGAAACGGGAAAAACGCGATTAAACTGATAGTGCTGTGCTGTTTGCTTAGCTTTGTAAAGAATACTTCCTAGATAACCTTCGGATACAATAGGAGTGTTAGCAAGCAACCTGTTTTGATTTCGGCAATGCTCAATAAGCGATATTACTTGAGTGCGAAGTTTTTCTTGTCCGCTCCAATCATGATTTGACAAATTTCGCTCCTCTTTGAGTAATTCTGTCAGCGAAAGGAGGCATTGCTTAGCAAACTGATATTTTTTTTCCTGATGTAAATGACGTGGTTTTGCATAGCTGTTTGAGCGGCTTAAATAACTATTTAATTGCCTCATACATTCAGCAATTAAAGAAGCGGGTCGACCACCAGGAAGTTGTTTTAATTTTTCTGGGTCATGAGTAAACAGTAAAATTTGAGGAATTGATTTATTATGATTAGCAATAATTCGCAGGTAATCGCCATTAGGAAGACGGTAATCCATATTATAATAACCATAAATTACTGTACCTGCCTGAGCGCCATTAACAGAGCCAATAAATGTTGCTCCTACGCCATGGTTTAACGGGCGAACTTGTAAAGCTATTTCTCTAAAATTAGAGTTTAATCTTTCTTTTAAATTAGGCATTTGAGGTTTGGTTTGCATCCAGCTACTAAAGATAAATTATTAGACTTCTTTGTAAACTGCTATTGAGGGCTCATCACTCGAAAAAGGTTTTTGAA
This sequence comes from Legionella busanensis, assembly GCF_900461525.1. Taxonomy (NCBI): domain Bacteria; kingdom Pseudomonadati; phylum Pseudomonadota; class Gammaproteobacteria; order Legionellales; family Legionellaceae; genus Legionella; species Legionella busanensis. The sequence goes on along the minus strand of NZ_UGOD01000001.1, from coordinate 2,181,850 downwards.
ATGCTCATGTACTTTTTACATACTTAATGGCAGCTCTGTCATTCTCGCGTAGGCGGAAATGTGAAACCCTTAAGTTGACGTTATTACAGGTACAATGGGCTTTTCAGCCTTTTTCGACAAAATTTTTTGCTTCACTAGCTATTTCCAAAGAAGTCTATTCCTGTACCAATTAAAAAATGGCAAGCAAATTATTTTATGGTATAGGACAATGAAATCAAATATTTTAAATTGTAAAAAAGATTGGAAAAAAATCTATTAGGGAGATCTAATTTACCTTCTTGCAGATTAGACTAAAATCTTTTAACATGATTTGTCTTTTACCTAGGCATTAAATTCATTTAAGGGCTTTAGGTTGTGGTTGAAATTTATATGGATTTAGCTTTAAAGCATGAAGCCGCAAGGAAAAAATAGCAAATTCAACAAAATACTGACTGATTTTAAGTGGATTCATCTTCAACTTAAATCTGACCCAGCGCAGTATCAATTAGCACAACAAGCATTTAGTATTGCTGTAATCAATTTATCTTATCATCAAAATTTATTATTTGCATTTGATTCACCTAATTTATCTGACAAGCCAAGTATACTTACACCATTTTTTGCCTTAGTTAACTTATTCCTTTTATTTTTAATTTTATCTCTCTTAGCTAAAGTGGCTGTCATTATTATTAAGGAGCATAGGGGTTAATGAAGAAGTTGATCTTATTAATGTTAATTTTTTTACCCTTGATAGCTTTTACTGAGGAAATTAAAAAAGCCCAAGAACCTATTCTTTCTTCAATGGATCAAGTCAGAAATACATCGATTGAGCAAGCCAAAATTACCACGGATAAGCCTTTATCAGCCACAGGATTTTCAGCTTCCTCTAATAGTGCAGATAATGGAGATGATGTTGCTGATGATGATGAAACAAACATCTATTTAAAATCAACAACGCACATGGGTGATGTCATCAATCAGCGTTTACCGGTTTTTGGTCGCAATTTATTTGGCAGGCAGTGCGAGCAATTACATCAAGCACGTTTTTTTAATCCACGCTATCGACTTACTGTCGGCGATGAGGTCAATATACAAATTTGGGGAGCATATCAGCTATCTCAAAAAGTTATTGTTGATAGTCAAGGGAATATCTTTATTCCTGAATTGGGTCCGGTAAAAGTTGAGGGCATTGAAAATCAAAAATTAAATGATGTTATCCAGCAACATATGAAAAAGAGCTTTAAAAAAGGGGTAAATCTTTATGCTGATCTAGTTACAGCGCAACCTGTACAAGTCTATGTTGCAGGTTTTGTAAATTCTCCCGGATTGTATGACGGACTATCTTCAGACTCTGTCATCTATTTTCTGTGTTCAGCCGGAGGTATTAATTTAGATGAAGGCAGTTTTAGAGATATTGCCGTAATTCGTAATGGTAAGCGTCTTCGTCATGTTGATTTATATGATTTTCTCTTTAAGGGTAATGTTAATCCATTTCAACTACATCAAGGTGATACCATTTTAGTTAGAGCTCAAAAATATAGTATTACGGTGGCAGGGGATGTCAAAAGTCCCTATCAATACGAGCTATTAGAAAAAGAGATACCATTGTCCTCATTAATGAGGTTAGCTAATGTTGAGCCCACTGCAACTTATGTACGTATTCAGCGCAATCAAGGCATGAAGCCTACGTTTATTTATGAGCAAATTCATCAATCCAAACCCGTTAAAATCAAAGCCGGGGATAGAATTACCTTTGTTGCTGATAAAGAAGTTCGGCAAACTTTAATTACAGTAAAAGGGCAAGTTAAAGGGCCGCATCAATATGTTGTGATACAGGGTACGACATTAGCTCAATTTATAAAAACACTGCCAATTGCATCGAATGCTAATTTAGATAACTTACAATTGTTTCGAGAATCAGTGGCCAAACAGCAGAAAGAGGCACTCCACGCGAGCCTTTCACGTTTACAACGACAAACAATGACGGGCGAAACATTAACAGGTGATGATGCAAAATTGCAGGAAGCACGTTCTGAATTAATTACTAAATTTGTGCAAGAAGCAAAACAGGTGGAGACCCGAGGGCAGGTAGTTGTCGGTGAGCAAAATCATTGGGATAAAATTATTTTGCAAAATAATGATGTGATTAATATTCCAATTAAATCCTCTGTAGTGACAGTCAGTGGTGATGTTGTTAATTCTATTTCACTTACGGTTAATCCTAGGTATAGGCTCATTGATTATATTAATGCTGCTGGCGGTTTTCAAAAAACAGCTAATCAAGCAGAATTTTTATTAGTCAGACAAAGTGGCCAAGTGCAGTTGGTTAAACATAATTGGCATTCAGGTCAAGTCGATTTAAAAGGAGGCGACCAACTGATTGTTTTACCTAAACAAACTGAAAGTGGAATGAAAATGACAGGTATGATGACCTCCATCATTTATCAGCTAGCCCTGGCAGCCAAAGTAGCAATAGCTATTTAGTGCGCATAAGTATAGCGTGCTAAATGTGCAAACTAAATAGGATTTTTTAGACTTTATAAAGCAAATAGCTATGTTAATTAAAAAACTATTAAAAGGAATTAATGGCTTACCCATTATAAAATATTACGGGCAATTAATACGATTTTTGCATCGGCAAATAAAAATATATTTAATTAGTCAGTCTAATTTAATTCATAAAAAACCTAATGAACGTTATATTGAGTTGTGCCAGAGTCAGCCCAGTTATCTTTATTTACCCTGGATAGAAGCATTAACGAATAGATTGATTATTTATCTAGATAATTCCGCTACTCATTTTCAGTTAATTCCTTTGCCTATTTTTTCTAATACCAAAACCATTAAAAGTCGTAATAAAATTAATTTTTTTACAGAGCATTGTCATCATCAATTAAATGACATCTTATTCAATTGGCTAAAGCCAATTGCAGATCATGTAAAAGGTATTATTTTTACTTTCGATTATGGGTTGCTGCAACGTCAAATTATAAAAGTATGTCAGCAATTAAAAATTCAGACCATTCTTATTCCGCACGAGTCAGTATTTTTTAATCGTGATAAATATTATTTTCACCCTTTAACAAAAATTAATACACCTTTGTGTGATTATGTTTTATGTTGGGGCCAATTACAAAAAGATATTTTTACTAGTCGTGGTTATCCTGAAAAACGAATACAGGTTGTTGGTGCGCCAAAACTTGATCGCTATTATGATTATCAACCTAAATTTTCCCATAATGAATTTTGTGAGCGAGCAGCATTAAATAAGAATAAACCTATTATTTTATTTGCTGCACAAAGTTTGGATTTTCAAGTCAATCATCAAATAGCAATCCAAGCGCAGCAGATTATCATTACTCAGTTAATGAGTTATTGCCAACAAAATAATTATGAATTTATTTTACGTTGTCCTCCTACAGGATGTATCATTGGTGATAAGGGGCTTTTTAATCAAATGCAAGAAGCTAATTTTTTTATTGACTCGCCAAGCCCAGCCTACTGTTTTGATCCTGAAGAAACGATCTATCATGCAGATGTGATCGTATCTATTAATAGTACAATGTTATTTGAAGCGCTATTAATGGGTAAGCGATCTTTATCAGTGAAGTATTTTGATTTTAAGGAAGATTGGCAGCGGGCTGGTATTAAATGTGTTTTTAATGAGCAAGAGCTAAAAACAGTTTTAAATAATTGGCTGCAAGATAAACAGTTTACAAAACCCACACCTACTAAATGGGCAATTCAATCATTCTCATTAAATGGTTTTGATGGCCAGGCTACAACACGCATTAATCAGTGCCTTGAAAAAATCGTTAAACAGCCTTTAAGCCAAGTACCTCCTCCTTTTACTCGAGTTTTTTTTAATGAAGGGCCGCCAATTGATTTTATTTACTTTTCCAAAGAAGGTAGTCAATTTGATTATATTGCTAAATTATTAAATGCTAAAACTATTATCTCACCGAAAAGACAGAAGTTTATTTTTTGGGCTGAGCTACATTGCTTGCTGAAAGAAAAGCAGCGAGTTTTAGCAAGTCAAGCAACAAAATATCTGCCAAAAGTTTATCTTGAGCAAGGTATTATTCACTTTGGTAGTAAATGGACTTCTATTACTATCGACGATAAAGAAGTATATGATGCAAATAATTGCTTAGAAACCTTATTAAATAGTGATATTGAATTAACATTTCAACAAGAAAATGAAGCAATGGAGTGTATAAACAGAATAGTTTCTAATCATTTTTTTTCTGCTTTTAAAAATGCAAATAAGTCAAACGTTGTAACATTAACTAATCGACCTAAGTTCTTATTAATTGATGAATATAGAGAAGCTAAAAATAAAACTAAAGAAGCCTCTTTTAAAAAGCTTCTTGACCAAGTAGCTTTAGAATGCAAACACGGCGATATTTTAATTTATTCACCGAATAGAGGTCATAGAAAAAAAACCTATTTAAATCAAGCTAGTTTAAAGCCTTATTTAAAGCAATATAAGAATATCCATTTTGTGACGCCTGATTATGATCTCTACTTCCTTTTAACTCAGGTAGAAAAAGTCTATGTAGTCAGTTCAATCATCGGCTTTTTTGCATTAATGATTAAGAAAAAAGTATATTGTTATGGCCTGCCATTTTATGCCAATTGGGGTTTAACCATTGATGATATTCAGATACCGAAACAAAGAAAACGCACCATAGTTGAGCTATTTTATTTTGCTTGTATGCATCTAAGTCGCTATTACAGTCCTTTATTAGGGCGAAGATGTAGTTTAAATGAATATATTGATTATATTTTAGACTCCAAGGAAAATGACTCCAGACACATTTTTTAGGCGTTTAATAAAAAATAGCTATTAATATTTAAACGTTTTCTACTTATTTTGCTCCCTTTTTTAAATTTTATTAGACTTAACCCAGCACTCAATACATGCTAAAATGTTTTAAAAATAAACATGGTTGGAAGTAAATGACAAGTTATTGTGGTTATATTGCTTTAGTAGGTAGGCCGAATGTTGGTAAGTCAACACTACTTAATCATATTTTACAGTGCAAAGTTAGCATTACTTCTCGAAAGCCCCAAACAACTAGGCACAGTATTTTAGGTATTCACACTGTCGATGAGTATCAATTTGTGTATGTTGACACGCCGGGTATCCATCAGAACCAAAAAAAAGCCATTAATCGCCTCATGAATAAAACAGCAAGTAGTGTATTGCGTGATGTTGATGTGGCTGTATTTATAGTCGATGGGACGCATTGGACAGAAGAAGATGAAAAGGTCTTAAAATTAATTGCACAAGCAGAAGTTCCTTGTATTTTAGCAATTAATAAAATAGATAAAATTGCAGATAAAGGGCAGTTATTACCTTGGATAGAGAAAATAAGTCAATATCATTCGTTTGCTGCTATCATTCCTTTATCTGCAAAAACAGGTGCTCAGGTTGAAGAATTGCAAAAGTGCCTTAAAGATTTTCTGCCGGAGGGGCCGCATTTATTTGCTGATGATCAGTTTACTGATCGTTCTACTCGCTTTTTATGTGCAGAATTGATTCGCGAAAAGGTATTTCGCCTTTGCGGACAAGAAATTCCTTATTCAACCACTGTTGAAATTGAATCTTTCAAAGAAGAAGAAAAATTAGTACGTATTCATGCTTTAATTATGTTGGATAAAGCTAATCACAAGCCTATTATTATCGGTGAAAAAGGTCAGAAACTTAAAGACATTGCTACAGCGGCACGATTGGATATTGAAAAATTATTAGGTAAAAAGGTATTTCTCCAATGCTGGTGTAAAATAAAGTCTGGTTGGTCTGACAATGAGCGTTTCTTAAAACAATTAGGTTATGACTAATATTCCTCTTTATGCCTGGTTGCTTCATAAGCAACCCCTAGGTGATACAAGTCTTAAAGCTACATTTTATTCTTGCGAGCAAGGGATAATTTCTTGTGTTTATAAAGGCGGCCGCTTACCCAATAAGCAAACTCTTCTCCAACCTTTTATACCTTTATGGTTATCAGTTACTCAGCAACCAAGATCGCGCTGGAATTATATCAACCAGCTAGAGAATACCGCTGCACCTTTAATATTGAAAGGGAGCGCATTGTTTGCAGGGCTTTACATTAATGAACTTATCTTTTATCTATTAAATAATGCTGAGTCTCAACCAACTTTTTATGAGAATTATGAATATACTTTGCAAATCCTGGCCACGCGTCATGAGCGATTAGAAATCGAAGCAACCCTACGCCGTTTTGAATATCGTTTATTAGAAGTTTGCGGTTATGCTTTTTCTTATGAACATGAAGCTTATTCATTTGAATTAATTGATGTAAAAAAACAATATACTTTCGTTGCAGGACAAGGTTTTGTTCTGGCTAAGGAAGGGCTGTTAGGCAAGGATATAATAGCGCTTGGTAACGGGCAGTTAAATGATCCTCATCAGTTAAAAATGGCAAAATATATTATGCGTCAAGCTATTAATCATGCTTTAGACGGCCGTAGATTAATCTCAAGAAGCTTATTTAAAGTAGGCGCAAAGTAGTTGGTAAGAATAATATTGCTATGCCCGCCATTAGTACGTGGATAAGTTTACAAAAGAATAAGTAGCCTGGGTGCAGGCCCATAGGGCCGAAACCCGAATTTCACTTCGTTTTACCCAGGCTACAAATATTTATAACTACTGGGCACTTCTATGTATACAGTACCCATTACCCGCTCTACGTCCTGCGGCTTGTCCGCAGGATCCAGTGATATAGCTGATTCCTAGATTCCGCGAACAAGTCGCGGGATCTAGGAAAGAGATACGCTAGCCTCGCTAATTATAACCGTAGCTTGAGTGAAATATAGCCTAAAGCAACTGTGTTGAATTAAAATTCAAGATAGGTGCTACCTATTAATTTCACAGAAAAACGTAGCTTATTTACGCTAATTAGTTTCATAATATAATTTGTTGTTTTTAGTAGTGAGTGAAGTATGAAAGAAATTTTATTAGGCGTTAATATTGATCATATTGCAACAGTAAGGCAAGCACGCGGCACGCGCTATCCTGATCCTGTGCAAGCAGCTATTGAAGCGGAAGAAGCAGGTGCTGATGGTATTACCTTGCATATGCGTGAAGATTTACGTCATATTCAAGCGCGTGATGTACAATTAATTAAACAGGTGTTGCAGACAAGAATGAATTTAGAATTAGCAGTGACTGATGCTATGCTAGATTTTGCTGAAGAAATTTTGCCTGAGCATTCTTGTTTCGTACCTGAAAAACGCGCCGAGCTTACGACCGAAGGCGGTTTAGATGTTAGAAATAATTTTGATTTAGTAACTCGTGCTGTCAAGCGTATGCAACGTTTAGGTAGTGAGGTATCTTTATTTATTGATCCAGATACAAAACAAATTGATGCAGCCGCTGAAACAGGTGCGCCCGTTATTGAGATTCACACAGGTGCTTATGCAGATGCTGCAACGCCTGAACTACAGAAAGAAGAATTGGCTAGAATTAAAGAGGCGGCTAAATATGCAGCAAAACTTGGTTTAATTGTTAATGCAGGACATGGTTTAAATTATCAGAATGTTAAACCTATTGCTGCAATTGCCGAATTACATGAATTAAATATTGGCCATGCCATTATTGCCCGAGCGCTTTTTACTGGTTTAAAGGATGCAGTAAGGCATATGCGCCAGCTAATGGTGGAAGCTAGAAATTATGTCAATGAATGACGCAATTATTATTCGTTTAACTGGCGATTCAGGTGACGGTGTACAACTTTTAGGTGAGCAGTTAACTATAACTGCTGCCTTAACTGGACGTGATGTACGAACCTTACCTGATTTTCCCGCCGAAATTAGAGCACCAGCCGGTACTGTCTCTGGTGTTTCTGGTTTTCAGCTTGCAATGGCTGAGGAAGCTATTTTTACTGCTGGTGAGGAACTCGATGTTTTAGTTGCTTTAAATCCTGCCGCTTTAAAAAATTCAATTTCCTACTTGTCTCAAGGTGGATTATTAATTATTAATGAAGATAGCTTTCAGGAAAAAGATTGGCAAAAAGCCGGGCTTACCGATAGTTTTTTAGAAGAGAAGAAAGCTCTTTATCAAGTCATTAGTTTACCTTTAATAAGTCATACCTTAAATGCCTTACAAGAACTTGATATAAGTCATGCTCAAGCTAAAAAAGCAAAAAATTTTTACATACTGGGTTTGGTTTTATGGTTATTTGATTTGCCAACAGACAATTGCCTTTCCTTTATTAAGAAAAAATTTAAAACAAATCCTTTAATGGCTAAAGCAAATGAATTAACTTTGCTTGCTGGTTATAATTATGCCATGACGCTTGAATTAAGTCGTCAGCATTTTATGCTTGGCCAGGTAAGCCGAGAACAAGGTGAATATAGACAAATAACCGGTGTTGAGGCAATTAGCCTTGCGGTCGCGACGCTTGCTGTAAAAACCAAAACACCCTTACTTGTAGCAGGATATCCAATTACTCCCTCCTCAGCTATTTTACATGAATGCGCTAAATTAGTTGATTATGGTGTGCAATTATTGCAAGCCGAAGATGAAATTGCAGCGATGGGTGCCTGCCTGGGTGCTGCATTTGGCGGTTGTTTAGCAATGACATGTACATCAGGTCCTGGCCTTGACTTAAAAAGTGAAAGCTTAGGGCTTGCTGTTGTTACTGAACTTCCGGTTGTACTCATTGATGTACAAAGGGCAGGCGCTTCTACCGGGTTACCTACTAAGATGGGACAAAGTGATTTAAGGCAGGCTTTGTATGGTCGTCACGGTGAAGCGCCACTGCCGGTGATTGCAGCTCGCTCGCCGGCTGATTGTTTTGCTACTATTCTTGAAGCATTTAAAATAGCGGTGTCTTATATGACGCCTGTTATTGTATTATTAGATGCTTATTTAGCTAATGCAGCTGAGCCTTGGAAAATCCCGTCTGTAGAATCGATTGAAGTTCCTAATCTACAATTTAATCGATTTGCTAAACCTTATGCGCGAGACGAATATTTTGTGCGGAGTTGGAATATACCCGGTAGTCCTGGCTATATTCATCAAATAGGCGGGCTTGAGAAAGAGGGTGAGGAAGGTAAAGTCAGTTACGATCCTGATAATCACCAAAAAATGATTAATTTACGAGCACAAAAAATAGCAGGCATTGCTCGAGAATATACGGCATTAACCATAGAAGGTGATGAACAAGCTAGCACATTATTAATTGGGTGGGGCAGTACATATGGAAGTTTAAAATCTACTGTTAAGCAGGCGAGAGAGGATGGATTACCTTTAGCTTTATTACATCTGCGTCATTTAAACCCGTTACCTAATGAATTAGGTAATCTACTTGCTCGTTATAAAAAAGTCTTTGTTGTGGAATTAAATTCAGGGCAATTATGCCAGATTATTCGTGCAGAGTATTTAGTTGATGCATACTCAATTAGTCAGTCTAATGGGCAGCCTTTTACGGTAAGTACATTGCTGAAAGCCATTAAAATGGAACTTAATTATGAACAACAATTACAAACGTGAGGATTTTACAAATAAGGCTGAAGTACGATGGTGTCCTGGCTGTGGTGATTACGCCATTTTAGCAGCATTGCAAAAATTATTACCTGAATTGGATTTGCCACCAGAACAGCATGTCTTTATTTCAGGCATTGGTTGTGCAGGTCGTCTACCTTATTATATGAACGCTTATGGTTTTCATACTATTCACGGTCGCGCTCCCGCTGTGGCAACTGGCTTAAAAGCCATGCGAGAAGATTTAACAGTGTGGATTATTACCGGTGATGGTGATGCCCTTAGTATTGGCGGTAATCACTTAATTCATTGCCTAAGAAGAAACGTTAACGTCAATATTTTATTGTTTAACAATCAAGTTTATGGCTTGACTAAAGGTCAATTTTCACCAACATCACAAAAAGGACAAATTACTAAAACCTCACCTTCTGGAGTTAGTAATGAGCCAATCAATCCTATTTTATTAGCGCTAGCGGCTGGCGCTAGCTTCGTAGCTCGAGCTGTTGATAAAGATCCCAATCATTTAATTTCTATCTTAAAGCAAGCTCATGCTCATCCAGGATGTTCTTTTGTAGAAATTTATCAAGATTGTAATATCTTTAATCATGGTGCTTTTGATAGTTTTGCAGTTAAAACGAATCGTGCTGAAAAAACAGTGCTTCTTTCTGAAGGTAAGCCTTTAGTATTCGGTGCTAATGAGCAGTGGGCTCTTACTCCTACTGAAGATAAAATGCATATTGTTGATTATAAACCTAATGAAGTAGAAGAGATCTATACTCATCAAACTCATAGCTTTATTAATGCTATTCGTTTAGCTCAACTTAATTATCCAGATTTTCCTGTTCCTTTAGGTGTTTACTATCAAAAGCCACGTGATGTATTTAATTTGGCTCGTCCAATTTTAAAAAAGGAAGCAGATTTAGAAAAATTATTTAAAGAAAAAGCAAATTGGCAACAAGCTTAATGAGAAAAAATTGAGGTAAAGTTTACTTTGGCGGAGAGACAGGGATTCGAACCCTGGGAAGGTTGCCCTTCAACGGTTTTCAAGACCGCCGCATTCGACCGCTCTGCCACCTCTCCACCGCGAATACTATAACAACCACTAAACCTTTGCAAATAATTTTTTAAATTAATTAGTTACTTTTACTATTTTGTTAAATCTTAATTTAAGTTTTAATAAGGTTTTGTAATTGTTAGAGGATGCGTATAATAGACCTCTTGCCAAACTCTACTGCAAAGGCCAATTGCCGGGCTGTGGTTTAACCCGACACATGATTCTCTGTAGCGAGCTTGGAAAAAGGTCTAATGGCTTTTCTCTAAATTAGAATGCATTAACTACAGGTATTTTTATGAAACGTATTTTAGCATTGACTCTTACTCTGATAATTCTGTTACTAACTTCATGTGTATCATGGTGGGGAAATGAAGTCGATGATAATGGGCCTTATAAAGGGATGACTGCCAAACAAATTTTTGATCAATCACAAGAAGCAATAGCCAAAAAAGAATATAGTGCTGCAGTTAAACGTCTTGAAGCATTAGAAACCATGTATCCTTTCAGTGAATATGCTGAAAAAGCTCAATTAGATTTAATCCACGCTTATTATCAAAAAGAAGATTATCCTTCAGCTGCTGCAACGGCCGAACGCTTTATTCATCTTTATCCACGCGCTAAAAATGTAGATTATGCTTATTACATGAAAGCACTGGCTAACTTTCAGCAAAATAGAGGTACTTTTGCTAATATTTTACCTCTGGATGAATCATGGCGTGAGCCTGGAACACAAGCGCAAGCCTATGCAGACTTTGCTGTGTTAGTTCAGCGTTTTCCAGAAAGTAAATATAAAAATAATGCATTGCAACGCATGATTTATTTAAGAAACATGTTTGCTCAACGTGAATTAAATACAGCAAATTATTATTTTGAACGTAACCGATATGTTGCAGCTGCAGAACGAGCCAGTTTTTTAATTAAAAATTATCCCCAAGCGCCAAGCGTTCAGCCAGCATTGATTATTCTTTATCGAGCTAATAAAGCTTTAGGATTGCATAAAGCTGCAGACGATGCATTACAAGTCTATCAAGCAACCTATCATTCATTACCTACTGGGATAACTAGTTAATGATTATCAATTGTGAAAAATTTTAATAAAGGATTATTTTATTTTTTTCTTTTCTGGATGACATTGCCTGTATTAGCAATGTCATTCAAAGATGCGCAATTATTACGTAAGGATTACTTACTTTATCAAGCCTGGTCTGTTAGCCGTAACTATTATTTTGGTACAACGGTAAAGCAAGACAGAGTGTATGCTCTTGCATGGCACCATATTTATACTTCTTTATTGCCTAAAACTTATCCCCAAAAAGAAAATTTATTAAATTTTTATCGCAATGGATTAGGCGCTAAAGAGCTACAACGCGCTTCTGAAATCGCTGGAAATCTGATAAAGAAATATAATCTTAATCCACCCCTATCAGAAATTGAATTAGCGCAAACCTATCAACTAAGAGAAGAAAATAATCATTGGTCTAGTTTAGAATTAATTCTTCCGTCTAGAGAAGATGGGTCCCATTTCAAACAATGGATATTATGGTTAGCTCATTATTATGATCAAAGTACTGCTGAGCAATTGGATAAGTACGCTTATCGTTTATTCATCAATCATCAGCTGCCCATGGTTTATGGCCAACTTAATGTTAAAGGGCCAGAATTACCACAGATGGCTGCAACTGATGTAAAAATTTTTCCGCATGGTTTCTTCGTCGGCCACCCTAGTAAACAAGAGCTTAAATTTAGTTTATCAGGTTATCAAACAGCGCGAATTAAACTAAATAATAAGTTAGTACAGCCCATACCAATGATAAATTTAGAACAATTACCTCACAATAAGCAAACAGGAATCATTGGTAGAGTATCACCTTGGTCTGGTTTAACAACTGGCAATATTATATTGATAGCTGAAACTGCATTAGCAAATCATCAAGATGAACCATGGTTACAACCACATGTCCCATTAACAATAACTGAAAATGGTGAGTTTTATGCTACTGGTTTAGTAGCAGGCCGCTATTTGCTTTATATTAATACTGCTGGTCTTAGTACAAAAATCAAGGTAACACTAAAAGAAGGTGAAACACGAGGTTTATCTTTAATAAAATTAAAAAAAGCTAGTTAATACTTTATTTAGCCAAATTAATTTTTAAAATAAATGAAAATTAGGTTATTAAATAAATTAAGGTCGAGTGGATCAATTTAAATATTGGTTTAGTTTGCAAGATAGATACACGCCTATGCAGGCAGGTACTAATGTTATTTTAATGCTTTATGAATTTCAGGCTCATCTTCATTACATAAAACGGTTTGTTTTATTTTTTAATTTTCCAATTTTTACAAAGATAAGGTTTAATTTAATATGTTACTTCGTATTGAAACACACCGTACGATTTTAAGTTTAATGACAGAAGATGACTTAGAACAAGTCGCTTCACTCAATCTAGATCCAGAAGTTAGAAAATTTTTTCCTGATGGAATTCAAACTAAGGAGCAAACTGCGAAAAGAATTAACGAATTTATATCTTTTTACAAAAAATATCGTCTCCCTTGCTTTGTTATTTTAGATAAAGAATCTGGTGAGTTTTTAGGTCGGTGTGGCTTTGGCTCTATAGCAACAGGAGAAATAGAAGTAGGCTACTTAATTGTGAGGAAGTTTTGGGGTAAGGGTTATGCTACTGAAGTGTTAAATGCGTTGCTTAACTGGGGTAAAGATAATATTAATACTAATTACATTATTGCATTTGCTCCCTTAAAGCATAGAGCATCACAGAGAGTCATGGAAAAATGTAATATGAAATATTATAAAAAGGGAATAGGGCATGGCGTAGCTTGTAGATTTTATAGAATTAAAAATGATTAAACCTTATAGCTTTAATTATTTATTCTGCTAAAGACATGAAAGCGTCGATTACTTAAAAAAAGCTACCTAAGATTTTTTAAATTGATGTTGCCAAAATTGATATAGACGCTCAATATCTGCTGAGCATAATAATTTCATTGCTTTTGCTAATATATCCTCAGGCCAATCCCACCATTGTATTTTTAGCAATAATTTTATTTGGTCATCTGTAAACCGTTTGCGGATTGGCTTAGCAGGATTGCCGGCAACAATAGTGTAGGGCTCAACATTTTTAGTCACAAGGGCTCGTGCCCCAATAACCGCACCGTGGCCAATCTTAATGCCTGGCATAATCATTGCCTCTGCACCAATCCAGACATCGTGCCCAATTTCAGTATCACCTGCGCTTTGAAAGCCATCTATTGCATCTTTGGTATAATCATCGCCTGTATAATAAAAAGGAAAAGAACTTATCCATTCCATCCTATGGCCCTGATTGCCAGCCATAACAAAAGAAACACCTGTGCCTATTGAGCAGAAACTACCGATAATTAATTTATCAACATCCTCGCGATCAGGTAACAGATAGCGCGCGCAATCGTCAAAAGAATGACCGTGATAATAACCGGAATAATAACTATGGCGACCAACTACAATATTAGGATTGGTGACCTGTTCTGATAAAGGTATACCTTTAAACGGATTTTCAAAATAATTGTATCGACTCATAGAGTTCACTATTAATTATTGCAAAATTCATTAAACATAACTTTGATTAAGTTGGCAACAACTGCTATAGATTGAGAACCAATGCAAGTAGTTGAGTTTTTCCATGATTTTATTCAATGTCTATTATAGAAGAAAATATTTTTAATTTAAAATATATCCAACTTAGTAGAACTATCATCTGTGTGAGCTATTTTTGTTCCTTCTAAGCGGTCCTTTTTAAAAAGAGAGCTACCTTTATCTAAAATAGATTTTTGTGCAGAACTATTATCTATTAACATCATTCCTTCATCAAGGCTTGCTTCTTGCTTTGGATCTTGTTTTGGCACGGGTGATAATCGTTGGCGCCTGGTAGGAAAAAATCTTGAATCCATCGATTTTCTTTTTCTTGGTTGATTTGATTCTACCGCAACCTCGTCCTCTATCTCCATTAAATCTATTTCTTGTTGACCTCTATTTTGCCCTATAACAATACTATCAGCTAGTCGTAAGAGATTTCTAAAAGTTGGTGCAGGCAGTAAATTTTCTCGCATTGCTTTATTAACTTGCGTATTATAGACGCCTATTAATTCTGTAACTTGATGTTGATCTAAATTTTTAGTTCGTAAAATAGCTTCTATCTCTGTATCCGGATAAGGCAATATATTACATTTTATAAGCCTTCTAGCCAATGCATCACTTGCTGGCCTGCGACCTGACATAGTCACCGGATTTTGTGTACCGATGATTAAAAAACCAGGCTTATTAGGACGTTCTTTCTTCTCATTAAAACCCATTAGTAAGTCATTGATTAGACGTTCCATCATGGGTGAACTATTAATTTCATCAATGACAACGACAGCCCCCTCATTAAAAGCTTTCAGTAAACAGGCCCTTTTCTCTTCTAAAGATAAACTAACCGGGACGTGATAGAAAATATTGTCTGATAGAGGTTTTGTTGTGTCATGAATAGAGACTTTTTGATAGCCTTGCGAAAGAAGTGCGGCTATCACAAGTTCGCTCTTTCCTGTCCCAGGATCCCCTTCCAGAATTAATCCACCTAAACCACCATATTTTTGCACATCATTGATACCCTGCTGCTTATACGTACGCAGTGCTAATAAATCTAGTAATTGCTGCCATGCGGGCCTACGTGAAGGCGTTAGTAGAAATTCCTTGCTTACTATGGCTGTTTCTGTATCACGCTCAATCGGTGCAATATTCGGTTTGAACTGCGCATCAAAGGTTAAACGATTTTCTACAGGCACATTGTCAACAGCGATCTTATAACCATAAAGTTTAGCGATCTGTCTTAATTCATCTAAGCTTAAGTTAGGTTGGTTTTGTAAATAAGATGCAACAAAAAGTGCCATCATCTGAACTTCACGCGGAGAAATTAATACTCTATCGCCTGAGCATTCACACAAGAAACGATAGACGTTGAGAAGTTCACGACTGACTTGTAATATATTCTCTTTATTAAGTTTACTGCCAGCAAAAACAGGTTTTAAAATATTTTCGTAAATATATTCTTGCGGCATGGGGTCAAAGATGACTGCTCGGCCATGTTCTGCAAAAAAAGATGCTAGATGGCGTTCATCCCCATAATTTAAAGGATTACCAGCAAAAATAATTTTATGATTTGGACTTAATTTACGGATAACACCATTGATAAGGATAGTTGGGGGAATATTAAATAAGCCTTTAAAGGCAGTAAATTCTGTATTTAATAAATTGGCCTCATCAATAAATAATATCTTTTGTTTATCAAGTTCATCATCTTGTGCCCAAGCTAAAAGGTTGCCTAATCCCTGATATAAATTAACATGGTTTTTATTTTTAAATTGCTTTTCAACAAAGGTCGATTTACCAACGCCCGTTAATCCGGTTAAGAACACATACGGGCTGTAAGCGAACACCGCATTTACCGCTGCTAACCGTTGTTTATCAAAATCCTTCGCAATGGAAACGCTGTTTGCTGCATCAAACTCTTTTAATCGCACGTCACCTGACAGCCCATGTAAGCCTGCCCAATTTAAGTCACTGTTAATTTCATTAGGGTGGTGGTGTAAGTAAAGTAAACGTGAATAAAGTGTGTCAAAGGATTCGTGCATAAACAACGTTTCATCTTTTATTTTATAAATGTCTGTTGGAAATAAACGCTGTAGTAGAGACCACTTATCCATTGAACTTACATTATGTACTTGAGTAATCGGTAGATAAGAAAAATGATTTTTATCGCTGACCAGCACAAGTTGGCCCGGTTTTAATTTATTTAAGTGACTTAATAAAATTGGGGCTAGCGCATCAATTAACTCGTCTGAAAAATGGCCTTTTAAGATAATGGGTGTGCCATCTTTTATGGCGTTTAGTAAGGCACGTTCATATGATTGAAAAATGAGGCCCTGCTCATTATTAAATTCAGTATGAATGTCATTTAATAAATCACTAGGTTCACATTCTGATACATCAATGACGCGATAATCAGGATTTTTTGTTATTAATTGATGAATCGTGGTACTGATATCATCACTTTGAATAGCTGTAATAGATTCTTTAATAGCACCTTGCCATGTTTGAAACGCCTGTGGCACCTTTATGAAGTTAGGTTGATTTAAAACGTCAGGTAACTTAATACCTGGTACTACATGAATCGTTAATTTAACCTGATGTTGTTGGCAAGTTGCTAACAACATTGCCCATTGATCATCTGTTAATTCACGCGTTAATTGTACCGTCAAATCTTGTGCGGCATACTGAGCGACCAAGCCTGGTTCCATTATCAGTTGTTCAGTTTGGCAATTATATTGATTAAAAAAGATGCTAAATTGGCCTGGGTTTAAGACGTGAGCTTGGGTATTAAGGTGATGGGAGAGGGTAATATGGGTCACTAAATGAGACCAATCATAACCTTCGTTTCCCTTAAGCTTAAATTCTTTAGGTAAATTAATCCGCTTTCCTTCATAATCAATATAACCTAAGGCCAGCGCTTGTTGCCAAAATTGCTTAAACGCTGGGTTATCCCAAGGTCCATTCTTAATATTAAGGGGCATATTTTTCTTTAATGCTGTTTGAAGTTCACCTTCTATAAAAGTAAGTTGATTACCTTTAACAGCCCAATAACCCAATAAGCGCTCTTGCCAATCTGATGCATGATAAAGGTCAATGGCGTTGTCATCTTGAGATAGTTTATTAAGCTCAGTTATAGTCGGTAACGGTGCTCGTTGATTAAGCTCATCAATTAAAACTTCAGAGGTTAGGGGACACGTTTCGATCGTATCAAAACGTGAATAAAAATCTTCGCCTTGATAACACTCTTGTTTTTTCGTATTGATTAACCCAATTACTTGCGTGTTAGCGGGTAAAAACGTACCATCAGCATGGGGTGTTTTATCAATTAACGCATTGAAGCGTACAATATCATCGGCATCAAAATTATCGTAATTAACAATTAAATAAATAGGTGTTTTGCTCGTGCGATAAGTTTCTAGGAAATCATATAAGGGCCCACCAGGTCCCTTTTGTATCATGCCAACCTCACCTTGGCGTTTTATAAAAGGAGCTGAACACACTAAATCATCGGGTGAATTTATATAAAAGTGAGGGCGGGTAGTGTGTTTACAATAATCTTGTAAGCTAATTTGCAGAGTATGAACTGCTTCTGAGTTTGCGAATTCGATGAGTGTTTTTTTTCTTCCTTCTTTTGCTACATGCTGACAATAATGTTTCACTGAGCTTATTTCAGGTTTTACTTTCTCCCAAGTTGCTAAATATTTTGCGTAGAGGTTTTCTAATTTTGAGGCATGTTTTGCAGCTTTAATTGTTTCTACTTTTTTAGCGTTCAGTATTTTGTCTGGATGGTTCGTGTCATCAATCGTATAGGTGGCGGGGTAACCACCTAAATCAAGTTTATGCCATTGATTTGATAAAAAAACCTCAGCAAAAGCATGAGATGTATTACCGACATAGCGTGTTGGAATTTTCTGACCATATAAATGTTCGTTTGTCGTCCGGAAGGCTAAGGTACGATGTCGACAAGCGCCTTTTCTCTGCTTAATAATTTCTTCTAAATAATCCTTACCTGTGGGGGTTACTGTTGCATATTGAAGCGCACCATCAGTGAATTTTTCTTGAAAAAATTTCTGCATCCTTTCGCAATATGCTGCTTGATCTAAAGATAGAGGTGGTTGGGGTGGGATTTTTAATAAAAAAGAGATATTGACAGATGTATCTTGAGGGCCATACAGATAATATAAATTATCCCGCTCTGAGTATTTTAGCTCAACACCTGGCACTGCTGGATTAAGGTGATAGTGAGTAAGTAATTCATGAGCAACCCAAGAATCAAGTGCCACACCCTTGGGTGAAAGGACCAGTTCTTGTTGTCCATAATAATAAATAATACCGCTTTGTTTAGCTTTTTCCTTAGCAACTAGTGCTTGCCCTTGTTTTATTATTGCCTCTACACTGGCTAGTTGCTCAATATCAGAAGGCTGAATTAAATAAGGATCTCCTACATTATTTAATGTAAAGGCCTTATCTAGCGAGCATGGTTCTGGATTAACTACAAAATTGTTGTATACCTGTTTACGATATAATCTTATATCAGGTGTTGGTGTCTCAGCATCTAAGGGAAAAAAGGTTTGTTTGAGATTATACTTTTTATTTGTGTCTAATTTTGTGTTTGCGTCCATAAGTTGAGAATCTTCTAAAGAATGGGACGCTACCGATTCATGAGTAGTTTGTTGATAGCTATTAACTGCCGATTTAGTAGAATTTTTTTCTGTATCTCTAAAAACTTTTAATACTTTCTGTTCGTTTAAAAATTTCTCGAAATCGGCATCAATTAAAAGGTTATTGCAGCCAACTATATTAAGCTCTAAAAGGTTAGGGGCTGCTCTTAAAATCGCTTTTAAATTATCAAGACTTATATCAGTACTTGTTAAGATAAGTTTTTCTAATTTGGCTAATTTAAAAGAGTGGTCGTTTTGAAAGGCAAAGTTTAATCCCTGACAATTCGATAAATCTAATATTTCCAGCTCACCTGCTTGTTTAAGAATTGTTTCAAGGTCAGATATTTTTAGATCATTATTCTTTAAATAGAAGGACCTAAGATGATTGAAATTAACATTTTTTGTAAAATCAATGAATGTAATACTTTCACTATAGCTACCATGTAGCTCTAAATATTCAAGATCGTTGGTATTTTTTAATATATTGTTTAAATCTGCCTCACTGATATAACTCCCTTTTAGCGTGAGTTTTTTAAGCCTACTTAAGTTCAGTCCTTGGGTTGTATTATTATCAATAACACAATTGCTTAATTGTAATGAGGTAAGCGCTTCTGCTTTGTTTAGGATAGTATACGCAAAGGAGTTAGGACTAGATAATTTTAAACCTTGGAGCTCCAGCTTGTTAAGAAAATTTAATTCAATTTCTTCTGGTGAATTATAGGTAAAATTTCCACTCTCCCCTAAAACTAAAATTTCTAGTTTTTTAGCTTGGGTTAAAATGGTAGCTAAATTATGAGCAGTTATATTTTTTAATTTAAGCGTTTTAAGCTGTTTAAAACTGCCAGTTAATAGCGTGTCATCTTCCTCTAAGTTATAACATCCAATCAAATCTAATAATTCAAGATTGTGCGCATCTTTTAAAATAGCTATTAAATTAGCAATAGTAAGATTACTATGATCTGCATGTAGCTCCCTCAGGCTAGAAAAGCAAATGTCTTGTAGATTATTGTCAGAATTAAGAATAGCCTCTGATAAATCTAGTTTTTCAATAGCTGGCGCTTGTATTGACAAGTTTGTTAAGTCTAATAAATAAAGTCTTTTATAGGGTAATATCAAATCTTTTAAACAATTTAATGGTATATCAATATTGGCTAAAGGATATTCTTCATTTAATTCTAGTGCTTTAAGTGAGGTTGCTTGTTGTAAAATAGTTTTAATAGGTATTTTCCTTAAAGTTTCAGGGCTTTCTACTATTTTTAAAGTGTTAAGGCTAGTTAAATTAAGCTGTCCTGCCAGAGTTTCGGTATCTGTCAACTCAACTTCTTCTAAGGCTAAGGATTTGAGTGAGCATGCTGATATTAACGCTTCTAGGTTGGTTAACTTTGTGGTTATCTTCAATAATGAAAGTGACTTGATGGCGGCCAGGGCAGATAAATTTTGAAAGTCGATGCTTAAGCTTACCCCTTTTAACGTAAGCGAGCGCAGCTGAGGAAAATAGCTAAGAAGCTTTGTCAGCTCTTCTGCTTTAAACTCACCTTTGAAATCAATGGTTAATTTTTCTACAAAATTTAGCTCAGTGGAAGATAGCCTTATGTTTTCAAGACTTATAGTTCCTGGCCGTAATAGCTCATCTATTCGTGCTCTATCAAACCAAAGCCTTTTATTTTGCTTATAAACAGGCATCTCTTTAGATAATATTGATAATAAACCCTCAAATTGCACACTCGAAGTATCTTCTATAACAGCATTAAAAGGTGGTACTGCT
Organism: Legionella busanensis; assembly: GCF_900461525.1. Classification (NCBI taxonomy): domain Bacteria; kingdom Pseudomonadati; phylum Pseudomonadota; class Gammaproteobacteria; order Legionellales; family Legionellaceae; genus Legionella; species Legionella busanensis. The sequence goes on along the minus strand of NZ_UGOD01000001.1, from coordinate 2,161,258 downwards.
TGTCTAATTATAGCCAAAATACTCGTTTTCTCAGAAAAAGACCTTAAGTCACTTAGATATAATTGTTGGTTTTGACTATCAGTAGAAGTTTTTAATAATTGATTCAACTCGAATTTATTAAGAATTTTGATTTGGTCTTTTATTAAGTGATGCTGAGAATTTGCTGTAGCTATCATCCTATTTCTAGTAGTTGGTGTAATTAGCTGACGAACTGACTTGTTTTTTAGACAGCGAATAGATCTGTCATTCATTGCGAGTATTTCGCCATCTTGCCAAAGGTAAACTGGGAAACCATCTTTAATTAATTGGGTTAATTTTTGTATAATTTCTTCAATTTCCCATTCTTCTAAATTCAGTAATGTCCAATCCGCAATGATAAGCGACTTGGGTTTTGATTTACCAATTGCATGTGTTTTTTTGAAGGGAGCTTGATTTTTAAGTAATCGATTAACAATTAGTTTACCTTGGGGCGCACGGCTGAAAACCTTGCCCTCAGTTTTATTAGTAAAATAAAAGGAATCTTCGGACATAATGATAAATAATTATACATATTGATCGTTATTATAGTTTAATTTAAATTTATTATTTGTACAAAATATAGACGATTAGATTATTTAAACATTTAAGTAAATTTTAATGGCTTAAGCCGTGGGATTTTATTATTTGACTAAGCCACGGCTATTATTAAGATAAGGTATTAAAATACTAAGTTCTGTTAGATCAACTCTGCTGCAAGCTCATGCTCTTTAGCGAAAGCCCTATTAGATTTATTATTTAAGCCTTTCATCAGATCATCCACTAATTGCCTTAACTCGCCGCACAAAAGGGTAAGCGAGGCATCTTGTTTTAAATAATCTTCTTCAAGTTGATTGATATCATTAAATTCATCAATTAGATAATCTAGGCTTTTTAAACGTTTGAAAGTTAAGTCATGCGTTAAAGTAAACTGAATGCGTTCATTCCAGATTAAAGAGATTTCAGCCGCTGCTAAGCCTTGGGTTAATAAAGTAACTATTTCTTCTGAAGGTAATTCATAACCCCTACAAGTAATTCGCTTTTTTTCATCATCCATAGCAAATAATAAGCAATCAGAAGCCAGTTGGAAAGGCGCGGGTAATGTTGCGGGATTCGTTATCCATTCAGCAAACCGAAGCGCTAAGTTATCAGAATGAGAAAGGGGCTCAAGTTGAACTTTAGGTAGGGTTTTGCGAAGAAGTGAGGTAAGTTGTGAAGCTTGGTTTTCACTTGCTGTATTAATAATTAAGCGTTTAGCTTGCGTATCCAAAATAGCTAATAAACGTTTTTGAATACAAAATGATTTGGGTAGCAGTTCAAATTCCACTTCTTCAGTTAATTGTGCTTTTTCAGAGCGTTTAATTTTTCGCCCATGTTGGGTTTCTAATTGCAAAATTCGTTCTGCAACGACTTGATTAATAACGCTGCGGGGTAAAATACGTTCTGTTTTACCTAAACAAAGGAGAAGGGCGCCGGCTACTTCACAAGTAAGCTCCTCGCCAGAAACAGGCAGCCAGCCATAAATAAAGCGGGCGTGCGGTGGGCAAGGTTTTAGTTTTTCTTCTACTAATAAAGGGGCAAAATCTAATTTTTCATCCGCAAGCTCATAATGATAAATAAGCGCATTGTTAAACCACATGTAATTTATCCTGTTTACAAAAAAGGGCATGCTAGCATGATTAATTTTGATAAGCTATTCACGATGATAGTCTTTAATATGCTTAATAAATAAGCATATTTATTAAATATAAATATTTAAGGCAACAACTACTGATTTAAAATCCGTAGCATCCTTGCCTGCTACTGAAAACCAGTAGCCGCCAATAATACCAACGTTGGCATTAAAATTATATTCAATAGCTGGGGCAAGTGATATTTCTTCTAAATATTGATGTCCAATAGTCGGTACTTTATTTTTATCAGTTAAACCTCGAAAACCACGAAAACGAGTTTTGTCCCGACTAGCATAATATCCTTCCATGACAGCAACCCAATTTTGCGTAAGATTTAATTCCCAAGCTAAATCAAAGGTGAGCATATTGCCAGGGTTAATCCTGCCATTCGTATTAGCTGTTCCACCATAGGCTGTAACACCCCTTATATTTACATCAAGAGGAATAAGGTAGCCAGCACTAAAGCGTGTACGCAGGTAATTTACTTCAGTTAATTGTAATAGGTGCTGAAAATTTAAGTTAAATCCAGTTTGATAACTACCCAGCCCTGTTGCGTCGACACCATTGTTTAGTGGATTTAAATCTTTAAATTTTCCACTGGGGAAAATTTCTTGCACGGTAACTCGTAAATCGGGCCACCATTTAGTTTTGCCTTGTTCAAGAGCTTGATAGCCTAATATTGCACTAACGTCAGCAATATGCTGATAACTTCTACCTTGTTGTTCATTATAAGTGTAAGGTAAGGTGTACTGAATATCTAATTTATCTGTCATACCATGTGTAATAACAGGATTTCCTATGATGCTCTCACTATGAGGAACATGAGATAGGCGCCAGTGCCGAGTATATATGCCATCATTATCTGTATAAAAAGCATACGGTTCAAGGTTCGTGTGGCCTCTAGGAATTGTATGGCCGGCTGGCGCCAGAAGAGGGCCGGTATACCACGGGCCTGCAACTGCACTGCTACACATTAAGCTAAATAAAAAGGGTAAGAATCTGGCTGCGAACCGGTACATAATTATCCTTATTAAACTAATTACTAAATTAGAAGATTTTAATCCTTTGGATTTTTGAAAGATGAAGGTAGCGCAATCGCTATATATTTCAATTTTCAAAACTATAGTGTAGATTAGCCGACTTTTGATATTTGTGAAATACCCATGAGACCTGTCGTTTATCTTAATCCTGAAAAACAACATACTATGCGCCGCGGCCACCCTTGGATTTTTCCCAAGGCAATTAGTAAAACACAAGGTAAACTTAAAACGGGCGAGTTCGTGGATGTGGTTGATTTAAATACCAAGGAGCGATTAAGTTTAGGCGTTTATAATGAACATTCTTTATATCGGGTACGAATACTAGCCCAAAGCTGGGAAGTGACTACGGATTTTACATTGTCTAAGTTATTAGCGCAGCGATTTAAGCAAGCTTTAGCCGTAAGAAAAGCACTCAATTTACCTAATCAATTAACTAATGCGTTTCGTCTTTTTAATAGCGAAGCAGATGGTTTATCTGGTTTAACAATTGATTATTTTAATCAAGTTTGTGTTGTGTCAAGTTCTGCTTATTGGGTCGAACTGCATAAAGATGAAATTACTGCTGCTCTTAAACGTATTGTAAGTTGCGAAAGAATAATTTGGTTTGCGCAACAAAAACCTTTAAAACAAGACGGTTGGGATGTTATTGAAGAAGTATCACGAGAAGAGTTTTTTATAGATGTTTCAGAAGCAGGCATAATCTATAAAGTGAATTTTGCAAATGCGCAAAAAACAGGGCTTTTTCTTGATCAACGCGAAAATCATGAGCGTATTGCCCATCTTGCACATGATAAGCGCGTTTTAGATTTATACACTTATACTGGTGGCTTTGCCCTTCATGCAGCGCATGCTGGGGCAAAACATGTTTTAGCAGTTGATAGCTCAGCACCAGCTATCTCGCAAGCAAAACAAAATGCTATAAAAAACAACCTTGCCAATGTTGAGTTCATCGAAGGTGATGCGCGTGATTATTTAAGTCAAGCGCATAATTATGATTTAGTTATTCTTGATCCGCCTAAATTAGTCCCGTCTAAACAGCATCTGCAACGGGCAAAAAATTATTACCGTTTTCTGCATCGAGAATTATTTAATGTGATGCAATCAGGCTCTTTATTAATGACGTGTAATTGTTCTTCAGCACTCTCAACTGCAGAATTTGTTAATCTTATTCAAATGCAAGCGTTAGCGGTTCAAAAACAGGTGCGTATTTTAGGCACATTTGGGCCAGCCAGTTGTCATCCAACACTCCCTTCTTTTCCCGAAGGGAATTATTTAACGGCTGTCTTAGTAGCTATTGTCTAGCCTTGGATTTTTCAGGCATACAAAACCTTCATATTAGTTAGGTTACTTTTTCAATCTTATTTAAAACAAAAATAAACTGTACTTAATTAAACCTTAAATTTCATTTCCACGTTTAATCCCGTTTTTATTTAATTTTTTAAAATTAAAGTTCATTTCAATTTTTTATCTCGAAAAAACATTTATTTATCAACGGTGAGCCAGGAAATTAACCTCGGCTGTTATTAAATATATTTTTTGTTAAATTATTGATTAAATAATGCAGTATATGTATAATAAAAAACCATAAAGGTCATCTATTAACTATAGTGACTGGCAGTTAAATTGAGGTGAAGTTTAAATGAAAATTAAGACAGAAAAACGTGGAAAAGAAGCTAAAGGCCTACTCAAAAAATTTAAAAAAAATAAAGATAAAAAAAGCACAACTAAACAAAATGAGACTAAAACAACCGAAACGGGTAAAAGATTTGTAGCTTTTGATGATGCTGGACAAGAATCAATAGACGCCATCCGAGATAAACTTGGAATTCATAGTGATCATGTTTATCTTATTAAAGATAAGAATACAAATCAACAAAGAGAAGATGAGCTAAATCCTATAGCGGGTCCTTTTGAAGAACTTGTTATCTTAGGGCATACGGGTAATGATGCTAAAAAAGGGAAAACCACGTTAGGAGACTATAATGCCAAAGCATTTGCAGAGAAGCTAGCATTAAAAGTTAATCCTAAAGATAGAGGTAAAATTAAACATATTTTCATCATTGGTTGTGAAGTAGGCTTATCTAAAAATGGGAAAGAATCTTTAGCTCAAGAGATTGCTAATGCGCTTTATCATGAAGGATTTAAAGGTATTGAGGTCCATGCGATCACGAACCCTGCCGAACCAACTTGTTATGGCATGCGTGTTGAAGTTGTGTCAAAAGTAGGTGCCGAAGGAATTGTTTATCAACATGTACCGGGGCAGTTACTAGCTCATTTTCATAGAACTCAAGAACAGGAAGACTTATGTGTTGAATTAAGTAATCAACCTAAATTTTCTAACCGGGCGACACAAATTACAGCAGATACCAGATATAAATCACGATCTACCCTGGTAGATACAGCTGATATTCGTGAAGAACTACTACGCCCACATAATACGTTTGTGCCTGGGGGAAAAGGACCGCTAGCTAAAAAAAATCTGCAATGTGAAGAATTTAATGTTTTAGTTGAGAGGACCTCTAGAACACATAAGGATAAAAAATTAAGAGAGAACCTTCAAGAACTTTTACCAAAATTAAAAGCAGCTAAAAATAAAGTTGAGTGGGAAAATGTTATTATCGAACCACTAATTAAGTATTATGATAGTCATAAAGTCGTAGCCGCACTTCACTTGCAAAAACACGATGCTAATGCTTCTAATTTTTATTTAACTATAAAAAGTATTTATACTGGGGTTGACTTGAGCTGGGATAGGTTAGAAGATGAAGTTAGACACAGAGCTCAGAAAAAAACACACTCTGAACAGGCTAGTGATAATAGGCATGATGAGAAAAAGACGCAGCAGCACAATAAAAGGCCAGAAGAAGCGCCAGTCATAAGTAAGGGTTCCGATAAAAAACAAGACGAGGGCGTAAGAAACCGTCGAAACAATAAGAGAGAATCAGTAGTAGTAGATAACACTGTCGTGGTGAAAAATATATTAGCAAAACTTATTGGCGAAGGTGAGGAAAAAGGCCTATATGAAACAAGAAGGACTTCGGATAATTGTTTAAAATATCTTTGGTTCTTTAAACCAAAATCCGATCGAAAAGAGCAACTTGAAAAGTTAGTGGGAGTAGGTAAGAACCCAAACGCAGGAGAAAATGAGGTTAGAGAAGTGATCAATGATGTATTGGGGCAATTAAATCTTGAAAAAAATAAAATACAAAGTAGTCTTCAAAATATTCTTGATGAATGTTTAGGCACATTAGACAATAGGAATAAAAATTCTCTTTAATTACATATATTTTTAGTTCCCTAACTTGACCCAATTGATTCTCTTTAACAGTCATCTCTTGGGTCATACTTAGTTAAAGATATCTTAAATATTAAATAATTTTATTTTATAAATTGCACACTATATTAACTCAAAATAATCTGACTATAATCATAATTTGTTGATAGCTAAAAGGAAATCTACTTAAGCGTCAATGAATTTCTATAGTATTATTGATGTTGAGTTTAATTATTTTTTACTTGATGGCGCCTCTGTAAGCAATTAACTACTGTATAAAAGTTGCTTTCACAGGCGGTTAACAGCACTAGCAAATGATAAATTAAATCAGCACTTTCATTAATTAATTCTTCTTTATCATTTTTCATAGCAGCAATCACGACTTCCGTTGCTTCTTCACCTACTTTTTGAGCGCAGCGTGCAAGTCCTGATTGTAATAGTTGAGTAGTATAGCTTGGCTGATTTAAGTTATTGGCGCGGCTTTTGATAATGTTATTTAAGTCACTTAAAAAACTAAGTTTTGTATTAATTGAAGGTTGAAAACACGTTTTGAAGCCTAAATGGCAAGCCGGGCCTTGCGGTAGTACTTGAATTAATAGGCTGTCTCCGTCGCAATCTGTGCTTATTGCCTGTACCGTCATGGTATTACCTGACGTTGCACCTTTACGCCATAATTCATTGCGGCTGCGGCTAAAAAGCGTTAGTTCTTGCGTTCGTTGGGTAATCTCTAACGCTTCTTTATTCATATAACCTAGCATAAGCACATCACCACTTTCAGCATGCTGAATAATTGCAGGTATTAAATTAGACATTTTTTCCCAGGCAAGCTTCGTTGCGTCAATTTCATTCATTGTCTTACCTCAATTTGGTTTGATGCTAGATAGGCCTTAAGCGTAGGAATGGCTAGGATTTGATCATGAAAAACGCTAGCTGCTAATGCGCCTTCAACTTGGGCTTCTTTAAAAACACAGCTAAAATCTTCTTCTTTGCCTGCGCCTCCTGAAGCAATAAGGGGAACATCTGTAACAGAGCGAATTTGTTTTAATTGGGCAATATCATAACCACGGCGCACACCATCAGATTGCATGCAATTAAGCACAATCTCACCTGCGCCTCTGTCTTGTACTTCTTTAACCCAATCAATGGTTTTGCGTGCCGCATTACGGATGGTTTCTTTGCTGCCTGTATATTGAAAAACATAAAAGTCATCATCAATCCATTGGCTATCGATACCAACAACGACACATTGACTACCAAATGTCTGGCTTAGTTCGTTAATGAGATTTGGATTTTCTAATGCTGGACTATTAATAGAAATTTTATCTGCGCCAGCATTTAAAATTGACTTTGCTTGATTAACCGTACGAATACCACCTGCAACTGTAAAAGGAATATTAATCGTTGCGCCGACGCGATTAATCCATTCTGGGCAAACGGGACGCGCGTTAGAACTTGCCGTGATGTCATAAAAAACTAATTCATCTGCTCCTTCATCTGAATAGCGTTTGGCTAATACAAGGATATCGCCAATGATACGATGATTATCAAATTTAATGCCTTTAACAACCACATTATCACGTACATCAAGGCAGGGAATAATTCGTCTAGCTAACATACAATACTCTCAAAAGATGAAATAGAATTAGCCTCATAAAGCATACGACCTAAAATGGCAGCGCTTACACCAAGCTTCGCTAACGTATTTAAATCATTTTCATCACGTATGCCACCGGAAGCTTGCCATTGCAAGTTAGGGAAGCGTAAGGTAGCTTGCTGATAGAGTTCAAAGTTGGGGCCTTCTAACATGCCATCGCGGCTTATATCGGTACATAAAATAGTGTTGATATGCCATTGTTGATAATGTGCAGCAACTTCCCATAAATTGGCTTCAGTTAAAGTTTGCCAGCCATGAATAGCCGGTTTAGGTATTTCATTTTCAATGTGCACATCGATAGCAAGGATAACATTATTAGCGCCTGCTAAATCTATAATTGACCGGGTTAATTCTAAATCAGTAACCGCGATGCTGCCTAAAACTAATTGGTTAATACCTGCATCAAGACAGCTTTTGGCTGTGTCTAAATCACGAATACCGCCGCCTACTTGCAAAGTACAGCCAGCTATCTGTAAGGATTTAATTAAAGAAAGGTGTTGAATTTTACCTGTTTTAGCACCGTCTAAATCAACAATATGAAGGTGATTTGCGCCACGTTTAACATAACTGCTTGCTAATGTTAAAGGATTATAAGAATAAATAGTTGTTTGGTTAAATTTACCTTGTCGTAATCGAACACATTGCCCTTGCTGTAAATCAATCGCAGGAATAAGTTTCATTTAAAACTCCAACAGTTGCAGCGTTAGATTGAATAGTTAAAAAATTTCGTAATAACCGTAGCCCTACAGTTGCTGATTTTTCCGGATGAAATTGCATGCCATAAAAGTTATCTCGCTGGACAATGGCTGTAAATTTTATACTGTAATCACAAAAAGCAAGTGCATGGTTTTGCTCTTCTAAAGCAAAGCTATGTACGAAATAAACATAGTCTTTATTCGTTAAGTCATCTTGCAGCGGAGAAGGACGAACCCAGTTTAACGTATTCCAACCCATATGTGGCACTGGATATCCTTTTTGTCTAGGCAGACATTTAGCTATACCAGGAATGAGTCCAAGGCAATCTACATTGCCTTCTTCACTATACTCAAGTAACAACTGCATGCCTAAACAAATACCTAAAACGGGTTGTTTTAAGGCTTTAATAACAGGAATAAGTTGGTAATCATGTAATGCTTGCATACCTGCATGAGCTGCCCCTACACCGGGAATAATGACATGACTTGCGTTACTAACTACGTCTAAGTCATGGGTAAGTTGATAATCATACCCTAATTGTTTTAAAGCGTTAGCAAGAGAGGTTAAGTTATTACCGCTGACATCAATAATAGCAATCATAAAACCCCCTTGGTAGAGGGTAGAGTGGTATCCGTTTGCTGTATGGCTTGTCTTAATGCGCGACCAAATCCTTTAAAGCAGGCTTCAATCATATGATGATGATTTTCACCCTTAACTGAGATGTGTAAACTGGCACTAAGGCTATCTGCTAAAGAATTAAAAAAATGCGGAATCATCTCTGTGGCTAACCCGCCTACAAACTCCCTAGTAAATTTACCTTCAAATTGAAAGAAGCGTCGACCACTTAGATCAATAGCGACACTTGCTAGCGCTTCATCCATAGGGAGGGTGAAGCCATAACGACCGATGCCCCATTTATCACCTAATGCAGTTTTTAAGGCTTCTCCAAGCGCAATGGCTGTATCTTCAACTAAGTGATGTTCATCAACTTCTGTGTCACCGCGAGCTTGTAAATTTAAAGTAAAGCCAGCATGTTTAGCAATCTGCTCTAACATATGACTAAAAAAACCTATAGGCGTTTCAACGTTGCTCGATTCATTTGAATCTAAAATTACTTCAATAGAAATATCTGTTTCATTGGTTTTACGCTTAATAACTGCCTGGCGTTTAGTATTTAAAATAGCTGCGGTAATGTCCTGCCATCCATGTTCTTTTGATACAGGTAGAAAGTTGATATTTAAATTATCCGCAAACTGTTTATCTGTGGCACGATCACCAATCATCCAAGAATATTCACGATTAAAATTATTGGATTGCAGAAAATTCTTTAGTAAACCAATCTTAGGTTTACGACATTCACATTGGTCAATGTCTTGATGCGGGCAGATAAAAATATCATCAAAGTCAATACCTTGTGATGAAAAGAGGTGCAAAATAAAATCATGACAAATCTGAAACTTTTCTTGGGGAAAGCTTGAAGTACCTAAGCCATCCTGATTACTTATCATAATCAAACGATAGCCGGCATTTTTTAAAGCAAGCAAGGATGAAATAACATCTGGGCAAAGCCGAATTTTGTCTAATGAATCAACCTGAAAATCATAAGGCTCCTCTACTAAGGTGCCATCACGGTCAATAAATAATATTCTTTGCATAATACAACTCATTTAATATATTTTAGTTCAAGCCTTAGTAACTAAGTAGCAATTAAAACATCCTCAGTAAATTCTTGTAGTAAGGTCATTAAAATCTGATTAGTAGCCTTATCACTGATACTAATTCGTAAAAACTGCTCAAGAGGCGTATTTAAAAAATCGCGCACTGTGAGATTATGTTGTTTAAACCAGTTTGTTAATGCTTTGGCATGTTCAGTTTTAACAAAAATGAAATTAGCTTCACTGGGGTAAATGGTTTCGATAATAGGTAACTGCTGTAAAAAACCATAAACTCGATCTCGTTCATTAAGAATTTGGTGCACGCTGTCGGTTAGCCACTCTGGCTGTTGTAATGCCTGTTCGGCTAAGGCCATGACAGGGCTTGCTAAGAGGTAAGGCGCCATGATCTTTTGTAATGCTTTAATTACCCACGGGTTAGCAATGACACTTCCTAAACGAAGTCCTGCTAAACCAAACGCTTTAGATAATGTACGAAGGACAACAAGATTTTCATGTTGCGAAAGTAACGTTGTTGCACTCGAGCAGGCTGCAAATTCAATATAAGCCTCATCAACTATAACCATTGATTTACTGCTGAAATGTTGACAAATAGCCGCTAGGTTGTCGAGAGTGATTAAGTTACCTGTAGGATTATTCGGTTGGCAAAGAAAAATAAGTTTACAATGAGGTTGCCAAGCTGCAAAAAGTTCATCGAGTGATAAGTCAAATTGTTTTTCAGAATTAAGAGGACAGTTAATGACTTCAGCATGTTGCAGTTGGGCATAAAACGTATACATAGGAAAAGTAGGCGGGCACTGAAGAATACTATCCTTTCCAGGGCTTAAAAAAAGACGCATAAGAAAATCTATTCCATCATCGCTGCCTCGTGTTAGGGCAATTGATTGACTATCGACTTGATAATGGTTTGCTAGTTGTTCTTGTAGTGCGATTTGATCATTAAGATTTGGGTAATGATTTAAAGCGAGTGTTTGTAATTTAACCGGTGACCATGGTGACTCATTAGCATGTAAGCGATAAATAGGGTTGTCTTGCGAGGGTTTATACTCTTTTAAGTTTCTTAATTCAGGACGGATTAAATCCATTAATGACATATTAATTCTCCAAATTTTTTAAGCGAATGCTAACCGCATTGGCATGTGCATCAAGGCCTTCTAATTGCGCTAAAGTGATTGCAGCTTGACCTAGCGTCTTAATACCTATTTGATCAATTTCCTGCACAGTAATTGATTTTAGAAAATCGAGTGTACTAAGTCCGTTATGATTGCGCGCATACCCATTAGTTGGTAAAACATGATTACTCCCGGTCACATAATCACCTAAGGTTTCAGCAGCCCACGGGCCAATAAAAATAGTCCCGGCAGCATTGATTTGTGAAACCCAGTTTAATGCATCTTCCCGGTTAATAATTAGGTGTTCTGGTGCATAATCATTAATTAAGGCAGGTTGCTTATTTATTGGACATATAATGATTGAACTTTGTTCTAAAGATTGTTTAATAATTTCTTGTCTTGCTAGAGAGTTAAATTGGTTGGCTATTGATTTTTGAACAGCAAGGGCAAGTGCTTTATTTTCACATAACAATATAACTTGTGAATCCTTCCCATGCTCAGCTTGTGCTAATAAATCAGCAGCAACATAATCGGGATTAGCTTGATTATCGGCTATAATTAAAACTTCAGAGGGCCCAGCAGGCATATCAATAGTAGCGCCATCAGGATCAAGAGCAACTTGTGCTTTTGCTTCCGTAACAAAACTATTGCCAGGCCCAAAAATCTTATCAACTTTAGTAACAGATTTGGTACCATAAGCCATAGCAGCAATAGCTTGTGCGCCTCCAATAGGATAAATGGTATTAATGCCACATAATTGTGCGGCGACTAAAAGGTGAGGGTTTATTTCCCCTTCTTTATTGGCAGGGGTGCATAAAACTTTTATGGGACAACCAGCAATTTTGGCTGGAATTGCTTGCATCAGTAAAGAAGAAATCAAAGGGGTGTTATTTCCACCTGGTATATATAATCCAACTCGCTGAATTGGTCGATAAATACGTTCTATTTTTACACCTGGTGTCGTTGTAATACTTAAAGGCTCTGGTATTAAACTTTGATGATATGACGTAATGGTTTTTATGGCAGTTTTTATTGCATCAAGTGCCTCTTTGCCTACCGAAGCTTGGTTAATTTTTTCTTGAGTAATTTGTAACGTTTTTAATTTGCATTGATCAAATTGATAAGCAAACTCAAAAAGTGCTTTGTCACCGCGCTCTCGAACAGAATGGATAATTGCTTTAACTTGATCCTTGATATTGTTTATTTTTTTAGGTCTTGTTAGGAGGCTAGTTTGTTCTGCTAAAGATAAGTTCTGCCAATCAATAATTTTTAACATCAATTACTCCAGCATTTTTTCAATAGGTAAGACTAAAATTGAACTTGCCCCTAATGATTGAATTGTTTCTAAGGTGTTCCAAAATATCCCTTCACTTGAGACAACGTGCACTGCAACTTTATCAGGATAATCTGACAGCGGCAAAACAGTAGGTGACTCGGCACCCGGAAGCGCTTGGCAAATTCGAATAAGTGCAAGCTTTGGTGCATGAAAGACAATGTATTTACGTTCGCAAGCTTGTAAAACTGCTTGAATTCGCCTTTTTAACATAGCAAATAAATTATCAAATTCATCGGAAAATGATTGCCCAGATTGAATAAAAACAGCCTGGCTTTCTAAAACCGTATCCATTTCAATAAGTTTATTATCTTCTAATGTTTGTCCGCTTGACACGATATCGCAAACAGCATCAGCCATTCCCATGCGTGGGGCTACTTCTACCGATCCCGATAAAGTTAAAATATCGGCGCAAATTTTTCTTTTTTCTAAATATTGTTTAAGTAAATTAGGGTAACTTGTTGCAATGCGTTTTCCATCTAAACTACCAGGATTTTGATAATCAAATTGTTCAGGTACAGCAATAGCAAGACGGCAACGACAATTACCTAAAGGAAGAATGACCTGGTAATTTGCATTACAGGTATTTGCTGCTGCCTCAAGTAAAACATTTTCACCTACAATGCCTGCATCACAGAGTCCATCAAAAATTAATGTTGGAATATCATCATCACGTACAAAAAGAAGATCAATTGGAAAATTGTCAACATGACAAAGCAATGCATTCTCTCGAAGCCGAAAGCGAAGGCCACAGCGTTTGAGTAAATTTAAAGATTCTTGAGCTAGTCGCCCTTTTTTTTGTAGGGCTAAGCGTAAACGTTTAGTCATGCTGATTTAATCTCTCTGCAATTAAGGAGTAGCCGCCACTTCCCATCATTAAGCTGCGCGCAACACGGGTTATAGTAGTTACACTGACACCTGTTTGGTCATGAATAGAACGATATGAAATTCCTTGGCGTAACAAAGGGACAACTTGAAAGCGATCAGCCATTGCTTCAAGTTCAGCAGGTGTACATAAATCATTGAAAAATGCACTTGCTTCTTCTTCATTGTTTAAAAGGGCGATAGCTTCCATTAATAATTGCTGGGCTTGTCGCTTAGATCCATGATTTATTTTCATATTAATGTTATAACGCATTAAAACATTAATACAATTTATCAAAATATATACACTAAGTCAATACGCTTTAAAGAATTAAAAAATATGGTATAAACATATTTAAAGTTTTTTCTATTAAATTTCAGATACGCGCAAGGGAAGCAAGGGATTGTACATAGGAGTATAAGACTGAGCTGAGCGAACTTGTAACGTAGGATAAAGCTTAGTGGGAAACACTATATTTAAGGAGAAAATACGTGCTACTTAGAAAAGATGATTCCTGTTTACTTTTAATTGATGTACAAGAAAAACTTATCCCTCTTATTGAGAATAATGAATCTGTAGTTGAGCGCTGTCAATGGTTATTGCGCTTAGCCAATGAACTTGCGATACCATGTCTTGTAAGTGAACAATATCCGCGTGGGTTGGGGCCAACTTTGGATTCACTTAAAGCGCTTACTTCTCAAAATACCCTAATTGAAAAAGTGCATTTTTCTTGTTCTGGAGAGCCAACTTTCAAGCAACATTTAAATGAGATTAATAAAAAACAATTAATACTGATTGGTATAGAGGCACACGTTTGTGTTTTACAAACAGCGCTTGCTTTAGTTGCTGAAGACTATGAGGTATTCATTGTGGTTGATGCTGTTGGTAGTCGTAAAGCGTTAGATAAAAAATATGCACTTAAACGCATGCAGCAATTAGGAATAACCCTTGTAACATCCGAAATGGTTTTTTTTGAGTGGATAGAGCAAGCGGGAACGCCCCTTTTTAAAGGGTTAAGTGCTAAGTATTTAAAATAAATGAATGAATTAAGAGAGAAAATAAATGAATTTAGATAATCAAATTGCAGTGATAACGGGTGGCGCTTCCGGGATGGGAAAAGCTTGTGCCTTAAAGCTTGTTGATAGGGGAACGCAAGTTGTTATCTGGGATAAAGATATTAGTTCCTTTGTTGATTACCCAAATATTGTAGCTATTGAGTGTGATGTTAGCCTCGATAATAGCGTAACTGAAGCAATAAATAAAACCAAAGAAAAAGTAGGCATTCCAAGAATATGTATTAATTGCGCGGGTATTGCGCCTGCCAAACGTTTGGTAGGGAAAGAAGGAGCAATGCCTCTAGATGCTTTTAAAAAAGTCATTGATATTAACCTGATTGGCACATTTAATGTGATGCGTATGGTAGCTGAAGCAATGATTGAGCTTAATATTGAGGAAAATAGCCAAGAACGAGGGGTAATTATTAATACCGCTTCTATTGCAGCATTTGAAGGCCAAATTGGCCAATTAGCTTATAGTGCTTCTAAAGGTGGCATTGTTGCTATGACATTACCTGCAGCCAGGGAACTAGCTCAGCATGCCATCAGGGTTAATACTATCGCGCCTGGTTTAATTGCAACCCCTTTATTACTTAATATGCCTAAAGAAGTACAAGATAGACTAGCAGCAACAGTTACCTTTCCAAATCGTCTGGGCAAACCTGAAGAATTTGCTGATTTAGTAGTTCATATTATAGAAAATCAACTCATTAATGGGGAGACAATTCGTCTAGATGGAGCTCTAAGAATGCAGGCTAAATAGTATTAAAGAGATAGTTTTTTTGATATCAGTAGAGAAACTCTATCCTATAATATTCAAATTATTGAGTTAGAATCATAGTGATTTCCTACATTAACTTCTATAATTTTTCTATACTTATAATCATATCGAGTAATTTTCAGAGCCTTTTTAAGTATGAAGAGGCTCTGTAAGTGTTTTTATACTAACCTTAGTCATTTATATGGATTTTTATGGATAGGGATGAAGTAAGAGAAAAGTTAAAAAAATTTCATTTAAGCAAGCCACTGCTAAATAGTATTTTTATTGCAGCACTACTACTATTTACAGTGCTTACTATTTATTTTTATCAGCAAATTAAAGATTTAATCAATGCTAATAAATGGGTCACGCATACTTATCAAGTCATTCAAAAAATAGATTTAATTTTATATAAAACAGTTGCCCTGGAATCTGATCAGCGCGGTTTTCTTTTAACTGGCAATGAGCGCTTTGTAGAAGATGTAGATGTTGTCAAGCAAGATTTAAATAATGCTTTACAAGAGGTAAAAATTTTAACGCAAGATAATCCAGAACAAAATCAGCGAGTCATTCGTTTTACCAATCTAATCAATACGCGTATCGCCATCATCCAAAAAATTATTCAATCAAAAAGATTAAATAAATTTAATACACCAGAAGGTGCGCAATTGCTTATGGATGGTCAAGATACGTCTTTACGTCTAAGAGGTTTAGGCCAAGAAATTAAAGCAGTTGAAAAGGTTTTGTTAGAAGAACGGCATTCAGATGCGATAAGACATATTGATACAACGAATAAAGCTTCAATTTTTGGTAATTTTATCAGTATCTTATCTCTAGTCATTGCCTTAATTTTAATTAATAGAGAATTAGCTATTCGCAGAGAGATAGAAATTCAAAATGAAATGACTCAAGCTCGCTTAAGAAAGATTATTGAAAGTGCTAGCGATATGATTGCAGCACTTGATAAAGATTGCCGCTTTTTACTTTTTAATGATGATTATCAGCGTGATTTTAAACTCATTTTCGGTAAAACAATTTGCATAGGCATGTCATTACAAGATGCCTTTTCTGAAGCAATAGAAAACAAAGAAAACCTTGTGCAAACTTGGAAGGAATCCCTGCGTGAAGACAATACACTTAAAACCGTCAAAGTGACTGTCGATGATGAAGAACGTATTTACGAAATATCAGTTAACCTTATTTATAATGAAAAAAATGAGTTTAATGGGGCTGTGCAAAGTGTGCGCAATATTACTAAGAGAGTGCAGGACCATATCGAATTGCAAGAATCTTATAAGAAACTTGAGCAGGGTATGGAAGCCTTAGAAGATAAGAATAAACAGATTACTCTTTTAGTTGAGATGAGCGATATTATGCTTGCCTCTAACTCACAAGAAGAACTAAGTGAGGTGATGTCTAAATATTCCGCTAGACTTTTAAATTTTGCTAGTGGTTATTTGTATGTCATGCATCCTTCTAAAAATTATTTAGAAATTATATCGCGCTGGGGAGAGCCAACTTCCCAAGATACGACCTTTGTGCCTGAGCAATGCTGGGCAATACGCTTAGGTCGTAAGCATCATGTAAGTAGTAGTAATCGCAGCGAATTAATTTGTAGCCACATAAAAATAAGTAATCCTGAGCAGAATGCTTTTTTATGTGTGCCTTTAATGGCACAGAATGATATTTATGGGTTGTTATATTTAGAGCTTGTGCGTAATGGCGCAGACATTTTAGATGAGAATCATAAGCTTTTAATTAATGCTTTTGCTGAATTAGCAGCGTTAGCTTTAGCAAATGTACGTTTACGCGAGAACTTACGCTATCAATCAATTCGTGACCCATTAACAGGACTTTATAATCGTCGCTATTTAGAAGATTTTCTTTTTAAACATGTCCACCAAGCAGAGCGAGCTAAAACAACCTTCTCTGTTTTAATGCTCGATTTAGATCACTTTAAAAAAATCAATGATTCGTATGGTCATGATGCAGGGGATGCTGTGTTAAAAGAATTGGGTCGTATACTACAAGGCATTATTCGAATTGGTGATATTGCAGCGCGTTACGGTGGAGAAGAATTCGTAGTGGCCTTTTATGATATAGATCATAAAACAACATTGACACGAGCTGAAAGTATTAGGCAAGCTGTTTTAAGACTCCAAGTCCGCTATGGTGCACAACAAGTTGGGCCCATTACTGTATCAATTGGCGTTGCTATGTACCCCGGTGATGGTAGAACGCCTACGGAGCTAGTAGAGGCTGCAGATAAAGCATTATATACGGCTAAGCATAATGGTCGTAATCAAATTATCTCTTTTGCTGAAATAAATAAAGAGTCATAAGCTTTTAGCTTTGAAATCTTTTAGTTATTAAACCTAATCTAAGGGCGTTTAATATCACAGAGACAGAACTTAGAGACCTCGCCGCGGCTGCAAAGATAGGGATTAATAATAAACCTGTAAAAGGGTAAAGAATGCCCGCTGCAATTGGGACACCAATAACATTATATTGTACTTTATTAGTTTGATAGTTTGAGAACGATAATGACAACAATTATGGTCATTAGATTTTTTTATAGAATCATGATTTTCATTAGGTTACTTATCCATTACTTTACCCGTAACCGTTTAGTTCTGCTCACCAAGCTTTTAGTATTTACTCTGGAACACTTAAATCATTAGAGTTGATTGAAAATAATTAGATTAGTTGGATTAATAATTAATATTAGAGTTATTGCATAATCTGCATCTTTTACTTTATTGCTATGTTGCAAACGTTACTGCGGTGCTCATTTACTCTCTAAGCTCTGCTCCTCAAAAACTTTGCGCCTTGCACTAAAATAAAATCTACAGGTTATGCAATAACTCTATTATAGTTGCGCTCAAATTAAAAATAGTGCGAGTGACTATTTTTAATTTGATACGAATGAGAAAAAACTACGCTATTTATGCACCTTAAAAATCAGCAATTAGCTTTAGAGCTACTTGCTCACTATTAATCTGATAACGTCCAGACGCAATTTCATGCTTAAGGTGCGCAATGCGATTTTGATTAATAGTAGTGGCTTGTTGAATTATCTCTTTTAAAAAAGAAAACTGACTTAAAAAGATAGTCCAATCATGGTTACTGTAAGGCAAGAATTGATCTTTCGACAACTTAGAATTGTTTCCATTATTTACAGATTTTACCATAACCATGTCCTCAATCTCATTCACCATTTTTAATCGGCTCCTTATGATAAAATCTTTAGAAATTTCAATTCTTATTTAATCTATAACATAAGTTTTTAATGATGTCATTAGTTGAAATTAATATAATAAAAATTTTTTTTATTTTTAAGAAAATAGCCGTTTCTCATGAATTCGGGTAAGCTGCTTTTTTCATTAAAAGTGTTTGAGATGTTATCTATGAAAAAATGGTTAAAACTAATCTTTTTAAATACGCTATTTATTAAAGTCTCATTAGCAGCAACACATCAACCCGAAGTTTTTCTAGCTAAAATACGTGGCAAGCCCGATGAAGGTCAACAAATTGTTCAACACTTTTGTGCCAATTGTCATGCAGTAAAGCCACTTATTGAATTAGGCGCACCAAAAATCGGTGTTTTAACAGATTGGGAAATGCGAATGAAGCAAGGTTTTGCTAAAGTTTTTGAGCATACAGCCGAAGGAGTGGGTGCTATGCCTGCTCGGGGCGGCTGTTTTGAATGTACTGATAAACAATTACAGCTTGCTATCTTGGCAATGTTGCCACTTTCTTTGCAAAAAGAGCTTAATAACAGTCTAAAAGAGAATAATTAACTCAATAAGTTAAAAATTTCATTTAAAAAGCTAAACCTATTACAAATTCTCCCGATAAAGAGTAAAAAGGGAGGATACACCAATGAAAAAATATTTCATTTTGGGGCCGTTGTGTGTATTAACAGCCGCTTGTACTTCAATGGATAGATCGGTTGCTATTGTTGACGATGGGGGCTTTACACATTATACAATGCATCATAGTTTTGATACAAAAGGTAGCAATTATTTTCCAGAAAAAAGACAAGCAACTGGGCGAAGAGTATTTATCTTTGATCCGAAAGCAACGGCTTGGGCTGCATATGATGAAGCTGGAAACCGAGTGAAAACAGGCAGCGCTTCAGGTGGAAAAGATTTTTGTGAGGACACTGGTAGAGGTTGCCGAACTATTACTGGAAGGTTTAGCGTTTATTCAAAAAAGGGACCTGACTGTAAATCAAGCCTTTATCCGATAGAAACAGGCGGGGGCGCTTTAATGCCTTATTGTATGCATTTTTCTGGCAGCTATTCTATTCATGGGGCTTATGAAGTGCCTAATTATAATGCCAGCCATGGATGTATTCGAGTACTTCCCAGTGCTGCTCAATGGTTAAATCAAAACTTTTTAAATGTTGGATCAACTGTGATTGTTAATCCTTATTAATTGCTTTGCTAAAGAAGCTAAAATAAAAAATGTTTATTAACTTTAAGTGAGGGGAGAGCCACCATTTAAAATAAAAATAATAAAAAAAGATGTTAGTAGTTTTCCCCAGTATTTTTAGAAAATAGAATGAGTTATTTTAAATAGTTTTTTAATAATGCATTAACCTCAGTAGGATTTACTTTACCTTTCGTCTGTTTCATCACATGACCAATAAAAAAAGCTAAAAGTTTTTCTTTACCTGCTCGATATTCTTGGGCTTGTTCAGGATATTTTGCTATTAATTCTTTAATCAAAGATATAAGTGTATCTCCTGCAGTTATCTGTAAGTAACCCTCTTGCTTTATAATCTGTTCAATATCTTTTTCTCCTGCTAAAAGTTTGTTAAAAATTTGTTTAGCAATGGCATGTGAAATAGTTTTATTGGCAACTAATTTAAGTAAATCAGCTAAGGTTTGTGCAGAAACAGGAGGATTTTCATACGTTGCATTTATTTCATGTAATGCTGCTGTATAGGTTGTTTTTAACCAATTAACGATTAATTTATTATCTGTCTTATCTTGATTACGCACAGCAGAGAAAAATTTAAAAATAGCAGGATCGGATAGTAAAAATCCAATATCGTCAGTAGAGAAAATACCTTCATCAATTAAAGCTTGTTTTATTTCCTCTGGTAGAGGTAATAAATGATTTTTTACTTCTTCAATCTCTTTTGCTGTAATTGCAATAGGAAGTAAATCTGGATCAGGGAAATATCGATAATCAAGCTCGTTTTCTTTATTGCGTAAAACTTGTGTTTTTTCAGTAATAGGACAAAACGAACGTGTATCTTGTATAATAGGTTGGCCTGCTTCTAATAATTCTTGCTGTCTTAGCTGTTCAAAAAAAATGGCTTTTTCAATAAAGCGAAAAGAATTTAGATTTTTTAATTCAGTTCTTGTTCCTAACTTATTTGAGCCAGCTGGCTTTAAAGAAATATTAACATCACAACGAAAAGAGCCTTCTTGCATATTACCATCACAGATATCTAGAAAACGAACTAACTGATGTAGCGTTTTTAAGTAGCAAATAGCTTCTTCAGCTGAACTAATACAAGGAGCAGTGACAATTTCAAGCAATGGGATACCAGCTCGATTTAAGTCGATACCTGTATAATCCAGTTGCATCTCATGCATGAGTTTACCTGCATCTTCTTCTAAATGAGCCCTAACAATATTAATTGTTTTATAGTGATTAGGATTAAGCTCAATAGTTAAGTGACCATTGCTAAGGAGAGGTTGTTGAAATTGGCTAATTTGATAGCCTTTAGGCAAATCTGGATAAAAATAATTTTTACGTTCAAAATAAGAGAGAGGATTTATTTTAGCAGAAATGGCAAGGCCAAATTGAATAGCCATACGTACAGCTTGTTTATTTAGAGTAGGTAATACACCCGGTAGGCCTGCATCGATAAAGGAAGTTTGTGAATTAGGTGGGCTGCCAAATTTAGTAGAACTTCCAGAAAATAACTTAGATTTAGTTTTAAGTTGTATATGTACTTCAAGGCCAATGACCGTATCCCATGCCATAATTTTATATCTCATTTGGTTTAAACAAATGCCAATTGGTCATCTGCTGATATTGATAAGCTACATTAAGTAGTAAGGATTCCTTAAAATGGTTGCCTATTAACTGCATTCCAATAGGTAGCTTATTGTTAAAACCTGCTGGAATAGATAGAGCAGGTAAGCCAGCTAAGTTGGCAGCAACGGTGAAGACATCAGCTAAATAATTTTGTATAGGGTCAGTCGCTTCGCCTAATTGAAAAGCGCAAGTAGGTGTAGTAGGTCCTACAAGCAAATCTACTTGTGACAAGGCAGTTAATAACTCTTGTTGAATAAGTTGTCTTATTTTAAGTGCTTGTAAATAATAAGCATCGAAGTAACCTGATGAAAGCACATAAGTACCTGTCAAAATGCGTCGCTTTACTTCGGCACCAAATCCTTCACTACGTGAATAAGTAATTAATTCTTTTAACGTTGTAGCCCGTTTGCTTTGATGTCCAAAACGAATGCCATCATAGCGTGATAAATTAGAGGAGGCTTCAGCACAAGCGATAACATAATAGCAAGGAACCCAAAGCGGTTGTAATGATAACTCGAGAGGGACGATAATTGCACCTTGCTGTTCAAATAACTTCACTGCTTTCTTAATCGCTTCTCGAATAGGGTTATCAATTTCTTTTTGTAAAAAACTAGCGGGTAATCCAATTTTTAAGCCTTTTACGGATTGATTCAATGCGCTTAAATAATTAACGGTGGGTTTGTTAATAGATGTTGAATCTTTGTGATCAAAGCCTGTCATAAGTTCAAGAATTAATGCTAAGTCTTCAGCCGAGCGTGCCATTGGACCTGCTTGATCCAAACTAGAAGCAAATGCAGCCATACCAAATCTTGATGCTAAGCCATACGTTGGTTTGATACCAGAAATCCCACAAAAAGCAGCCGGCTGCCTAATTGAGCCACCTGTATCTGAACCTGTTGCAAAAGGAATTAAGCCAGCTGCTATAGCTGCAGCAGAGCCCCCAGAAGATCCACCAGGTACACGCTTAACATCCCATGGATTTTTAACAGGGCCAAAGTAACTGTTTTCATTACTAGAGCCCATAGCAAATTCATCCATATTCGTTTTACCTAAAGTAATAGCGCCTGCATCTTGTAGGCGATTAACAATAGTTGCTTGATATGGCGCATGAAAATTTGCAAGCATTTTTGAACCACATGTCGTTGGCAAGCGAGTAGTACAAAAAATATCTTTATGAGCAATTGGAATGCCTGTAAGTCTTTTAGCTTTGTTTGTGCTAAGCAATTGATCAGCTTTTTTAGCTTGATTTAAGGCATATTCTTCGTCTAAAGAAATAAAAGCATTTAATGTTTTGTGAGCTTGAATTCGTTTAATATAGTAATTAGTTAGTTCAGCACTAGAAAATTCTTTATTCTTTAAGGCTGCTATAATGGCACACAACGAATCTAGCATACTATTGCCCTGCATCAATGAATTTAGGCACTAAATAGCACTCTTTATCAAAATTAGGTGCAATACTTGCTAATTCCTTGCTACAATTTTCTTCCGTGATTTCATCTTCACGTAAGGGTTGATTTAAGTTTAAAGGGTGGAAGAGAGGAGTTACTTCCTTGGTGTTGACACTTTGTAGCTGTTGCACAAAATCAATAATAGCATTGACTTCTAAAGCTAATTTTTCTATCTCTTGGGTTTCTGCTTCAAGATAAGCTAAGCGAGCAACGTTATTTAAATCATCAACATCAACAGTCATGAGGCCTCCTGGTAAAAGCAGAAAGTATACCTTAAAATTTAAAGGTATCCTTTCTTATTATTAAGTTAATCTATGTTCGTATTAAAGCTCTAAAGCTATTTTAAGAGGTATATTATAGTGTTAGTCCAAAATAAAACGCTAGGTGGTGTGCATGTCGAATACGAGCAGCAGCCATTAACATACGATAATGCCATAGAGCCATTATTAGAAAAATTAGATTCCCAGCGCGGCGCGTTATTTGCTTCAAGTTTTGAATATCCGGGGCGCTATACATGTTGGGATATCGGTTTTGTTAATCCACCCTTAGCGCTTATATTAAGCGGGCAAGAAATTTATTTTCAGGCATTAAATCAACGTGGTGAAGAATTATTAGTTATTATTCATACTCACATCCAATCTTCTGATTTGATTGCGATTCAATCTTATTCAAAATTGACTTGCTATCTAAAAGTTAAGCACCAAAATAGGATTTTTAGTGAAGAAGAGCGTAGCCTACAGCCTTCAGTATTTACTTTAATTCGTGAGTTAATATCATTTTTTAAATTACCAAATGAGCCTTATTTGGGCTTATATGGTGCTTTTGGCTATGACTTAATCTTTCAGTTTGAAGCATTAGAAAAACAAAAGGAAAGGGACCCTACTCAACGTGATATGGTTCTTTATTTACCTGATGAGATTTACGTTGTTAATCACCGTAAGGAAGAAGCCTTTGTTCGCCGTTACGACTTTCAATTTCAAGGGCGTTCAACTCAATCTTTGCCTCGTGATGGGCAGTATAAATTTTATGAACCTAAATTTAAGCCTACTATAGAGGGCGATCATAAACCGGGTGAATATGCACAAACTGTTGAAATAGCTAAACAACGTTTTGCTTGTGGTGATCTTTTTGAAGTTGTTCCAAGCCAGATTTTTTATGCGCCTTGTGATGAAAGGCCTTCTGTAGTTTTTAGCCGCATACGTGCTAATAATCCTTCACCTTATGGTTTTCTTATTAATTTAGGTGATGATGAATATTTAGTAGGTGCTTCACCAGAAATGTATGTAAGGGTAACAGGACGTCGTATAGAAACGTGCCCAATTTCAGGGACGATAAGGCGAGGTGCAGATGCAATTGAAGATGCTAAGAATATCCAACAGCTTTTAGAATCAGAGAAAGAGTGTTCTGAATTAACTATGTGTACTGATGTTGACCGCAATGATAAATCAAGGATTTGTGAAGCAGGCAGCGTTAAGGTCTTAGGTCGACGACAAATTGAGATGTATTCCCGCTTAATTCATACAGTTGATCATGTTGAAGGAGTCTTACGCGAAGGATTTGACGCAGTCGACGCTTTTTTAACGCATATGTGGGTCGTGACCGTCACCGGTGCGCCTAAGTTATGGGCAATGAATTTTATTGAAAAGCATGAAAAGTCACCTCGTCGTTGGTATGCTGGTGCTGTAGGTTGGTTTGGTTTTGATGGTAATTTAAACACAGGCCTAACTCTAAGAACATTACGAATTAAAGAGGGAATTGCGGAAATCCGTGTGGGTGCTACCCTTTTATACGATTCTATTCCGGAAGCGGAAGAAGAGGAAACTCGTCTTAAGGCATCTGCATTTTTAGATTTATTGCGTAACAAGCAGAAAAAAGAAATAAATATTATTAATGATAAGCCTGGTTTAGGTAAAAAAGTATTACTGGTTGATCATCAAGATTCATTTGTTCATACTTTAGGAAATTACTTAAGACAAACTGGTGCGGAAGTTCAAACTATTCGTAGTAATTATGCTATTTCTTATTTAAAAGAAAATCATTATGATTTAGTTGTTCTCTCGCCAGGACCCGGCAAGCCTACTGATTTTAATTTGGCTGATACTATTGCAACGGTTCTTGAATTAAATAGACCTTTATTTGGGGTATGTTTAGGGCTACAAGGTATTGTTGAATATTTTGGCGGCGAACTAAATATTTTACCTTACCCTATGCATGGTAAGCCCTCCGAAATTATTGTAACCGAACATAAAGGTTTACTAGCAGGCTTAAGTCCTTCTTTTACAGCAGGGCGCTATCATTCTCTTTATGCACGTAAAGACAATTTGCCACAAGAATTAAACGTCATTGCATATAGTGAAGATGGTATAATTATGGGCGTATCTCATAAAAAGCTGCCTATTTATGCAGTGCAGTTTCATCCAGAAACAATTTTGTCATTATCAAAAAAAGCTGGGATGCGGATAATTAATAATTTAATGAAGATGATAAAAAATGAATAATGGAATTTTGCCTGCTTATGCTATTTCAATTCTTTTAGGAATTTTAGTTGGTATTATGGGTGCTCTATTTCAAATAGTAATTGCTCATACCAATAATTCTATTATTAATATCATTCATTTTGCTGAGCTTCTTCATTTACCGCCCCAATTAGTGTCAGCATTTATATCAATGACATTAGTGTTATTAGCGTTATTTTTAGTTAAGCGTTTTGCGCCAGAAGCATCGGGTAGCGGTATTCAGGAAATAGAAGGGGCATTGGTGCATGAAAGGCCAATTTTTTGGCGGCGATTAATCCCGGTGAAATTTGTTGGCGGCGTTATGTCGATTAGCTCTAAATTACTTGTAGGACGCGAAGGTCCAACGATTCAAATGGGCGGTAATTTAGGTGATATGTTAGGCAAAGTACTCCATGTTCCCCAAGTTAGAAGGGATACTTTAGTTGCTGCAGGCTCGGCGGCAGGCTTAGCAACAGCATTTAATGCACCGTTGGCAGGAGTATTATTTGTTATTGAAGAAATGCGAAATCAATTCAATTTTAGTTTTACAAATTTTAAAATGGTAGCGATTTGTTGTATTGCTGCAACGATTACATTGCGTTTTATCCTAGGCTCTGCACCTGCAATTCCTATGGATGTTTTTGCAACACCCAGTTTATCATCTTTAATATTGTTTTTTATATTAGGAATAGTAGTTGGTTTAGTTGGTCTATTATTTAATATTGTTTTAATGTCAAGCTTAAAACTAGTCGATAAATTAAAGCCTTCTCTCCATTATTTTTATACTGCTTTATTTGGAGCGGTAATTGGGTTTTTAGCAGTATATCACCTTCCTTTAGTTGGCGGTGGCTATGAAATTATTGAAAAATCACTACATATATTTCTTCCTTTTAATATTTTAATTGCTTTAATTGTTTGGCGCTTTATAGGGACAATGTTTTCCTACGCGACCGGCGTACCAGGTGGTGTTTTTGCGCCTTTATTAGCTCTGGGAACTTTATTAGGAATAGTATGTTTTCAAGTCTTAAATAAATTCACTATAGCAACGGGTGTTCATCCAGGTATGTTTGCGGTCGCAGGAATGGGCGCACTTTTCTCCGCCGCCGTAAGAGCGCCTATAACTGGTATCGTGTTAATAGTAGAAATGACTCAAAATTACTCTTTGATTTTGCCCCTAATGGTTACTTGCCTTACTTCAACGACCATTGTCCAATTAGCAAATAATCCACCTATTTATACGCAACTTTTAGAAAGAACATTAAAAAGACAGCATAAAGTATTAGATAATACTATTTCATAATTTACCAGGGTAATTGTTTGTTGTTTTGATTACTTAATGAAGTATATAGCTGTTTTTTATTTCATCGTAATTTAACTTAAAAGATAAGGAAGAAAAGATGTAATTTAAAATAAAAGTTTATACGCCGGAAATAAATGGGCATTTACAAGCTTTTAAGTTATCTACTTTTTATAAAGTAATGTTGATAAAATAGATGCTAATGAATTTTTTTAAATATCTTTAACCCAAAAATGCTTAAATAATGAGAGTCAACTATGTCTATAGTCAATAAAATTTATGATTTTACAAGGTAGTTTAATTTTTTAAGAAGATAGGAAATTTATGACATTAAAATTAATTATTCGAGACACAGCTGATTTAGAGTTTTTAGGGGACGTTAATGAATTAAAGCAGGCAGAGGGTATTTTGTCTGGCAGCTGTACCTTTGAAAAAGGGCAGGCTATAGACTGGGAAGATAAAAATGATCCAAAAATTTATCCCTCTTTTAAAATAAACCTTTATAGTTTATATCGTCAAATTAAAGATAAAAGTGTTTCGCAGGTCATTTTAAAATTGATGGATGATAATAAACTTAATATGTCATTTCGCAATCGCTACATGCTGCAATATTGGGATTATGAAGTAAAAATGATTGTCAATGGAAAAAGTAATCTCAAAAAATTTAATCCTAATGCCCCTTGCCACCTTTCTTCACCTATTTTATTAAATACAATATTAAATGAATGCGATAAGAGAAAATATATACCTGGATTTGAACAATTGTTTCAGTTTTTAGAGCAGTCTATAAAAATGAGAAATAATTATATGAATCCACAATTTTACTTTTGTAAACCATATAAATTTGATTTAACGGAAATAAAAAAATTTATTAGTAACAATGAAAATAATTTATTTATTAGTAATGACAATAAAATACATGGAAAATATGAATTATTAATGTTTGATAAAAAACTTACAAAAGTTGATAAAGATTATTTACCTCAAGCGACAAAAAATTGCTTAATATAATAGGGTTCATTATTAATTTAAAAATAAGTTTAGAGCGTACTTAATTCAGGCCTTGGTTTGCTTAATTGGTTATAGCTTACTTCAAGAATTCTTTAACGCTAGTTAAATTATATTTATAAAGTTGATTCATTATTTAATGAAGTACCACGGCTTTTATCATTTCCATAAGCATCGAAATGAAGTTGATCAAAAGGTGTTTTAGGTTGAAAAAAATGAAAAGGTATCTTTTCTAGTTGGCTATTAACAACAAAATTTTCAATACTCTTAAAAAATTCTTCGGGGACATTTAGCTCCATAGAATGATCCGCATTTTCGAAAATGATAAGCTTACTATTAGGAACCTTATCTAGCTTTCTTTAACTTTATTCACGCTAAACCTTGTGTTCCCGGGAGTTGTAAAGTACTTATTTTCTGTTGCTTACTATTATTAACATGCTCAGTAAGATTAAAAATCTCACTTGATCTCTTATTATTTGCTAGTAATTCAAGTGCGTGAAGCTCTTTATTTTTAATTTCTGTGGCAATAGGAAGTAATTCGGAAAACTAATTCTCACTCTTTGCAATTAATCCACTATCATCACCAAAGAGTAACTAAATTTATGTTGTAAGTTAAGTTACGCTTAAAGTATAAAGTAAGCTAATAAGGAGATTCCATTAACAGTTTAATTGTACGCTTTTGGCTATAGTAATATGAAAACTTATTTTATAACCTTTAAAGTTAAGATAATCTGGCAGCCCATATCGTTGACGTAACTGTAATAAAGGAAAAGATTTTACTAACAAAGCATAATAAGTTTTATGTTCAAATTGAGCGCTAACAAAATTTTGTACAGTAAAATAATAGCAATTTCCTAATTGATTAATTATCAGAGACTCATGCTCTTCTGGATATATAATACTAATATGAGCGCCTATTCCACCTGAATTAAAGTAATCGGGTTTCTTAATAAGAGGTAAGTCAAGTAAGGGGTAAAGGCGATAAATATAATCATTATCAATATCTAAATAAACCAATTTATTAGTAGACATAGCAAGCGTGCCTTGCAAAGGTAGTTCAGCTGCAATCTCCATAAGTTTAGGAGTTTTAAGCGGTGTAATAATGGGCGTTTTCATTTTTATATCAAATATAAAAATTATAAGTTAAATGATATTGAACAATAGCAGATTCTAGGACTAACTGTAATTATTAAATAGTTTTTAATACTTTCATTAAAAGGCTAAATAAGCCACTTAATTTATATAAATTACACAATTTGGTGGTAATTTATATATTGCAGTAACTGTTTTCTTAAATCGCTTATCAAGCATCTCGCAAAAGTCATCCACTACGGTATATACTTTTCATTCGTCTTAGCAACAGCATGACTAATGGCAAAATATAAACCTTCAAAAAAATTAATAGTTCTTTTTGTTGTTCCTCAGATCCTATTAACGCTAATATTTTTTATCTGGCCTGCCGTTAATGCCTTGATACAAGCTTTTTTATTTAGCGATGCTTTCGGTATTAATAGCCGCTTTGCAGGCTTTATTAATTTCCGTGATTTAGCAGCAGATCCAGCCTTTTTACAAGCAATTACTGTAACGCTTATACTCGCTTTTTCCATTACATTTGTTACCCTAACTTTAGGATTATGGTTAGCTACGCTTATTCATAAACGACAAAAAAGCCAAAAATTTTATAAATCTCTCTTTATCTGGCCCTACGCAGTAGCACCAGCAATAGCGGCTATTTTATGGCGATTCCTATGCCAACCTACTATGGGCTGGGTTACTACTTTCTTAGAATATTTTAATTATGATTTTAATTACTTGATTTACCCCAAACAGGCATTATTAGTTATTATTCTTACTGCTAGTTGGCAGCAGCTTAGCTACAATTTCCTGTTCTTATTTGCAGCTTTGCAATCTATTCCAAGGTCTTTAATTGATGCAGCTACTTTAGATGGTGCAACAAGCTGGCGCCGATTTTGGCAAATTATTTTTCCTTTATTATCACCAACAACCTTCTTTTTATTAGTGATGAATTTCATTTATGCTTTTTTCGATACCTTTGGGATAATTGATGTATTGACAAAAGGGGGCCCTGAAAATAGTACGAAAACATTAATATATAAAGTTTATCAAGATGGATTTGTCGGTATGGATCCCGGTAGTTCAGCAGCGCAGTCAATTTTATTAATGCTAATTGTTATTAGCCTAACCTATATCCAATTCCGTTATTTGGAAAAAAGGGTTCACTACGCATGAAATTAATAAATAAATTTTTTAATCACCTTTTGCTGATAATTTTTGTTACTTTATTATTTATACCTGTTTATTTAGCTATCGTTGCAGCGAGTCACTCAGGTAGTACAATGATGCAGGCACCGATACCAATCTGGCCAGGGCCATTACTTTGGCAGAATTTAAAAACAGTGCTCACTCAGGGAGTGAGCACAACTGGAGGACAGCCTGTATGGCATCTTCTGATAAATAGCCTAGTAATGGCATTATTAATTGCAGTAGGAAAAATTATTTTAGCCCTTAGCAGTGCTTATGCTTTAATTTATTTTCATATGCCAGGAAAAAAGCTTTTATTTATGCTGATTTTTTCAACAATGATGCTGCCTGTTGAAGTAAGAATTGTACCGACATTTCAGGTTGTAGCCTCATTTCAATGGTTAAATACTTTTAGTGGTTTAACCTTTCCATTAATGGTATCAGCTACAGCGACTTTTCTTTTTCGGCAATTTTTTAAAACTATTCCAAGTGAGTTAGTTGATGCAGCTAAGCTAGATGGCGCAGGCCCCTGGCGTTTTTTTCGAGATATCCTTTTACCTATTTCTCGACCTCAAATAGCTGCGTTATTTATTATTCTCTTTATATATGGCTGGAACCAATATTTATGGCCCCTAGTCATGACTACAGAGACAAATATGGCAACAATTGTTATGGGAATTCGTTATCTCGCCGGGGTCGCTGATCAAATTCCACAATGGCATTATATTATGTGCGTTGCTTTATTGGCGATGTTACCACCATGTATTGTTGTAATCATCATGCAACGTTGGTTTGAAAAGGGGTTAATGCACTAATGGCTACGGTAGATCTAATAGATGTTTACAAACGATATGGACAGCAAACTATCCTTAATAAAATTAATTTAACAATTGATAAAGGAGAATTTGTAGCTGTTATTGGGCCTTCAGGATGTGGAAAGTCAACCTTATTAAGATTAGTAGCAGGCCTTGACCAAGTTACCGAAGGCAGTATTTTAATTAATAATGAATGTGTTAATTCAATACCACCACATAGACGAAACATGGCAATGGTATTTCAGAATTATGCCCTTTACCCACATATGACTGTTTATGACAATATGGCTTATGGATTAAAACTACGTGGTATGAAAAAAGAGGCAATCAGGAAACGTGTTAGTGAGGTGGCTGAATTATTGCAATTATCCAGTTATCTTCAACGTAAACCACATGCGTTATCAGGCGGGCAACGACAACGAGTGGCTATGGGGCGAGCGATAGTCCGATCGCCGGCTGTGTTTTTATTTGATGAGCCGTTATCTAATTTAGATACAAAGTTACGGGCTGAAATGCGTCATGAAATAAAAAAATTACATCAGGAACTAAATACAACTTGTCTCTATGTAACGCATGATCAAATTGAAGCCATGACGATGGCGGCTCGTGTACTAGTACTAAATAATGGGAAAATTGAACAATTTGGCTCGCCACAATTATTATATCAACAACCTGCATCTGTTTTTGTAGCAGAGTTTGTGGGTCTGTATCCTGTTAATTTTTTATCGGGCACAGTAGATCTTAAACAAAGAAAAATCCAAACTAATCTAGGTATAGATCTTCCTTGGCCAAATGAAAACCTGACAAAAACAGATCAAGAAAGAGTACTCATTGGTATTCGACCCGAGCACTTACATATTTCTTCAGAGTCTAAAGATGATACAATAGAAGTGAAAGTATCGTTTATTGATAATATGGGATCTGATAAATTGATTCATGCTCAAAGTATAATAAATGAGCAGCGCTTTACGATTAAAACTTCTGCTGAAACTATAATTACAGAAGAGATAATTAGAATTAAGCCAATTGTGCGTAAAGCAAATTTATTCCAGCAACATACTGGATTACGTATAGGAGGGTGGCATGACTGATGCACAAACACCATTACGTGACATTGATAAGCCGCATTACAATTATTTTCAAGCATTATATTTGTCATTCTTTAGTAATCGTTTGTATATTGATGTTGGAAGACGTTGGAAAGGTTTTGCAATAACATACCTTCTATTACTATTTTTGATTACCAGTTTGCCGGTTTTTGTGCGTATATTTATTAATTTTAATGATTATTTTGAACAGCAAATTACTCTCCCTATAAAAAGTTTACCACCATTTTATGTGCAAAATGGTGAAGTAATTCTTGATAAACCTATGCCTTATCTAGTTAAAAACCGAGAAGGTAAGATTATAGCTGCTGTTGATACCACGGGTACTATTAAGCAAATTGATAGTAAGTATCCTGATTTAGCCATTTTAATTGTGAAAGATGGTTTATTTTACCGCATACCTGAATCGCAAGGCTTAAATAATATTGATTTAAAAATTGATAAAATACCTTTTGATAAAAATATGAATCAGTACTTTGACGGTTCACAATGGCTAAATACCTCAGGGGTCCAAAAGCTTAAATTATTTTCGCAGGTAATTATTTATCCCACTATTGTATTATCTTTATTCTTTATGTATTTAGCTATTTTGTTCATACTTGCTTTACTAGGACAAGTAATAGCATTAGCAATTTTTAGGTATTCTATTAGTTATGGACAAGCAGTTCGACTATTAAACGTTTCAGCAACACCTCATATCGTTTTTTTGATGATTTTAATTACCTTTAACTGGCTATTTATGGGTTTTGGTTTAGCTTTAGTTATTATTTTAGCTTTCTATTTTTGCTATGCGCTTCTTGCTTTAAAACGAGATAGCACTAAGCTGGTGCATGTGTGAAGGACACTATTTTTTTTGCTCATGGAAATGGTTTCCCTTCGGCTTGTTATCGTCAGCTATTACTGGCGCTAGAAGAAAATTATGATTGTCACTATATTGAAAGGATTGGCCATAATCCGAAATTTCCTGTGACAGATAATTGGAATTATTTAGTTGATGAGCTAGTGGATACTATTCAACTGCAATGTTCCGAGCCAGTTATTGGAGTAGGGCACTCCTTAGGTGGGGTACTTACATTACTTGCCGCTATCAAAATGCCGGGCTTATTTAAAGCGGTTATTATGATTGACTCGCCTCTCCTAAACCGTTTTAAGTCAACTATCGTTGGCTTTGCTAAATTACTAGGCCTCATTGATAAAATAACACCAGCCTTTCGAGCTAAAAAGCGTCAGTTTTCTTGGAAAAGTAAAGAGGAGTTAATTAGTTATTTAAGAAGCCGCCCCCTATTTAAAACATTTAGCGATGCTTGCTTACAAGATTATATTAACTTTGGTTTTAAAAAAACTGAAAAAGGGTATAAATTACGTTTTAAACGTTTTATCGAGTATCTTATTTTTCGTACTGTTCCTCATGATCTACCGCGTTATGAAGGTTTATTAACTGTTCCTACCGCTTTAATTTATGGCGATAAAAGTAATGTAATTGATAGGTTAGATCTGCGTTATATGAAAAGAAAATATAATGTAGAATGTTACAAAATGACTGGTACTCATATGTTGCCTATGGAATGTCCAGAAGCTGTTGCTAGGCAGATTTTTATTATACTTAGGGATTTTAATTTGTTAAATCTAACATAAAAAGATAAATTAGACTTCGTAGGTAGCAATATTTGTATATACTAATACCATGTTCTTTAAAAGTAATGATTACTAAATTTCATTTAAAAGGAGAGAAATTGTGCTGCCTAGTCTACTATTTATTGCTATTGCAGGAATAATACTTTTCTTGCTTAGTAAGCAAGCCTCCATGATTGTTTGGACTATCAGTTATACAGTGGTAAGTTTATTAATCTGGAAGTTTAATTCTCCTAATTCGTTACTTGCAGTTAGCTTATTAATTCCATTTGTTGTCTTACTATTTTTCTCTATTCCTTTTTTAAGAGCTCAATTAATTTCTCGCTATTTATTTAAAACGATTAGTAAATCAATGCCAACAATGTCTGCAACGGAGCGCGAAGCATTAGAAGCTGGTACTGTCAGTTGGGAAGCTGATATTTTTAGTGGCGCTCCTGATTTTAATAAATTAAGAAATTTACCTACGGTTCAACTAACTGTAGAAGAGCAAGCCTTTGTTGATGGTCCTGTAAATGAATTGTGTCGCATGCTTGATGAGTGGGATATCACTCATAATCGAACAGATTTACCACCTGAAGTATGGGAATTTATCAAGGAAAAAGGATTTTTAGGAATGATTATTCCTAAAGAGTATGGTGGACTTGAATTTTCTGCAACAGCGCAAGCCTTTATTTTAGCAAGAATTTATGGACGATCTATTAGTGCTGCCACAACTATTTCTGTACCTAATTCCTTAGGGCCAGGTGAATTATTATTAAAATATGGTACAGAGGAACAAAAGCAGTATTATTTACCACGCTTGGCTAAAGGAATTGAAATTCCTTGTTTCGCTCTTACAGGCCCTAATGCTGGTTCTGACGCTGCTTCTATTCCAGATACAGGAATAGTATGTCGACAAAAAGTAGATGGTAAAGAAGTTTTGGGACTTCGTCTAACCTGGAATAAGCGTTATATCACTCTTTGTCCAGTTGCAACTGTGATTGGGCTTGCCTTTAGAATGTTTGATCCAGATAATTTATTAGGCAAAGGCAATGATGTTGGCATAAGTTGCGCTTTGATTCCAGCAAATACCCCAGGCGTTGTCAAAGGAAGAAGACATTTCCCGTTAAATACAGCCTTTTTGAACGGTCCAACTCAAGGAAAAGATGTTTTTATTCCTATGGATTACTTAATTGGTGGTGCTGCTACGGCAGGCCTTGGTTGGCGAATGTTAATGGAATGTTTAAGTGCGGGAAGAGCTATTTCCTTACCTTCAAGTGCTAGAGGAGGCTCGCAAGCTGCCGCACTAGCGGCCGGTGCTTACTCACGAGTTCGTAAGCAATTTAATCAAGCGATAGGCAATTTTGAAGGTATTGAAGAACCTTTGGCCCGAATTGCTGGTAATACTTATTTAATTGACGCTGGTGTTAGTTTTGCCGCGGCAGCAATTGATCATGGTGAAAAGCCTTCAGTAGCTGGCGCAATTTTGAAATACCATACAACCGAGAGAGGGCGCCAAATCGCTATCGATGTTATGGATATTCATGGTGGGAAAGGTATTTGTTTGGGACCTAATAATTACATAGGGCGTGGTTTTCAAAATTCACCTATTGCCATTACAGTTGAAGGCGCTAACATATTAACTCGCAGTTTAATTATCTTTGGCCAAGGCGCAATTCGTTGTCATCCTTATGTCTATAAAGAGCTTGAAAGTATCCGCAGGAAAGATATCAGTGCGTTTGATAAAGCATTTTGGGGACATGCTGGATTTATTGCTGCAAACTTCGTTAAATCTATGGTGTTTATTTTTACGGATGGTTATTTAACCTATGCACCTCAGAGTCGAGCTAAGCGCTACTATCAATTGATTCACCGTTACAGTACAAACCTTGCTTTTACAGCCGATTTTTGTATGGCTATCTTAGGTGGTGCTCTTAAGCGTAAAGAAAAAATTTCTGCTCGCTTAGGTGATGTATTAAGCCACTTATACTTAGCTTCGGCAGTTTTAAAACGCTTTCATGAAGATGGCGAACCTGTAGCACAATTGCCACTTGTAGAATGGTGTTGTCAGCAACTATTCTATGAATGTGAAGTTGCATTGCATGGCGTAATTACTAATTTTCCCAGTGCTTGGGGACGTATCTTTTTAAAACTAATTTTGCAACCTTTTGGTAATTTAAGACAAAAATCTTCTGATAAATTAGAACATAAATTAGCCCAAATAATGATGGAGCCAAGTGAAGTACGTACAAACTTAGTTAAATCAGTCTTTTCTGAAGCAATACCAAACTGCCCAATAGGACGTTTAGAAGAAGCCTTTAAAAAAATATGTAGTGTTGAGGCAATTGAAAAGAAAATATCACGTGCTGTTCGTGAAGGTCAACTGCATTCTTTAACCTTACTTGAGCAGATAGCTGAAGCAGAAAAAATTGGTATTTTAAATACTAACGAAGCCGCTCAATTACAAGAAGCAGAGTTAGCTCGACAAGAGGTTATTGCTGTAGATGATTTTAATGATGAAGATTTACGTCGCGTAGGAGTTAATCCACGTCTGGTAAAGTCGCAAAAGAAAGCTGTTAATTTCGATAAATCAAATAATCTCGAAGCTATACCATAAGATAAACATTCGTAGAGATATAAGTAAGTAGTTTATATTTCTACGAACTTATTCACCAGTAGTTATCTAGGGTGATAATATAAATCAACTTATTAGAATAAATAAATTAACTAACTTAAAAATTACAATCAGTGGGCATAATTAATATATCGCGAATACAAATTTTCTGAGGCAATTTAAAACAAAAGTAAATTATTTCAGCTAATTCCATTGGGTCAATAAAGGTAGGATTACCTAATATTGAGCAATATTCTTCGAAACTAATACCCATATTTTCATGAATATTTGTTTTTATTAGTCCAGGTGCTATATTCATGACTCGAACATTATTTTTAGCTTCAGCCATCTGTAAACTTTCTGAAATACAGCGTACAGCGTGTTTACTTGCATGGTAAACGACGGCTGTTGGATAGGGTTTGCGATCGCCGGCTGAGCTAATATTAATAATACTGCCTGTTTTACGCGAAGCCATGTCTGGTAATACAATTTTAATACCGTTAATAACACCTTTGACTAATACATCTAATTCATAATGACAAGTTTCAATTGGTAAATTGCTAAAATCACCTACTTTAAGATGACCTGCATTATTAATCAGACATTCAGTTTTACCATAAGTTTTTTCAACTTCTCTAATGGCTTTTGCAAAAACTGCATAATCGGTTATATCTACATTGTCGTAGTGAACATGTTTATTGCCTAATAATTCATCTATAGGGGTAATGTGACGACTTATTAATAAACAAGGATAATCTTCCTTAGCAAATTTAATTGCTAATGCCCTACCTATCCCTTTACTAGCACCAGTAATCACGACGAGTGGTTTTTTTTCCATAGCTATAAAATTAAGAGAAGCATATATATAATTATAGTGTCTTTATTAAACCTCTTATCAAACTGCCATTGTGGCTAGTCTTGACCCAAAAAGCTGTAAAAATTTATATATATTAGGCTTTTTCAGTTTGTTTTAGCCGACTATCTCATCTCGTTGGCAATTCACGGAAAGAGATAAATTATCTTTTTCCAAATAAGACTGGCTGAAACAATTCAAAATTTAAGTATTTGCTAATTAACTTAAGTGAAAGATAAGTAATTACTACACAAATTTATTAAAAATCTAATTTAAAATTGGCTAGTAAAATTAATTCTGAAAGGAGGATATATTTAATTAAATATAATTATAAGACATTTAAAAATAATTTAATGTCAGTTGAAAAAGTTAAAGGAAGGTATAAATATTAGTAAGGCTGCCATAAACTTTAACCTAAGCTTCTTCAAGGGCTTCATCTGGCATAGTAACATTTAGTTCCAAGACAGCATTATCGCCCATACGCTCCAAGTTAACACTAACTTTATCACGAGTTATAGGAATATATTTAGCAATGACAGTTAGTATTTCTTCTTGGAGTTTAGGTAAGTAGTCAGGCGTACTTCGTTGAGTACGCTCATGTGAAATAATAATTTGTAGTCTTTCTTTAGCAACAGAGGCTGTGCTAGTTCTTTTTTTTAAATAGCTAAATATGCTCATGCTGGAACATCCTCCTTGTTTTTACTAAATAGCCGGCGTAGTAATCCTTTACGCTCCGGACTGATAAAACGCATAGGTCTGCTTTCACCTAAAAAGCGAGCTATAGCATCTTTGTAAGCAAGGCCTGCATCGCTAACTTCATCAAGGATGACAGGTGTGCCTGTATTAGAGGCTTTTAATACAGCTTTAGATTCAGGTACAACACCAATAAGAGGAATAGCAAGGATTTCTTTGACATCTTCTACTGACAACATTTCACCTTTTTCAACTCTTATAGGATCATAGCGGGTTAAAAGTAAATGCTCCTGAACAGGGCTATCGTTTTCAATTGCGCGTTTAGTCTTACTTGCTAAGATACCGAGAATCCTATCAGAATCTCTAACTGAAGATACCTCAGGATTGGTAACCACAATGGCATGATCTGCATAATACATTGCCATAAGCGCACCAGTTTCAATTCCTGCAGGAGAATCACAAACGATATAATCAAATTCAGCAGAAAGATCTGTCAAAACCTTACCTACACCTTCTAAAGTCAATGCATCTTTATCCCGTGTTTGTGAAGCAGGCAAAATACATAGTTGAGGAATGCGCTTATCTTTAATTAAAGCTTGGTTAAGGCTTGCCTCTCCATTAATAACATTAACAAAATCAAACACTACCCGGCGTTCACACCCCATAATAATATCTAAATTTCTAAGTCCTATATCAAAATCTACAACAACAGTTTTATGGCCTTGTAGTGCTAGGCCTGAAGAGATTGCTGCAGAAGTTGTGGTTTTCCCTACCCCGCCTTTACCTGAGGTGACAACTATAATCTTAGCCAAAACGATGCCCCTGTAAGTAATTAACAAATAATTTTAAATCAGTTTACACGTTATTGATTGTTCAGTTCAAGCTCAATAGTGCATTAGGAAAAAAATAATAATTATTTTTTTAAAATTAAAGTAGCAAAGGGATGATAAATAATTCATTGTGAGTTAACATCAGGCATTATACAAATAACTAAAATAAGCCTATTAAAAAATTATAAGTAACTGATTTTATAAAATAAACTAATTTTTTTAACTAATGCCTAAAAATTAGTTTAATTTTATTAAAAAACTCATCTTATTTGTTAAGGAATCTATGTTTTATCGTCGTATGTTAAAGTCTAAAATTCATCGGGCATATGTTACTCACGCTGATTTAGATTATGAGGGAAGTATAACTATTTCTCCTCAATTATTAGCAGCAGCTAATATACTTCCTTTTGAAGCGGTACAAGTTTGGAATGTCACAGCAGGAACACGTTTTGAAACATATGCAATTGAAGGAGAATCTGAAACATCTGCCATTTGTGTGAACGGTGCCGCAGCGCATTTAGTAACGCCAGGCGACATTATTATTATTGCTTCTTTTATTCAATTAGCAGAAGAAGATTGTAAAAGACATCAACCTACGGCCGTCTTTGTAACTGATAAAAATAGGCTTTTAGAGATTAGGCCTGAGGTCCCTGCTTTACTAAACTTAGATTAATTTTAGAGGAAGTTTTATGTTTAAAAAGGGTTTAATTTTTACCTTGTTATTACCAAGTGCTTTTGTCTCAGCTGCAAACTGTGAAACTAAGCGTGAAATCTTTATTGAAAAGAAAGCAACTAAAGTTTGGAAAACAGTCATTTGCCCTAACCAACAATTGCCTTTTCACACCCATGAATTTGCCAGGGTAGTTATACCAAAAGATAATGGCCAAATGATGGTTATCTATCAAACAGGTAAGAGAGAAATAATTACTTTTAGTAAGAATAAGCCTGTTTTTTTAAGCGTTAAACAAGGCAAATATCCTCATCAAGATGTCAATATAGGTAAAAAACCTATTGAAGTAACAGTTATTGAATTACGAAAATAGAAGGTCTAATTTAGACCTTCTATTTAATAGGAATTACCAGTTAGAGCTACAACAAGAAGTTGTGGTATAAGAAACGGCACTATAATCAGGGCAACATCCGCCCATGCCAAATCCACAGCCAGTTAAAGTTAAAGAAGAAGAAACAACAACAAAGGCAAGTAGTAATTTTTTCATAATGGCATCCTTGCTAAAGTTTCTAGTAAATTATAAGTCATATCTAACAATTTGTGCAAATTGAACGCAAATTATCAAAAGTTTGGGGTTCTTTTCTTTTTTTCCTGTAAATAATGTCATTTGCTTTTATGAAGTATAGTTTATCTAAACAAAAATAATTTAATAAAATCTTTCACCTACTATTTTTACCTTTTAATATTTATAGATTCTTGGAATTCAAAATAAATTTAATAAAGCAGGTAGAAGGCAATTCCAGCATATAAGTATACTTATAACCAAATTGACCAACAGCAATTTATTGTGTTATAATTGTTCAATAAGTATACTTTAGTATTAAAATGTATGCCTAACGCTCATGAAAGCAAAAAAATTATAAATGATTTAAATCCCTCAAATTTTTACAATACCTATCAACAAGTTGTTAAAGATATGGTAGAACAAGAGCAATGGACTGTAGAGGAAAAGGAGGCAATGCAATTGCTCTTAGAGCGCGATCGCTCCCCTTCAACTCGTGAACGAGTGTCCTTAGATGATGCATCTAATAAAAAAATAGCTGATTTATATTTTTTGATATTATTAAACACACTTATACGAAGTAAAGCCCAATTACCTTTCAAGCTACCTAAAGAAGAACTTACAGCTTGGAGTGACGATTACCCTAGAAATAAATTTGTCTCTAATTTGGAAACATACAAGAAAAAATTAAATCAAAGTCCCTTAGGACAGGAGATAATTAAAACTGCTGCAGAATATGCATATTTGTATGAAAATACATCCGGTAAAGAAGTAAGTGAAATAAAAGCCAGAAGTCAAAGTCTAACCGATAGTGACGAAAATTCAATTGGAGTAGGGGATTCCTTAGCATTTTTATGGGGTGTAGCAAATGGGTTAATGGATGGCTCTATGCATTATGGATCCTTTTATACTCCAACTAGTAATGCAGCGGCCTTAGGGTATGGGCTTGGGTTCTTTGCCACTGCTGTTGTAGAACTTGGTAGCCTAGCTTCAAGTTTACATATGTAGCGACTTTTTATTGTTTTGCATTAACTAGCTAGCTATCTATACTCAGACTGCAGTAGTATAAACTGAATGTTAAAAGATTTTAATGTGATTGAAATTAAGATCTTCTATGAGTTATCTCAATTTAAACCTCTTATAAGTGAGCACAAAAATATCCTTTTTTCTTTTTTAGTGCTTATAATTTAGTATGCTAAGCATTTTTCATTAGTAAATTGATTAAAATTTTGCTAGACTATGCGGTTAATTAACTGCAGGAGCAAGGTATGTCGCTTTCCATTTTGCAACAGGCATTGACTTTCGATGATGTATTATTAGTTCCTGCTCATTCGCAGGTGCTTCCAAAGGAAGTGTTGTTAAAGACACAACTAACCCGTGAAATTCAGCTAAATATTCCCTTAATTTCTGCCGCTATGGATACTGTGACTGAAGCAAGATTAGCTATTGCAATGGCGCAAGAAGGCGGTATAGGCATTATTCATAAAAATATGAGTATTGCAGCACAAGCTGAGGAAGTCCGTAAGGTGAAAAAATTTGAAAGTGGGATGGTTAAAGATCCTATTTATGTTTCACCTAATTTAACAGTTAAAGAATTGTTAGAAGTGATGGCTAAGCATAGCTTCTCAGGTGTTCCTGTGGTTGAAGGCGATTTGCTCGTGGGGATAGTTACTAGCCGCGATATTCGTTTTGAAACAAATTTCTCTTTACCAGTATCAGCTGTTATGACTCCTAAGGAACGATTAGTTACTGTAAAAGAAGGCGCTAGTCGAGAAGAAATTCGTAGTCTCCTACATAAACATCGATTAGAAAAGTTATTAGTTGTCAATGAAGCATTTAATCTACGCGGCTTAATTACTGTAAAAGATATTCAAAAAGCGAAAGAAAACCCTTTTGCTTGTAAAGACGGAGCGGAGCAACTACGGGTAGGGGCTGCCGTTGGTGTTGGAGAGGGTACTGACCAGCGTGTAGCTGCACTAGTTGACGCTGGCGTAGATGTTTTAACAGTTGATACTGCTCATGGCCATTCACAAGGGGTAATAGATAGAGTAGCTTGGATTAAGAAGCATTTCCCTAATGTTCAAGTAATTGGCGGTAATATTGCCACCGCTGCTGCTGCCCGCGCGCTTATGGAAGCGGGGGTGGATGCCGTTAAAGTTGGTATTGGTCCTGGTTCCATTTGTACAACTAGAATTGTTACCGGCGTAGGTGTGCCACAGATCACAGCTATTACTAATGTTGCAGAAGGCTTAAAAGGAAGTGGTATTCCTATCATTGCCGATGGTGGCATTCGTTTCTCTGGTGACATGTGCAAAGCCTTAGCTGCAGGCGCGCATACTGTCATGCTTGGTAATCTTTTTGCTGGTACGGAAGAATCCCCAGGTGAGCTTGAATTTTATCAAGGTCGAACATATAAAAGTTATCGTGGAATGGGTTCAATTGGTGCGATGGCACAGGCGCAAGGTTCAAGTGATCGTTAT
The DNA here is from genome assembly GCF_900461525.1 of Legionella busanensis. Taxonomy (NCBI): domain Bacteria; kingdom Pseudomonadati; phylum Pseudomonadota; class Gammaproteobacteria; order Legionellales; family Legionellaceae; genus Legionella; species Legionella busanensis. The sequence goes on along the minus strand of NZ_UGOD01000001.1, from coordinate 2,119,304 downwards.
TTTCAAGATTTAACGCAAGGTAGTGATAAACTTGTGCCTGAGGGTATTGAAGGCCGTGTGGCTTATAAAGGTCCCGTACAAGGTATTATTCATCAAATGATTGGCGGTTTACGTTCTTGTATGGGTTATACTGGCTGTGCATCTATTAAAGTGCTGCATGAAAAGGCACAATTTGTTCAAGTAACCAATGCCGGTATGCGTGAATCGCATGTACACGATGTTAATATTATTAAACAAGCTCCTAATTACCAGGTTGATAATTAGTTATGACAGTAAGTAAAAAGCGACCCCTACTAATCCTTGATTTTGGTTCTCAATACACCCAATTAATTGCTAGACGCGTTCGAGAAATGGGCGTTTATTGTGAAATTCATTCTTTTAATATTGATAAAGAAGTTTTCGAGTCATTATCACCTTGCGGTATTATTTTATCTGGCGGACCTGCTACCGCTAGTGCAGAGTCAACGCCAAAAGCACAAAGTTGGGTTTTTCAAGCAAATATTCCTGTTTTAGGGATATGCTATGGTATGCAGTTAATGGCTGTTCAACTAGGTGGGGAGGTCCAATCGTCACCAATTCGAGAATTTGGTTATGCTGAGCTTCGTTTGCATGGACATTCTAAGTTATTAACAAATATAGAAGACCGAACAACCATCAATGGCGAAGCCTTACTTGATGTTTGGATGAGTCATGGTGATAAAGTCACTTCCTTACCGCCAGGGTTTAAAGTCATTTGTGAAACACGTAATGCGCCTATTGCTGGCATGGCTTGTGAAGAACGAGGCTTGTATGGTTTGCAGTTTCATCCGGAAGTTACTCACACCACTCAAGGTTTGCGTATTCTTGAGCGCTTTGTGGTAGAAATTTGTAACGCTGTTAATGATTGGACGCCAACTAATATTATCGAAGAATCAATTCTTGATATTCGTAAAAAAGTTGGGCAAGATCATGTCCTTTTAGGTCTCTCAGGCGGTGTTGACTCGTCAGTGGTTGCCGCATTACTACATAAAGCAATTGGTGATCAGTTAACCTGCGTTTTTGTCAATACAGGCTTATTACGACTTGATGAGCCAGAACAAGTGTTATCAATGTTTGGCCGTCATCTTGGTATTCGAATTATTGCAGTTAATGCAGAAGAGCAATTTTTAAAAGCGCTAGAAGGAATAACTTGTCCTGAACAAAAACGAAAAATTATTGGCCACACTTTCATTGACGTATTTGACAATGAAGCACAAAAGATTCCTGAAGTTAAATGGCTGGCTCAGGGAACGATTTATCCTGATGTAATAGAATCAGCAGCGACTTATACTAAAGAGGCGTCTGTGGTTATTAAATCTCATCATAATGTAGGTGGTTTGCCTGAAACATTAAATTTGAAGTTGCTTGAACCCATTCGTGAGTTATTTAAAGATGAAGTCAGAAAAATTGGTTTAGAGCTTGGTCTTCCTTATGATATGGTTTATAGGCATCCTTTTCCAGGCCCAGGTTTGGGCGTGCGTATTCTTGGTGAAGTTAAAAAGGAATATGCTGATATTTTGCGTCGAGCAGATGCCATTTTCTTAGAGGAATTATATAAAGTAGATCTTTATCATAAAGTTAGTCAAGCCTTTGCTGTTTTCTTACCTATAAAAAGTGTTGGCGTGATGGGCGATGGGCGACGTTATGATTTTGTTATTTGTTTACGCGCTGTTGAAACAATTGATTTTATGACGGCACATTGGGCTCATTTACCTTGGGATTTTTTAGGACAAGTTTCTAATCGAATTATTAATGAAGTTCCTGGTGTTTCTCGGGTAACTTATGACATTTCGGGAAAGCCGCCAGCAACGATTGAATGGGAATAAATCAAGACAAACATTGGATGCGCGAAGCGTATTTGCAAGCGCTTAAAGCGTATAAGTTACATGAAGTTCCCATAGGAGCTATTGTTGTTGTAGATAATCAATTGATAGCACATGGCCATAATCGTACTATTACTGATAAAGATCCATGTGCACACGCTGAAATTTGTGCCTTGCGTGCAGCTGCCATGCATTTAGGCAATCATCGCCTTACACAAGCGACCCTGTATGTCACTTTAGAGCCTTGTGTAATGTGTGCAGGTGCTATGGTACAAGCTCGTATTAAGCGAGTAGTTTTTGCAACACGAGATTTTAAAGCTGGCGCTGCAGGCTCTGTTTATAATTTATTACAGGGTTATCCCCTCAATCATCAAATTCAAATAGATGAAGGTGTTTTAGAGAAAGAATGTTCTGTATTACTTAGCGACTTTTTTAAGCTGCGTCGTTAAATCAAGGAATAGGTAGCCTGGGTGCAGGCCTTTAGGCCATAACCCGGGTTTCACTTCGTTGCACCCAGGCTACTTTGGGACTATGAAACGTTGCTAACATTCCACTATTTGTTCGCGGAATTCAGAAATTAAAATTCACTTGTTAATTCTTTCAGCAACATTTTACGTAATAAATCTTGCTCATGTGTAGTAAGTAAGTCATCTGTTTTAGTTGAAATAAAGAAGGTGTCTTCAGCTTTTTCGCCTGCAGTGACTATTTTAGCATTATGCAGATGAATATTTAGTTTCGTGAAAGCACGGCTAACATGTGCTAGTAAACCTGGCCTATCTGCTGTTATAAGAAATAAGCGAGTATAAGGAGGCTCATCATTAAAGGTAATACTGGGTTTGAACTTAAAATGAGCTAAGGTTCGGGACAATCGATGCTTAGCAATTCTAGGTATTTCTTTAATATCACTTAATCGCTTAATTAATTCATGTTCAATTAATTTTATTTTTCCAGCAGTAAAAGAAGCTTGATGTTGTTCGTTTAAAATAATGTAGGTATCTAAATCAAATTGATTATCGCAGGTTAAAATGACTGCTTCCTGAATGGTTGCTTGATAATTACTTAACACGGTAGTGGCAATAGTAAACCTATCATCGCGGTGTGGCATATAAATAAAAACTTCCATTCCACCTTGACTATAGTGCGGTAAGATTGAAACTAAAGGATAGTTTTGACAAGTTAAAATAGCTTTAGTATGAATTGCAATCATCTCTGGTGTTTCATGGAGAAAATATCTACTTTTAAATGATGACCACAGTTTTTCAACTTCTTCTTTATCTAATTCCTGCAGCAATAACTTAAGGGCTTGCTGCTTACGTATACTAATAAGTTCATCCTCGTTTAAACAATTTTCTTGCTGTTGAAAGGCTGTTGCTGCTGCACGATATAACTCTTTTAACAAGGAATCTTTCCAAGTATTCCATAAGTTTTGGTTTGTTGCGCAAATATCAGCGACTGTCAATAAGTAAAGATAGTCAAGGTAGCTTGGCTTAGGAAACATAAGACAAAAATGATGGATGGTTTTAGGATCATAGATATCTTGGCGTTGTGCGGTATGAGACATAAATAAATGGTGTTTAACAAGCCAGAGAAGTAAGTTTGTATCTTCTGGATTTAATTGATGTTGATAAGCAAATGATTGAGCTTCTTCAGCGCCTAATTCAGAGTGATCACCTCCACGCCCTTTTGCAATATCATGAAATAATGCTGCTAGATATAGAACCTCTTTTTTAGGTATTTTCGCCATAAGTTCTACAGCGAGCGGAAACTGCTTAGCAAAATTCTTATCTAAAAAGCGAACTAAATTGCGGATAACAAATAAAGTGTGCTGATCGACTGTATATACATGGAATAAATCATATTGCATCTGACCTGTAATTGCAGCGAAACAGTCAAGATAACGACTTAAGACGCCATATTTATTCATGTAATTTAAGGCTTCAAATGTATTAATTGAATCTTTAAAAATAGATAAGAAAGTTTGTCTTGCAGTTGTCGATGAGCGAAAACTCGTGCCGATTAAGTAAAGGTGTTGTCTGATTAAACGAATAGTACTTGCACGAACGCCTTGGATATCTGGACATTTAGCAATCCATAAAAATAGTTTTAATAAACATGTAGGATCATTAGCGAAAACTTTAGCATGCTTTACTTCAATAAACTGATTAGAAAGTTGAAAATTAGCATCTAAGGGTTTAAGGTGTTGTTTTTCTTTATGAACAATCGTTTCTGAAAACCATTGTAATAGCATTTCATTAATTTCTCGGCTACGTTTGATTATCTGAAAATAGGTTTTCATAAACTGCTCGATGGCTAATGAATGGGGTTTATCTCGATAGCCAAAGAAGGCTGCTAATTTAACTTGATAGTCAAATAGCAAACGCTCTTCTGCTTTGCCTGCCAATAAATGAAGGGTAAAACGAACTCGCCAAAGAAAGTGTTGGCATTTAACTAGTTCTTCATATTCCTTATCAGTAATAAAATTATAATTAATACCATCAGCTAATTTTTTAATGATGAAATGACGTTTACTAATGCTAAGTAGAATTTGAATATCGCGTAAACCACCTGGCCCATATTTAACATTAGGTTCTAAATTATAAGCTGTCTCGCCATATTTACAGTAACGCTGCTGCTGTTCAGCTTGCTTAGCAAAAAAGTATTGATCGCTTGGCCACATGTGTAGTGGGTGAGTTTGATAAACTAATTCTTCCATTAATTTACTATGCCCGCCTAACAGGCGCATATCTAAAATACTGGAGATAACGCTAACATCTTGACTAGCTAAATCAGCACAGGCTTTAACTGTTGTAATTTGATGGCTAATACCAAAGCCATTATCCCAGCAATTCTGAATAAAGGCTTGTGCACGATGTAACTGTTCGTCATTCACAGAGTCTGCATGCAGTAATAAAATATCTATATCAGAATGAAGTTGAAGTTCTTGTCTTCCATAACTCCCTAAAGCGATAAGACAAAAGCAATCTTCTTTATGAAGGTTATTCTTGCGAAAAAGTTTAAGCAGTTCTTTATCAATAAAATTAACTAATTTTTGCGCTGTAACAGTAATACTCTTTTGCGCATTAAATTGCTCTGCTAAATGTTCCTTAAATTGTTTTAAGGTATATTTTAATGGATAATTATTTCTCTTCATCTCGCAATGTTAAAATTTCAACGCCATTAGCTGTGACTAAAAGCGTGTGTTCCCATTGCGCTGATAAACTATGATCACGCGTTACAACTGTCCATTTATCAGGCAATAAACGAGTATGATGTTTACCAAGATTTACCATAGGCTCAATAGTAAACGTCATCCCTTCTTGCAAAATTTCACCTGTACCAGGTGTGCCATAATGTAGTACTTGTGGTTCTTCATGAAAAATAGCACCAATACCATGTCCACAATAATCGCGTACTACTGAGCAACGATTTTTTTCTGCATGTTGCTGAATAGCATGACCTATATCACCAAGTCTTATACCGGGTTTTACCATTTCTATACCGATATAAAGGCATTCATGAGCAATTTTAACGACATGTTTTCCTTTTATTGTAGGCTCACCGATAAAAAACATTTTACTCGTATCGCCATGATAGCCATCCTTAATCACTGTCACATCGATATTTAGAATATCGCCATTTTTCAATAATCGTTTACCCGGAATGCCATGGCAAACAACATGATTAATTGATGTGCAAATTGATTTGGGAAACCCATTATAATTAAGAGGAGCTGGAATGGCTTTCTGCTCATTAACTATATAGTCATGACAGATAGTATTTAACTCGTCTGTGGTTACCCCTTCTTTTACATAAGGGCCAATCATTGTCAAAACGTCGCCTGCTAAACGTCCAGCAACACGCATTTTTTCAATTTCTTCTGAGGTTTTAATAGTGACTGCCATGATTTAAATCCACATACTAAATAATTTAAATTTGTTAATTTTATATAAATTAAGGTTTACTTAACGACATAATTAACTTTTATCTTATGTCAAACTCACTTTAATTTAGGACTTTAAACAGCTAACTAGCATTGGAAAGGCTCAAATGTTTAGCTGAATATATAATTTTATCTTACTTTAACGTAAAGAGCAGTAAATCATTCTAAATTCTTTAATTATACATGAATTTGTATTGATCGTTTCAGAATAGATCTTTGATTTAACTTAACATGCCATACTGTTTTAGTATGGCATGAAAATTTAAATATAGAGATTAATGGCAAGAATGTGATTGCTCATCTTTCAACATTTGTTGAAATTTTTGTTGTTGTTGAGGATTAAGAACCATATACATTTGATGTTTAGCTTCTACTTTAGTTCTTATCATTTTACCGAGAAGAGCTGTTTTTTGGCTAATTAAAGAATCTAACTTAGAACTATCCATTGAGCTTGAAGTAATTAAATCATGCATTTGGCTACGGATAGATCGCATTTGATCTTTGTTAGCTTGAAGGCTTGCTTTTGCTTTTTCTCTAATTGCTTTCATTTGATCTTTTTGCGCATCAGTTAATTGTAAGGCTTGAGCCATTTCCATCATGCTCTTTTTGTGGCAGTTACATGATGTTGAGTTATTACCATTATCGTTTGCTGAACTAGAAGTAGCTGATGTGTCAGTTGTTGTAGACGTTGAAGTTGGTGTTGTAGTAGTTGAACTAGGAGTCGTTGAAGTACTAGTTGAAGTATCTGTCGTTGATGCCCCAGTGGCTGACGATCCTGTCGTTGATGTATTAGAAGAATCTGCTGCAAACATAGGTTGTGCTGTAAAGGCAGCAAAAGCGATAATAGGTAATAATTTCTTCGTAAACATAATCTCTCCTTAATTAATTGTTTTTAATTACGATTAATTATATACCTGGTTTTTTAATTCTGCACAAATAAATAAATTTACCTGACCAAATTTGATAGCAACGTTGCTGGCAAAGCTTAAATATGGTATAAATAGCGCGCTTTTTAACGACACACACGTTTCGGCACATAAGATAGGGTCCTATAAAATTAAATATGGGTTTCTTATGGGAAGCGTGGAGGCCTAACCCTGGAGAATAGAATGAATGTAAGTATGCGTGAACTGCTTGAAGCAGGTGCTCATTTTGGACATAGAACTCGCTTTTGGAACCCTAAAATGGCGCCTTATATTTTTGGCTCAAGAAATAAAATTCACATTATCAATTTAGAAAAAACCCTACCTATGCTAAATGACGTAACTAACTATGTTGGTCGTCTAGCAGCAAATAAAGCTAAAATTTTATTTGTTGGAACTAAAAGAGCCGCGCAAGAAAGTATTCGTAACCATGCAATACGTTGTGGCATGCCTTACATTGATCATCGCTGGTTAGGTGGAATGTTGACTAACTTTAAAACAGTCCGTCAATCTATCTTTAGATTAAAAGAATTAAAAGAAATGCAAGAAAAAGGTGCTTTTGCAGGCATGATTAAAAAAGAAGCACTAATGCTGACTCGTGAGCTGGAAAAATTAGAGCGTGGTTTAGGCGGTATTGAAAACATGAACGGCTTGCCTGATGCCTTATTTGTTATTGACGTAGGCTTTGAGCATATTGCTGTAGAAGAAGCGCGTCGCTTAAAAATTCCTGTTATTGGTATTGTTGATACAAATAATAACCCTGATAACATTGATTATGTTATTCCTGGAAATGATGATTCGATGCGCGCAGTTGACATTTATGTACGCTGTATTGCTGACGCAATCCTAGATGCTAAAAATGGCAATACTACAGGTGGAGCTGATGCAAATGCTGAATTCGTTGAAGTCAACGAAAAAGAAGCTGATGAAAAGGCTAGTGAAGAATAAGTTGAAAATTTGAGGTCTGTAATTAAATCCTTAGATTGAATCTAATTAATTTAAGTCAGGCAAATAAGTTAGTTCACAGTTAAACGTAAGATATCGAATGAAGGGAAATACGTCGTTAAGATGTATTCCCTTTTTGTTATGTGGAGGATTAAATGTCAATTAGTGCATCGCAAGTAATGAAATTAAGGGAAAGAACAGGCGCGCCAATGATGGAGTGCAAAAAGTTCTTGGTTATGACTAATGGTGATATTGAACAAGCTATTTCTGAAATGCGTAAAGCAGGCCAAGCAAAGGCAGATAAAAAAGCAGATAGAATCGCAGCAGAAGGTGTCATTGCTACAGCACTTTCTTCTGATAATAAAGTAGCTGTTATTGTTGAAATTAATACAGAAACTGATTTCGTTGCTCGGGAAGAAAATTTCATTAAATTTGCTGAAAGAGTACCTGCTACTGCATTAAACAACGAAAATATTAAAGATGTTAATGAGTTGTCTAATGCTACTTTAGCAAATACAGATAATACTGTTGAACATGAAAGACAGCAGCTTGTAGCTAAGATTGGTGAAAATATTAAAATTCGTCGCTTAGAAAAATTACAATGCGAAGATGGGGTAGTTGGCTCTTACTTACACGGTACGCGTATTGGTGTTTTGGTTGCGGTAAAAAATGGTAATGAAACACTGGCTAAAGATATAGCTATGCACATTGCTGCTAGCCGGCCAATGGTAGTTAGTCGTGATCAAGTTTCTGCTGACGTCATTGAAAATGAGCGAGAAATATTTACAGCGCAAGCACGTGAAAGTGGTAAACCACAAGAAATTATTGATAAGATGATTGAAGGACGTATTAATAAGTTTGTTGACGAAGTTAGTTTATTAGGTCAGCCATTTGTTAAAAACCCAGATATTAAAGTCGGTCAGTTATTAAAGGAAAAAAATGCTGAAGTAGTTTCCTTTATTCGCTATGAAGTAGGTGAAGGAATTGCTAAAAAAGAAGATAATTTTGTTGAAGAAGTTATGGCGCAGGTTCGTGATTAATGAGTGAAAATCAACCTTTAAAATATAAACGTATTTTATTGAAATATAGTGGCGAAGCCCTTATGGGCAATTCGCAGTTTGGTATTGACCCAGCTGTTTTAGACCGAATTGCCAATGAAGTCGCTGAGTTAATTTCAATGAGTGTAGAAGTTGCGCTAGTGGTTGGCGGAGGCAATTTATTTCGTGGTAAAGCGTTATCCGAGGCAGGGCTAGGCCGTGTTACCGGTGACCATATGGGAATGCTTGCAACGGTGATGAATGCGCTAGCTATGCGTGATGCGATGGAGAGGATTGATTTGCCAGCGCGTATTATGTCAGCCATCCCTATGCTTGGTGTTGTTGATCCCTATCACCGCCGTAAAGCAATAACACATTTAAGAAATAAACATGTCGTTATTTTTGCAGCTGGCACTGGGAATCCTTTCTTTACAACTGATACAGCAGCATGCCTTCGTGCTATTGAAGTAGGCGCAGATGTAGTATTGAAAGCAACTAAGGTTGATGGCATTTATTCCGATGATCCTGTTAAAAATCCAGCAGCTAAACGTTATGAGTTTTTAACTTACAAGCAAATCCTTAGCGATAGTTTAAAAGTTATGGATTCCACTGCGATTTGTTTGTGTGAAGAGCATAATATGCCTTTACAAGTCTTTGATATGAGTGCAGCTCAGGCGCTACGAAAAATTGTGCTTGGTGAGCATGTAGGAACTATAGTTGGAGCAAGTCATGATTAATGAAATTAAGCAGGATGCCGAAAAACGAATGAAGAAGTCTGTGGAGACTTTAAGACATGATTTAACAAAAATTAGAACAGGCCGTGCTAATGCAAGTTTATTAGATCATGTTCAAGTTGATTATTATGGCAATCCTACACCTTTAAATCAGGTAGCGAACGTTACAGCAAGTGACTCACGGACACTTTTAGTAACGCCTTGGGAAAAATCAATGGTTGCTGCTATTGAAAAGGCAATTCTAAATGCTGATCTAGGATTAAACCCAGCAACCGCAGGTTCTGCAATCCGGGTACCAATGCCGCCTTTAACTGAAGAGCGACGTAAAGAGATGACTCGCATTGTACGTGCTGAGGGAGAGCAAGGTCGCGTTGCAATTCGTAATATTCGCCGTGATGCCAATAATCAACTTAAAGAATTAGTAAAAGACAAAGCTATTTCTGAAGATGATGAGCGCAAAGCAGCCGAAGTTATTCAAAAAATAACCGATAAATACATCGCGGAAGTTGACGCTGTGTTAAGTGAAAAAGAAAAGGATTTAATGGCAATTTAAAATAGTTAAGGCGTGTTGACGGTAGTTTGGTCTACATGCCTGGCATTATTGGTGAATGAATTTACCAAAAAAATAGGTAGCCTGGGTGCAGGCCTAAAAGGCCGGCACCGGGTTTCACTTCGTTTCACCCAGGCTACTATTATCTGTAACTACTTTTTCTTTTATTATCCACTCAATAATGTCTATGTACCTCGGCTTGTCCGAGGCATCTTGGAAAATGTCTAATTAAGAACAGATTTTGCTATAAGGGCTATTGTCACTATCAGTATGCACTAAAATAATTTAAATTAGGATTGAAAAGCAAGATAGCTTTTTAATTTACCCTGGTCTTTTTTGCCTTTTGTCACTATGCTTATTGTCTTCATATTCCGAAATAAGTTTACTTAATTGAGTATTGCCATGCAGTTCAGCCAATTCTTGTGTTGTTTTACCACTTCTGTCTTTTTCTTCAAGTAGATCATTTGATGTTTCAAGAAGACATTTAACTGCCTCAAGTTGACCTTCCTTTACAGCTAAATGAATCGGTTGCATGTCGAAGCTGTCAGTAGCTTTAAGATCACAACCTTGCTTAATTAAAAATTCCATAATTTTAGGCTGGCCATATCGTACCGCGAGATGAAGCAGGGTACGTCCATTAAAATCTAGTATTTTTAATAAAGCTTTATCTTGTGTAAGAAACTGTTCAACTGCTTCTAAATTACCATATTCTATCGCAACGTGAATAGGTAGTTTACCAATTATATCCGGTGCTGTAAGGGACGCACCGGCTTTAATTAAAAGGGGTATAATTTTATTATTACCATGTTGAGCAGCGATATGTAAAGGTTGAGAATTATTAGTAAAATATTTCTCATTTGGTTTACTTCCTTTATCTAATAATTCTTGAATCACTTTTTCGTCTTGGTGACATACAATAGCCCAATATAAGATCGTTCTATGCTCACCACTTTGTTTTTTGGTATTAAGAATATTTTTTTCAGAATTAAAAGCTATCGCTAGTTGATAAATATAGTTTAAAACTAATGGGTTTTTTTCTTGGCTAGCTACTGTCAAAAGTGATTTACCTTGTTTATCTTCTTGATCAAGCATACTTAATAAGGTTAACGTTCGACTTAAGCCCTCTATATCGCCATTTTTTACATATAAAAACACATTATCTGAAGAGAGGTCATCGCGTATTTTTTGAATTTCATTTTTAATTTTTGGCTTGAAATTTATAGGCGCATTAGTGATAAGAGTGTTTAAATATTTAGGATCATATCGATAGATTGTACTTATGAAAGCCTCTATACCTAACAAGTCCTCTTCTTCGTTAACAAATGATAAGTAGTATTCAAAAATTGTATCTATCTCAGATGGGAAGTGTAGAGTAAAATAAGAGTGATCTGTTAACTCTATTTCAAGCGCCGAATTGCTAGGCTCTGTAAGTTGAGGATCCTTAGCTAAGTCATCACGTTGTTGAAGGAGGTATTTTACAAGATAAATCAGTAAACCTGTATGGTTATAATCAGTAGCATAAACAAGTAGAGACTCCTGGTTTAATCTTGAAAAAAACTGCGGACTAAGTTGTAGTAACGCTTCAACGACCTCCTTTTGTCCTGCCATAACAGCAACATCCATTACTTCTTGCCTAGCATCATTCATAGTTGTAGCACAAGTAGGCTCATATTGAATAAACTTAATTACAGTCTTTTTATGTCCGTATTCTGCGGCCAGATGTATGGGTATCATGCAATGAAATTTTGATTCGACTATTTGTTCAAGTTGTCTATTATCTTCTTGATAACCCTGAATGCGATGGGTTAAATAATTAGCTAAATTTCCTGCCTTAAAATAATCAACAAAAATTGAGTTACCTGTATTAAGAATTAAGGGATCTGCACCTTCTGTAAAAAATAACTGGATAATTTCGTTGTATCCAAGGCTAGCTGCAATATGAAGTGGACGATAACCTAAACTCATATAGCGTTCTTCTAGGGAACTTCCCATCTTTAATAGATTCGCAAGCGCTTGCGGAGATTGACAGCATGCAATAGCCCAATAAAAAATTGTTCTCCCTTGTTCATCTGCTTTTGACGTATAAGCAGCTTCTTCAGCGGCAAAGATTAATTTAGCAAGGGCTTTACCGCGGGGATCTCTATCCTCGTTATTTTCTAATTTTTTACGAAATTTATCGATGAGCGGACAAAGTTTCTCATCGTTATAAAAACTTAAAGAGTCAGGTTCATGAGAATAGCTGGAATTAATAAAATTAATGGCATCTAAAATATTTTTTAAATTATCTATAACCTCTGCAATAACAACTTTGGCAGCAGCAGTACTCATATTTATTTCAATACAATAACGAGCAATTCCTTCAAGAGCGGTCCTATCTACAACAATATTATGATGTTCAGCTATAGCAACATCAGAGGTTTTAATTTTTACATTTTGCAAAGCAGAAGTTGAATGATTCAAATGATAAGCCATACAACTCTGAGCAATTATTATTTGGTATGCTTGCGTATTACATTCAGTCGGCAAGTTTTCAATAGCACTACAACTTAAACTGATTGCACGACTAATAAGTTCACTGCTAGCTACTTCCTTTACATTGTTTCTATAGTTGAGATCTACAGCTTGAAAAAGTTGGTCTAATATTTTTCTATTGCCAATTTCTTGAGCATACTTTAAGGGTGTTTTTCCCGTTTCCTTTCCTTTTATATCAAGCAAATCTTTAATGCTTCCCTGATGCTTCTTTATAAATCTTTCTAAGTTCACTTCATCCTGGGCTTTAATTAAAAAAGCTAAACGCCTTACTTCAGGCTGAGGATAATCTGCTTGATAACGCTCCATAAAAGTATCATACCAAGACTTATCTGCTAGTTTTTCAGGTGCATTAGGGAAATGACGATGATATATTTCCTGCCAAAAATCATCTGCTTCTTTAACTAATTTAGAAAAATATTTACTACTTTGAGCTAAGGTTGTCATATCAACTGGGTTAGAATAAGAAAAAATTTTCCATAAAACTTCAGTAGGTATTGAGTCTAATAATGAAGGCGAACTTTCTGCTGGAAGTGAGCTTGGTTGCCCTTCTTTATCTTTAAAAAACTGCATACTATTTACCTAATACAAATTGCATATTATATGATAAAAATAATAGCAGTAAGCGTAAAATTTATCTAAAATAATTTGCAAGTATTTAAAATTTATTTGTAAAAATCAAACAATTAACTATTCATCACTTATTTTAAAGAACTTCTAAATTTATTAGATAAAGTACTTCCATAATTTAACTAGTCCTTAGTTAATAATAGTTTTCATTTCTGTGTAAAATTTTTTAAATCACGATATTGGGCTAGCGCATGTTGCCTTGTTATTTGTAAATCAACCATAGGAGGCGAATAATCTTGACTAAACTTAAGCGGTAAATTTGGCTCTAGCCAAGGTTTGTGTATCCACTTCTTAGAAACATTTGTTAATTCAGGAAGCCAGGTTTTGATATAATCGCCGTTTGGATCAAACTTTTCTCCTTGCGTAATAGGATTGAAAATGCGAAATGGCGGGCATGCTTCAAATCCACTGCCAGCAATCCATTGCCAATTAAAAGAATTAATAGCAAGGTCGGCATCAAGTAAGGTATCAAAAAACCACTTCGCGCCTGAACGCCAGTCAATAAGAAGATTCTTTACCAAAAATGAAGCTGTTATCATGCGCAGCCTATTATGCATAAAACCAGTCTGCCATAGTTGACGCATTCCAGCATCAACCATAGGAAAACCTGTTTTACCTTGGCACCATTTTGTAAAATCTTTATTTGAAACACGCCAACTAAGATGATTAAATTGCGGCTTAAGGTTTTGAATCGTAATTTGTGGTAAATGATAGAGTTGGTGATAACAAAAATCTCTCCACCCTAGCTCAGTTAAAAACTGTTCAATAGAACTGGCATGATAAGATTTATTTTCTACAACGCTGTTTACGGCATGCCAAATTTGTCCAAGGCTAATTTCGCCAAAATGGAGATGCGGTGAAAGGCTTGAGCTAGCGTTTTTTGCAGGATAATCTCTATTAATTTGATAATTGCTTAAATTATTTTCAATAAAAAAGGATAATTTTTGTAAACCGCCATTTTCACCAGGCTGCCAAATAGTTTTAAATTTATCAGCCCAATTGGGTTTTGTAGGAAGAAGTCCCCAATCTTTCAAATCTTCTGTATGGACTTTAGGACAGTGAGGCCACTTTTTTATAATAGATAACGAGTCAAATTGGTTTATTTTAGGAAAACAATGCCGCCAAAAAGGTGGAAAAACTTTAAAATAATCGCCTTTTTGATTTTGAATTTCCCAAGGCTCAAAAAAAAGATTTCCTTTAAAACTTTTAATACTAACCTTATTTTTATTTAAAGCTACTTTTATTTTTTTATCTTGCTCAATTTCCCAAGCTTGATAGCGCCGGTTCCAATAGACAGTATCAACTTGATAAGTTGTAATTAGCTCTTGTAGCTTAGATAAGGCCGAGCCACTTACTAAGAGTAAATTAAGGCCATGGCTTTGTAGATTTTTTTTAAGTGCTAATAATGAATGATGTAGCCACCATTTTTGCGCGCTGCCTAAATGTTTTAAGTTATTTTCTGCAATATAAAGCGGAATAACAATATCATGCTCATGACAAGCTGCTGTGAGAGCTGAGTTGTCTTGGCAACGTAAATCCTGCCTAAACCAAATAATTGCTGTAGACATAAATCGCTTAAATTATAAAAAAGGGATTATATTATAATTAAAATCAACCATATACCCCCATTTAGTGTCCCAGAAAATTTTTTTAATTTCCTTATTAGAATTAAATGTTTCAAGTAGCCAATTAAAATTATCTGAAGCTGTAGCAATAAAAATAATATTAACGCAGCTTTTAACGGGTAACGTAATAATATTGTTACCAAATTGCTGCTTTAACATAGTAAAAATAAACTGATATTCATAAGCATTAGCTACATTAATTACCAATACACCTTGAGTTGAAAGAAGACGCTGACAGTTTAGAAAAAAATCTTTATTTTTACAGGACGTCGGAAAATCATTAGCATCAGCAATATCGATAAGGAGATGATTAAAAGTTTGTTGGCAATGTTTAGCAAAGTGACTAGCATCATCTTGAATCATAGTTAGATTAGGTAGTCTATCGGCCATAAAATAGCGCTTGGCAACCTCAATAACTTCAGCGTTCATCTCCACTGCGGTTAAAGAGTAGTTATGTAATAAAGGTGATAAAGCGTGTGCAACGCCCGCGCCACCTAAGCCAAACATACAACAATCGCCAGGATGCTGACGGGCAACAAAGGTTAATGCTTTAACATAATTTAAAGCAGGCTTATAAGGCATAAATTTATTTAGCAAACTTTGAAATGCGCTACTATTAAATTTAAGCCATCGAAAAAAATAGTTATCATAGACACGAATTTGATCCGAGCGATAAATGCAGCGTCCTGCTAAAGTCTTCCATAACATTATGAAGATTTCACTTGTTGAAATGGATAGATTGAGCCTAAATTAAGTAATTGCGTTAATTCATCTAGAGCGGTATAAATTTCATTTACTAGATTAAAATCCCTTAAATCCTTTGCTTGTAGTTCAGTGCGATAATGACGATAAATCCAGCTTTCTAGTTGAGTGAATAATTCTTCACTTAAGAGCACGCCTTGGTGCATTGCTTGTAATTCACTATCGTTTAATGGAACACGTAGACGCAAGCAAGCAGGCCCGCCGCCATTGCGCATACTTTGTTTTAAATCCAAATAATAAACTTGATTAATAGGATTGTCGGTATTTGCAATTAATTCATCAATAAAACTGCGAACAGATAAATTCAATTCGCATTCGGATGGTGCAATAAGAGTCATAGTACCATGGGGTAAGGAAATGAGTTGTGAGTTAAATAAATAGGTCGAGACTGCTTCATTAATACTTACTTTATCTTGTTTAACTTCAATAATATTTAGCGGAAAGTCGGCTTTTAATTTTAATTCATTAAGTATTTCTTGTTGATCTAAGAAAGCTTGTTCATGAATTAAAAAAACATTTTCATTAGCGACAGCAATAACATCATTATGAAAAACACCTTGATCAACTGCATCTGGATTTTGGCGTGCAAATATTAAACGATTTGGATCAAGAAGGTGTGCACGAGCGATTGCTTCAGAGGCTTCTAATGTTTGTCTTGCTGGGTAACGCCTGGGCTGATTAACTATATCTGCTGCTTGCATAGCTTTTTTAGCATAGACAAAGATGCTAATTCCTGCATGATTATGTGTATTACATAACCGATTGTGATTAGCAGCACCCTCATCAGCAGTAATTGTACTTCTAGGTAAAATATCATGATGATAAAAGAAGCGTTCATCAGCAAATATTCGTTGTAAAAGTTTTCTAGAAAAAGCTGCTTCTTGATGTCGATGTAAATTACTAATTAAGTTCGCTGCTGTGAAATGAACACGGTTGTCTTTGCAATCAAGACTAGCAGAAACTGTGGCAGCATTAGCAGACCACATACTTGATGCAGAATAACAAGCTCCTAGTAATTCGGGAGCAGCTTTAAAGGCATTATTGATTTTTTGTTGTGGCGTGCCTGTAAATCCTAAATGTGATAGTAAAGAAAAATTAGGCCGTTCATGCGGTGGCAATAAAGCCTGCTTAAGACCCATTTTATGTAACATGCGCATTTTTTTTAAGCCTTGCAGCGCTGCTACTTGTGGGTTAGCAACACTTAAGGCATTACTAATTGATGCAACATTTCCTGCCGCAAGACCCGCATAGTTATGATTAGGGCCGACTAAACCATCTATATTTAATTCATATACAGCCATTATTTTATCCTAATTCAATACCAGGTAGTAGTTGTGCAGGTTTTGTTAACTCGGGTTGCTCTAAGCTGGCAATAGGATAGGCGCAGTAATCAGCTGCAAAATAGGCGCTAGGACGGTGATTGCCACTTAAGCCAACACCGCCAAAAGGTAAACTACTGCTTGCACCCGTTGTTGAGCGATTCCAATTAATTAATCCAGCACGAACAGTTTTGTAAAATAGTTCAAACTGATCTTTGCTATCACTAATTAGTCCTGCTGCCAAACCATACTGAGTTTGATTAGCTAACTTTAATGCCTCTTCAAAATGTTGGTAGCGATAAATTTGAACGAGAGGCGCAAATATTTCTTCATCAGGCGGATTTGTTATAGTTGTCATATCAATTAATCCAGGCGAAAGAAGGCCAGAATTTTCTTGAAGTAAATTCATTCTTAGCAACGATTTTCCACCTAAGCCAATTAAATTATCCTGTGATTTTAAATAGTTTAAAGCATGTTTATGGCTTATCACTGGTCCCATAAAAGGTTCAGGGTTTGCAGTAAAACCTGCTACCTTTATTTTTTTAAAACTTGTTATTAGTTTATTTAAGAACTCATCACCATAAGCATTGTCCTTAATAAAAACTCGGCGAGCACAGCTACAGCGTTGGCCTGCAGTAATGACTGTAGATAAGATGGTTTGGTAAATTGCTGCATTAATATCACTTACTTCATCAATAATTAAAGGATTATTGCCTCCCATCTCTAGCGCTAAAATAACATCTGGCCTATCACTGAAATGACGATGTATAGCTTTGCCGGTATTGTAACTTCCGGTGAAATAAACGCCTTGAATATCCGCTTGTAATAATGCTTGCCCAGTGCCAGCACCGCCTTGTATACAATTAATAACGCCTGCTGGAATGTTAGCTCTATGCCAACATTGCATAATTAATTCGGCAACGCCTGGGGCTAATTCACTTGGTTTATATACAACGGTATTGCCGGCTAATAGGGCAGGGACAATATGCCCATTACTTAAATGTGCAGGAAAATTAAATGCACCAAAAACAGCAACCACGCCATGTGGTTTGTAACGCAAACAGGCATTTGCTTCAGGTGTAGGATTACAATAATTAATTGTTCTTTTTTTATAAGCTTGAATAGAGATATTAATTTTAGCAATAACAGAATTAACTTCTGTCGCTGATTCCCACAAGGGCTTACCTGTTTCTAAAGCAATGAAGTGAGTTAATTCTTGACGATTTGCTTCTACCTCTTTTGCAAATGCGGATAAATAGGCAATGCGACTATCTAAATTTAAAAACGCCCAGCCGCTTAGTGCTTGCTTTGCAGCATAAACAGCTTGATTTACTTCATCTTGTGTTGCCTGCCTACCTTGCCAGACATTTGTACTATCTAAGGGGCTTTGAGAATTTAAAACTTCTCCTATGCCTGTTACCCAAGTACCATTTAAATAATGGTGGCCAAGTTGATTGACAAAAAACGTCATTACGAACTCTCCTGTAGGGTTTGATTTGAAGCTTTACTGGCCAATTGATCCGTTACGTAAGTAGCAAAATTTTTATTAAAAGGATCCAGTCTTTCAAATTTTAATGGTGCTAAGCGAATAGCGTCATTTTTTTTAACCTTCAGCAGTTCCGCAGTATGTTTACTAATAATGCACTCGCCACTTTGATTATTAAAAACAGCATGACTTATAGTCGCTCGGAAATCGAGAGAAGTGTTGGATAATAAAAAAAGAGGGCCGCTAACTTCATCACTAAGGTTTTTTATGACTAAAATTCGGCTAGCTGCAATTGTATTGATGTCATGAGAAGGCGCTTCAATAGTAGGCCCGCCATCAAAAATATCAATGTAATTATTATAGCGAAAGCCTTCATCAGATAAAATTTTCATCGCAGGTCGAGTAGTAGGGTGAGGCTCTCCAATTACCTCTTGTGCTTCTGGCGCTAATAGTTTTACATAAATCGGATTCCTTGGCATAAGATCAGCAATAAATTGTTTATTGGTTAAAATTGTTAATCTATCTGCTTCAGCAAAAGACATATGGAAAAAATGGCTACCTACATTATCCCAAAAGGGTGAATTTCCTTCATCGTCACATATGCCGCGCATTTCAGCAATTAATGTAGAAGAAAAGCGGCGTGGATATTGTGCTATAAATAAAAATCGTGCTTTAGATAATAATAAGCCATTACCATTTAGACGATAAGAAGGCTCTAAGAAAAGAGTACATAATTCACTTCGTCGCTGATTATCGTTTACCAGACTTAGTACTTCATAATCACTGCGGATATTTAACGAATGACATATCCGAGTACGTAAAGATAATTTATAAGAATAAAAGGGCGTCTCAAAACCTGTAAATGCTTCTATTGCTGCTGTGCCTACTAGTTTATTGGTACTTGGATCTTCTAATACAAATAAATAATACTCATTTTGAGGTTGACTAACTTTTTTCTTAAATGAAGTAGAAGATAGGCGAATACGCTTAGCAAGTAAATCTTTGTTTTTAGGTAAAGTGGTTAGTCCAAATCCACTATGAAGAGCTAGATCATGAACTGCATCAAGATCAGTTAAACAAGAACGGCGAAATAACATCATTGCTTAAGCTCCTCTAATCCTCCTTGCGCTAAATCTCTTAAAAGTAGCGTAGTTAGTTGAGCACGCTCAACTAAACTGTCAATTAATATAAATTCCATTTGACTGTGTATATTGCCACCTCGCACACCTAAGGTATCAATAACGGGTAAGCCTTGGGCCGCTAAATTATTACCATCACAGCAACCGCCGCTATCTTGCCAGTTGATAACCAAATTAAGTTCGTGCCCAATCGCTTTAATACGTTCATAAAGACGCTTAGTTCCTGAATTTATCTGTTTAACAGGGCGGGCAAATTTACCTTGGATGCTTAAATTATAATCATGCCGTTTTAAATTATGTATAATTTTATTAAGTTCAGCCATCACCCAAGATTCATCATGAGTATCATTAATCCGTATATCTAATTTAGCAACGGCTCGATCAGGAACAATATTTAGCGCAGTTCCACCTGCTATCTTACCTACATTAATAGTAACACCTTCATGTTTACCATTTAAGGCATGAATTGCTGTAATTGCTTCTGCTAAATAACAGATAGCATTCCTGCCTTCATAAAAAGCGCGACCTGCATGCGCAGCTTTACCTGTAGCAACTATTGTTATTTTACCACTACCTTTTCGATTTTTGGCTAATGTCCCTTGCGTATCCATAGCAGGCTCATAAAGAAGGCCTGCTTGATAATTCGGAGCTATTTCACCAAATAAAGATCCAGAAGCAGGCGAGCCTAATTCCTCATCGGCATTAATAAGCACATCCCAACCTAGCGAGGAGGCTTCTGGGGTTTGTTCAAATGCTTTAAGGGCATGAAGTATGACTATTAATCCGCCTTTCATATCTGCAACACCAGGCCCATTTAAGTGATTATTACTAATATAGGTCAATTTTTGAAAAGGGTGATGTTTAGAAAAAACAGTATCCATATGACCCGCTAAAAGAATGCGCCGTTTAAGCTTGGGTCTTTTGCGAATCAATAGGGCATTACCGCAGGTAAATTCATCCATATTACCTGCCATATCAATAATGGATACTGGTGGAAATTCTATAGTTTCTAGAGTATCTGCTATAGGTTCAAATGTATTTAACAGGGTTTGATGCATTATTTGCAAACCCGTTTGATTATCACTGCCAGAGTTAATTTCACAGAACTGGTGTAATTGCTGGACCATAAGGTCCTGATTTTGCTGTAAAGAAATGAGCAAATCCTTTATGTTGGAATCCATAATTTATCTAAGAGCTAAATAGGCAACATTAGCTGAAATTCATTTTATCTGCAACTAAAGCTGATAATGCGAGCTCTGGATAAAGCTCGCTAGCGAGAGTTTTCTAATTTCTAATAGAAAAATAAATTATTTATTATTAATAGAAAAATTTTCTTGGGTAATAGTAGAGCCGCTTTCCCCCTCTTGTTCTTCTTTTTCTTTCGGAATTAGACGAAGATTTGCATCAAATTCTTTCATATTTAGCTGTTTAGCCAAAGTAACATGGTCCTTCATTGTATCTACAAGCGCTTCACGTTTATTGGTATGATAGCCAGCCCTAAAGGTTGCTGCACCTTGTTTTAGGGTATTTGTATGTTTGCTAAAACTAAAAACAAATAAAATAATACCAATAGCAGCTTTCATCAGACCGGCGAGTACTTGCAATTTAGGATGAGTAATTCTCAACTCATCTGCTAATTTATCATACTGAATAAGGCTTTTGTTGTCAGATTTTAGTGTAATTGCCGGCGTTAAAGATATAGCCTCTAGTAGTAATCTTTTGCCACTTACTTTTTTATCATAATGAAATTTAATTGTTTCAACTATTTTTAAAGATTGATTAATCTTTAAAAATAGATCAGGACGATTTTTTTCCTCTTGCTCTAGTTCTTCTGTAACCTCTGCGATTCGTCTTTCTAAAAGTTTAGTTACTCTTCCATGAGGGCAATTGAAATCACGCCACTGGATAAGCCATTCTAATTGTGATTGTAGTTCAGGATGTTTTTTTAATTTTTCTTTTTCCTCTTGTAATTTGTCTTTGTATTGTTGACTATTGACATACTGATCTATTGCATTCCAAATAATATTTAAATGGTGGTTCATTCCACGTCCTTTTACTGATGTTGCCGCGGCATGCAAAGCTTGCTCAAATTCTTCACGGCTTAAAGGATGACCAGCCTCAATAGATTTCATTAAGTTAAAATAGGCAGATGAAGCGCCGCCCCGGTCGATAGCGTCTTTACAAGAAAAATTGATACTAGCTGGTTTAAGCCTATCAATAATAAAGTTGGTCAGCTCAAATTTAATAAAGTGAAACCAAACGGCTTGGCGCTCAGCTTGGCTTAACTTTCTATCGGCAGGAATAAGGTTCCCATCGTTATTGACTATACCCATTGCTTTAAAACTATTCGTTAATAAGTCTTGTAATACTTTTCTTTCATACTCACTACTAGGGTGGCCACCAAAATTAAAAAGTAATCCCCTTATCTTAGGACTTATATAAAAATCTTTAATTTTAGGTTCTAACGTATCGACTCCTCTTGCAATAGAAAGAAATGTGTCGAATACAGTTTGATATTTTAATTCTTCTTTTGTTTTAAGATAATCACCTCGAGCCATAAATCCTTTATCTGCAGGAAGTGTGATAACTGCAAGGTTAGAATGTCCCTTCTCTAAATTTTCAAGTTGTGCAGTTAACGCTTTTTCCTTGTTACCTTCACCTAAAAAATCAAAAGTAAACTTCTCTCTGTCAAAAATTTCCCTATCTCTAGCTAAATTATTGAAATAAATATGAGTAATTGGAGATTTTTCAGTCGAAACTGATTGAGACGGCTGTTTTCCAAGTTGGTTTTTTAACCAGTATTCAAATAGAGGGCTAACGCGTGTTTGTCCCTTATATCGTTGTGCTTGAGTGCCTATACGTAGCTCTCGAACTTCGATCCCCTTTTTTTCCTTATAAGGGTAGGAGCGTATGCTTGGTATATTGGTATAGTATTGCGGTGTAAATGTATTACCTACAACAGCTGAAAGTCTCGCATGCCAGGTCTCATTATCAGCAGGAGAAGCTGTTTTAGCATTAATTCTTTTTAAAAAAAATGGCTCACTTAATGCGTCGGCAATAGTATGCTCAATTCCTTTGCTAGATTTACTTGGCCGGTGCCCATGAGGAATATGTCTAATTGCAGCATAGGTTTGCTCGAGAAGATGGCTATCATTGTTATAAAGGACATCAATAAATTTATTTAGTTTTTCTCTATCTTCTTCTTTAAGATTAATTGAAATAAATCCAATATTGTGATCCAAAAAAGTTATTAACTGAGTATAAAGTTTGGCATAGGAATACTCGTTCTGATAGCTCTGATGTTTCTTAATTGCTTCTAACTCTTTTTTGATACCTTCAAAATCCTTCCCTAGAAAATCTGGTATCATTTCTTTTAATTCTCTTAAGTAGCTGTAACAATTTTTATTATGAATTTTTTCACTGGTAATAGCTGTTTTGGCTTGTGCTTCCTTAAATTTTGTAGTGGATTGCTTTAAATCTTTAAAACTTGCGTTCTTACCTAACATACTTTCAATAGCAGAGGCGACTAATTTTTTACCATCATGCGTTAAATGATCAAAATCTTTTAACGTATCTAATTTGATAGATGATTCAAGATTTTCAGGGCTTAAATCACTCCAAAGTGAATAAATATGCTTAGCTGTGTCCTTTATAAAACTAGATTCTTGTTGCTTACTTTCTGACTTGGTAGGTTTAGATTTTTTGGGTAACGCATAAGTGATATCTACTTTTACAGGACGATGACGCTCTATTAAAACATGGTCCCATTTAAATTCTTTAAGATTATAGTCTTGTGGATTAATTTCTTTAAGAGCCTTTAATAAGGCTAAAGTAATTTGAAATCGCTCTTCTAAACTTAATGGATATGCACCATTTTTCTCACTAATAATTTTTGTGAATTTTTCACCATAAATTTGGCGAACAACTGTATAACTAGTTTGCCTGGCAGAATCTAGAATAGGATCAGTAGCAGCAAACGATATTTCTGAATAATAAGGATGAAGACTGCGTAAGTTTTGAAACGTATCGCCAAATGGTTTTTCCAAATTAGTAGAAGAAGTTGGCATTGCAATGATTACTTCATCATGAAGATTAGGAATATAATGCAATTTATTATCTTTAGTCAGAATAAAGCTTCCTAACATAGGATAAACGATTTGAGAATCCGAAATACGAACGCCTTCTGTACCAAAAATGTCATATCGGCAAGGGCGACTTTTTTTATTTGTACGTTTTATTATTTGAAAGTTAAATTGCATTTTTAAGTCATTATTTTCACCATACGTATATTGAGTATTGGCTTGCCAAATGGTATCGTCTGATTGATTGTGAAAATCAAAAAATCCGGTTAATTTTTTAATTTCGTTTGATGATAAATCGATTTGATTTAAATTAATAAATTTAGGATTAATCATAAAAGTAAGTTTTAAATAGTTTCTATTTTATTATAGGAAATATTTATTAAAGTATGCTTAAATTATTTTCAATATTAACTTTCTTTATAATATTTAGTAGCTCGCATCAGTTCTATTAATTTTTAGGAATTTTATTTCTTATATTGTAGTAATATTGCTTTGTAATATTCCATCTGGGTGAGATGGTTCCTCTGCTTTACTTGGAATTTGGTTGCAATTTTCCTTAGTTTCTTGACAAGTTTTTTTATTGGAATTATTGTTAAAAAAAGCCAAAGACAAAGTCTCCGTGCTTGTTCTTTTTCTAAGAGAGACATTATCTTTCATTTGTTCGTTAGATTTTCCTAGCCCAGGAGATGATTTGCCTAAATAAGTGCTTCTAGTGTCTTTAGAGGCTGCAACCTCTTTTTCTGGTATCTCTTTTTTAGACCTTGTTAATACGCGAAATAAATGTGTTGATTCAGGGCTGAAAGTTTGTTCTGAGGCGGCGAAAATTTCATTTATTCGATCTGTAGAATCATTAAAATGACCACTTTTTACTCTTACTATAGCGGCACCAGGAGGCATAGATGTTCTCTCAATTTCTCGAAAACGCCGGACAGCTTTACTAGCCACTTCTTTTAATGATGATTCTAAAATACGTATAATAGGAGTTGTGTCTCCAAATATTTTCCTAATAAATGCTTCCCTAATTAAAAATTCTGTTAATTCTTCTTTAGTTGGAGAGCATAGATTAACATCTGCAGCTAAAATTACCTGCTTAGGTTCGATGTTTAAAGCATTTTTTATTTCTTGAAGTTTACCAAGAATTGCGTCTTGAATTGCCTTTTGAATTTTTTTATTCAGAATTAGTTTTTTAATCCTTTCCTCAGTAATCTCTTTCTTATTTAAAATTAAATCTTTAGTTTCATCCTCAGTTAAAAGAGTTAAAAGAGTTAAAAGAGCTTCAATCCCTTCATCAGTAATCTCATTAGTTAAAAGAGCTTTAATCTCTGCATCAGTGATCTTATTAGCTAAAATTAGATCTTTAATTTCATCCTCAATTAAAAGAGTTAAAAGAGCTTCAATTTCTGCATCAGTAATATCTTTTTCAGTTGGAATTACAATTTCTACTTTCTCTATAATAGGTTTTAAAGGAGCGCCATAATGTTTAGCATACTTTCTATAGTTTCTAGCAGCAGTAGTTTGCTCATGATAGCAGGATATAACTAATTTTTCTTGCTCATTTATCCCGTAATAAATATAGGCAGTTCTAATCATAAATGTATAACTCTTGTTTAAAAATTAATCTAACAGATAGATTTTAACTCAAAAAAATTAAGTGAATATTAAGTTAGTGTACATAATTTGATTTTTTTATTTAAGTATTAGTAAAACATAAGAAATTTTCTTTTTGCATATATGCTAAACTTGAAAATATAAACCGTTTAAGGAGAAAACAATGACCACTGGTCCTTTACATAGTTATATTATTGAACAAGTTCTAGGTTTATATATGTTAATTATGGCAATAATCATGATAGCCCGTGCTGACTATTATCGGAAAGTAGTACGTGACTTATCGGCAGATAAGAATACTGTATTTGTTAGCGCTATGTTTGCATTAATATTTGGGTTAATAATGGTTGTAATTCATAATATCTGGGAATGGCGTTTCGAATTGCTAGCAACCATTATAGCATGGGTAGTTTTACTTAAAGCTATATTCTGGCTAGCACTACCTGAATATATGTTGGCTTTAAGTAGGAAAGTATATAAGGATAATATGTATTATGTGATGGCAGTAATTGCAGGCATCATTGGTATTATCTTATTAATACATGCTTACCATTCATTTGGTGGCGATTGGGCATTCAATTTATGGTGATGCATTACTGAAGGCAGGTAAGCTTAAACAATAAGAATTAATTGCCGCAATTAAAGGATACTCCGTTAAAGGAAAGCCAAAACGCTTAGCGTTAAAAACTTGTGGTATCAAGCAAATATCCGCTAAGCTTACTTCGCTGCCGTAACACACCTGCCCCTTATGGGGCATGTCTTGTAATCGGCGCTCGAATGCATCAAAGCACTCTTTAAGCCAATGATGATACCAATTCTTTATATCCTCATCCTCAGCGTTAAATTGTTGCCTTAAACGATTAAGTACTCTTAAATTATTTAAAGGATGTAAATCACAAGCAATCATCAATGCAAGGCTTCGAACATGTGCACGTCCTAACGGTGTTGGGGGTAACAAAGGTGGCGTTGGATTAATGTCGTCTAAATATTCAATGATAGCTAATGATTGACTAATAATATGCCCATTTTCATCGAGCGTAGGCACTAAACCTTGGGGATTGAGCCTCAAGTAATTAGGATTATGCTGTTCGCCACCATTATTCACAAGGTGTATAGATAGCGTTTCATAACTAATATTTTTTAAGTTTAAGGCTATACGCACTCTATAACTTGCTGTAGAACGATAATAATCATAAAGTTTCACTTTAGAGACCTTTATACTGAGTGAGAGTTTGTTCAATTACGCCAAATAAAGAATTTCCTTGCTTATCTAACATTTCAATTCGTATCTTGTCACCGAAGCGCATGAAAGGTGTGCTTGCTTTACCATGTTCTAATATTTCAAGCATTCTTTTCTCAGCGATACAGGATGAACCCTTACTCCGATCAACATTTGAAACAGTTCCTGAGCCAATAATAGTGCCAGCTGCTAGTTTTCGAGTTTTAGCTGCATGTGCAATTAAATCAGCAAACGAGAAAGTCATGTCTATACCTGCGTTTGGTTGGCCAAACAGTTGTCCATTTAAAGAACTTAATAAGGGAAGATGAACACGGTTATCTTGCCAATACTCGCCTAATTCATCAGGTGTTAAAGCAATAGGTGAGAAACTACTAGATGGTTTAGATTGAAAAAAGCCAAATCCTTTACTTAACTCATTAGGTATTAAATTACGTAAAGAAACATCATTAACTAACATAATAAGTTTAATATGATCTGGCGCAGCTTCCCTAGTAATGCCCATAGGCACATCATCTGTAATAACCGCGAGCTCCGCTTCAAAGTCAATTCCATATTCTTCATCTGCCATTAAAATGTCTTCGGTAGGCGCTAGGAAGCTATCTGAGCCACCTTGATAGAGTAATGGATCAGTCCAGAAATTGTCAGGCATTTCGGCGCCACGGGCTTTGCGAACTAATTCAACATGATTAACATAAGCACTGCCATCCGCCCATTGATAAGCCCTAGGTAAAGGGGAAGCTAACTTTTCTGGCGCATAGGGAAAAGCACTACTCATATGACCGGCGTTAAGTGCTTCATAGATCTCTTGCAGGGGCTCTTTAACATTAACCCAGTTGTCAAGCGCATATTGTAATGTTTGCGCAATATGAGGAACGCGAACAGCTAATGTTAACTGTTTATTAACAACGCATAGCTCGCCATCGCGGCTATGCAGTGATTTTAAGGTCGCTAATTTCATATAAAAGCCTTACATCATTGAGTTGGTTGTAATGTGCCGCGTTTAATTTGGTCTCGCTCTATTGCTTCAAAGAGTGCTTTAAAATTCCCTTCTCCAAAACCTTGATTCCCTTGCCTTTGAATAATTTCAAAAAAGACAGGGCCAAATACATTTTCTGTAAAGATTTGTAGTAAGAGACCTTGTTTAGGATCAATTTCGCCATCAATTAAGATTCGTTCTTGTTGTAATTGTGCTATAGGTTCTTGATGCCAAGGAACACGCGCTTCAACCATTTCGTAGTAAGTATCAGGTACATCGAGAAAATTAACGCCTTTTTTTCTTAATGTGTTAACGCTGTGATAAATATTGTCTGTGTTTAAAGCAATATGTTGAATGCCTTCACCACGATAATCATTTAAGAATTCTTCAATTTGTGATTTGTCATCTTTAGATTCATTTAATGGGATTTTAATTTTGCCGCAAGGACTTGCTAACGCTCGACTTACTAAGCCTGTCATCTGGCCTTCAATATTAAAAAAGCGAATCTCTTTAAAATTAAAAATAGATTCATAAAAATGAGCCCATTTATCCATATTGCCACGAAAAACATTGTGAGTTAAATGATCAATGGCTGTTAATCCACAATCTTTCATGTTTTGATTGTCTACTGCTAAGCTTTCCCACTGTTGTGAGAAAGGTTGATGAGTATCATCAACAAAATAAATAACGCTACCGCCAATAGCTTGAATTGCTAGCAGATTATGATCAGCATGTTGGCAATCTTGAAAAGGAGTCGCCCCCTGTGCAATGACGTATTCATAAGCTTTGTTAACATCCTCAACTTGAAATCCCATCGCGCATGCACCGGCGCCATGATTTTTTGCATGTTCTTCAGCTTGAGTGTTGGCAGAATTATTAACAATAAATTTAATATTCCCTTGTTGATAGAGAGTAATATCTTGGTATTTATGTTTAGCTACAGCATGAAAACCCATCTGGGTAAATTGCTGGTGTAGAGATGAAGCATCGGGGGCAGAAAATTCAAGAAAAGCAAAGCCATCAAGTCCGCATGGGTTTCCATCAATAGTCATAGTAACTCCTTTAAAAACAAACTTTAGATTGGTCGAATTAAAAGTAGCCCATCAGCAATTGCTAATAAACTTATATCAACTCGCTTGTCATTTTTTATTAATTCATTTAAGTGTCTAATTTCTCGGGTTTGACCACTTGTGTCATTAGGATCAATGACTTTGCCTTCCCAAAAAATATTGTCTATTGCGATTAAACCTCGAGGATTTACTAGCTGTAAAGCTAATTCATAATATTGAGTATAATTGGTTTTATCAGCATCAATAAATACAAAATCAAATTGTTGGCGATAACCTTCATCAATTAACTCGTTTAAAGTTTGTATTGCGGGGGCTAAACGAAGCTTAATTTTCTTATCTTGGTTAGCTTCACGCCAAAAATCATGCACTCTACTTGTCCATTCAGAGTTAATATCACAGGTTATGAGCTCGCCATCTTCAGGCAAAGCTAAAGCCATAGCAAGGGCACTATAGCCTGTAAATGTTCCTAGCTCTAAAACTTTATGGGCAGAAATCATTTTTAAAAGAAGCTGCATAAATTGCGCTTGCTCAGGCGCAATTTGCATATTAGCTAAGGCCATTGTAGAAGTATACTCTCGTAGAGATTTTAAAACCGGATGCTCACGTAGGGAAATATCGAGCATATAATCATAGAGTTCTGGCGTAAGATTTAAATGTTTTATAGTCATAAGTTGCCTAAATTTATTTATTTTTATTTTTGATAATGACAACACGAAGCTTAATTAGTGTAATTAAATATAACTTTAGCCATCAAGTATAGTAAATAAAGATAACTAACTTGCAAAGGGCAAATCAATTTTACAGACTTTAGGCTAATTTCTCTTTTGCCAACATATCAGCAATTTCACTTGTCGATTTGTTTTCCTGTTCTGAGTGTTTAAATATTTCCAACAAGGAATCAGGAATTCGTTCAATTTGTTGCTCAACTTCATTTTCATGTACATGCAAGTATTTACTGGCAGCGAAAATTAATCCACCTGCATTGATGACATAGTCTGGCGCATAACAAATACCTTTTTCATGTAATAACTGACCATGATAAGTATGAGCTAATTGGTTATTTGCAGCACCTGCAATGATTGGTGCTTGGAATTGCTGAATGGTGATATCATTAATCACTGCGCCAAGTGCACAAGGGGAATAGACATCACATGGAATTTTATGGATTAAATCTGTTGTTGTGAAGTTAGCACCGAATTCTACTACTGCTCGTTCAACATTAGCTTTATTGATATCAGCAACTGTTAGTTTAGCCCCGGCTTGATGTAAATATTGGGCTAACGCATAGCCTACATGGCCTAAGCCTTGAATAGCAATATGTAACCCAGCTAAATTGTCTTTACCTAGTTTAAAAGCAACAGCAGTTTCAATACCTCGAAAAATTCCTTTTGCTGTAAAAGGAGAAGGATCACCATTGTATTTTGATAAGCTAGCAACATAAGGTGTATGTTCGGCAATAATATCCATATCACTAAGTTGGGTACCACTATCTAAAGCAGTAATGTAGCGTCCACCTAGTTCATCAATAAATTTACCGAACGCATGAAAATAAGCTTCTCTATCAAAGGGCTCTGTTGGTTTAATAATCACGGATTTACCGCCACCTAAGGGTAAATCTACCGAGGCCGCTTTAAAGCTCATGCCACGTGCTAGTCGCATAGCGTCATTGATAGCACTAAAAGTATCGGGGTACTCAATAAAACGGCAGCCGCCTAAAGCTGGGCCTAATTTAGTGCTATGAATAGCAATGATTGCTTTCATGCCGGTTACAGGGTCTACTTTAAAGTGTAAATCACCAAAACCGTGCGCTAAAGCGTAATCTAAAAAATCATCCTGTTTGAGTAGATCTAAATCATTTTTTACCAATGTTTCCATCGACATCATTAGCGTGGCTCCAGTAGATTTATGTGCCCATTTTATAGATCGATTCGCCTATTAAATCAATGTCTTCTAATCTAAGCTAGCGATATTATCTAAAAATAAGTCATTAAATAATTAATTAAAATAAAAGTTTTTTGCTTAATAGACTAAACTTGATTACTTAGAGTATAAGACATAAGACGACAATTGTTTATGTCTATGTTAGCATTAAACTAAAATAAGCATAGCTCAAATTATTTGGAGATCCAGATGAACAACCTATCTAAAATAGCTGTCTTATTTTTACTACCTGCTTTTTGCTTTGCAAATAATGATCAGACAGATATACCATTAGACAAAATTTCTTTTCAAGTTTCAGCTAGACAATGGGTTACTACGCAAACTGCCTTGTTAACGGTTGATATTAACGCAACATTAACGAATGCTGATTTAGTAAAGGCACGTGCCGATATTATAACTAATTTAAATAAAATTGCAGCTGGTGATTGGCATATAACCCAATTTAATCGTTCACAAGATAGCTCAGGATTAGAAAAATTATTTGTTGAAGCGCAAGCACGTATTTCTCAATCAAGCTTAACTAATGTTTATCAAAATGCCAAAGCTGTTACGCAGCCGGGCAGTACTTATTCCATTAATACTATTGACTTCAAACCCAGTTTTGAAGAAGTTCAAAAAGTAAAAGCGCAAGTTCGACAACGTTTATATCATCTTGTTAAAGCAGAATTAATGCGCTTAAATAATACTTATAAAACACAATATTACTCTGTGAACAATATATATATTATGGAAGGCAATACGTTACCTGTTCCTCAGCAACCTAGAGCTTATCAGGCTAAAGAAATGATAAATACCATGGCACTTGGTGCAGCAGCTCCTACGTCAGATGTTACGGTAAGCAATGAAATTTTAATGAGTGCTGTAGTAGACGTTGCATCTAATCGGAGTACGGAGTAAATAGATTGCACATAAAACATGGTGTTATTGGTCATCGTGGTGCATCTGCTTATGCACCAGAAAATACATTTGCAGCTTTTAAGCAAGCTTTAGTACTTGGTTGTAATTGTATTGAATTTGATGTGATGTTAAGTGCTGATGCTGAGCCATTTGTATTTCATGATGAACTTCTAGACCGCACTACAAATGGCAAGGGTGGTGTAGGCTTAGTTAATGCTACTTATCTAGAATCTTTAGACGCAGGAATTTGGTTTTCCCAATCTTTTGCTGGAGAGAAGATTCCTCACTTTAGAGATATTTTATTGTGGCTTATAGAAAATAAGGTTAATGCAAATATTGAAATTAAACCCTATCCTGGTACAAGTGAGCAAACAACAGAAGTTGTGTTAGATTATTTAAATCGTTTATGGCCAAAAGATAAAAAGTTACCTTTAATTTCTAGCTTTGATCTCACAGTGCTAATGCTTTGCCAAAGCCAAGCTCCTTATATGCCATTAGGTTTACTTTTAGATGCATGGGAAGATTTCTGGTTAGAAAAGGCGCAAGCTTTAAATTGTTTTTCAGTCCATATCAATGAGCTTGCTTTAAATATTCATCGAGTTCAGGAGATTAAAAAGCATGGCTACCAGCTATATGTCTATACCGTAAACAATAAAGACAGAGCCAAAGAGCTTTTAAGTTGGGGCGTAGATGCCATTTTTAGCGATTATCCTGATTTACTATCATGAGACACTTTAGCTTATTTTTAATACTAGCATTTTTCGGCCAAACTTGGGCTCAAAAAGTTGATATTGTTTTATGGCATTCTCTAGCAGGCAATTTAGGTCTTGTTCTACAACAGGTAGTAGATGATTTTAATCATACTCAAAAAGACTATGTTATTAAACCTGTATATAAAGGTGAGTATAGTGATGCAATCACCAGTTTTGCTGCGGCATTTAAAGCAAAGCAACCACCAGCATTAATTCAAGTTTTTGAAGTAGGTACTGGTACTATGCTTGCGCCAGCAGGCATTATTAAACCGCTTCATGAGCTTATGGCGGAACAAAATCAGCAATTGCCAACAGAAAATTTTCTTCCAGCGCTTGTTTCTTTTTATAGCTATAAAGGTAAGTTGCAAGCACTCCCATTTAATACATCTATCCCTGTTATATTTTATAATGCTGATGTTTTAGCATCAGTAGGTATTAATGATAAAAATTTTCCCGCGACATGGGATGAATTAGAAAATTTAGCCATTCTTTTAAAAAAGAAAGGTTATCAATGTACTTATACTTCAGCTTATCCTGCATGGATACTTATTGAAGCTTTTTCTGCTTTGCATGGCTTACCTTTATTTGAATTAGCCCAACAGAAAGCAGTTTACAATAATACAGCTATTATTCGTCATCTAGAACGCTTAAGACGATGGCAAAAAAAACATTATTTTGACTATGGTGGTCGAGCCAGTGACGCTACATCGCTTTTCACAAGTGGAAAATGCGTGATGTACAGTCAATCTTCGGGTAGTTATAAAAGTGTATCAAAACTGGTTAATTTCCGCGTTGGTGTTGCTGCTCTTCCGCTTGACACCTCAGTAAGTCAACTAAGATATAACAGTGTTAATGGTGGTGCTGCGCTCTGGGCTGTTGCAGGTCAATCAGCTAAAGTATACGAAGGAATAGCTCGGTTTTATACTTATCTTCTTAAATCGCAAGTGCAACAACGATGGTATGAGAGTACAGGTTATATTCCTATTAGTATTAGCGGTGATTATGCTTTTATAAATAAGAATAATGTGCAACCTGTTTTATCCTTAGCACAGAAAGAATTGGCAAGTACTGTTCATCAACGGCCATTTAATTTAGCAACTATTCCACAGAATCAGATTAGGAATATTAATGATGAAGCTTTAGAAGCAATATTTGCTGGCATTAAAACGCCTAAGGTCGCTATAAATGACGCTGTTACTCGTGCGAATTTTGTTTTAGCACGTTTCCTACGTAATACGAAACCTTAAACTTCTATTTAGTTAGCTATCTGCTACTGATGAAATTATCTACTAATTTAAGTCTTTTTAAAATCAAACGATAAGATTATTAATTCATGAAAATTAATTCTTAGTTCTAATATTATAGTTTAAACAAGAAAGGCACAGAAAAGGCGTTCACATGAAAAGAAAGCTAGCTGACACTGAACTTATTCTTTCTAATAATAAAATTTATCATCTTGATATTGGTGCAGACGATGTCGCTGATACCGTTTTAACAGTTGGTGATCCCGAACGCGTTGAAAGAATAACCAGATATTTTGACGTTATTCAATTTAAACATCAGCATCGCGAATTTGTAACTCATACAGGCTATTTTAATAACAAGCGACTGACCGTTCTTTCTACAGGTATTGGTACTCAAAATATTGATATTGTTTTAAATGAATTGGATGCATTAATTAATATCGATTTTAAAAGTAAAATGGTAAACGATAAACTTCGTTCTTTAAATATTATTCGACTTGGTACTACAGGTGCTTTACAAGAAAATATTGCGTTAGACAGTTTTATCGTTGCCAGCCATGCAATTGACCTAACCGGTATCTTACTCTATTACAAGCCTTTACAAAACAAAGAAGAAGAGGAGCTTAGTCAGCGTTTTACTTCTTATATAAAAGGTAAATTGCCGGAAACAACATTTTTAGCGTATGCAAGTGATGAAAAGATAATGCAATCACTGTTAGCAAACTCAAGTTGCATAAAAGGAATTAGTGTAACATGCCATGGTTTTTATACACCACAGGGACGGCCTTTACGAGCAGGCGCAATGGATTGTAATTTTACTGAATACTTAGCAAGCTTTCCGTTTAAGATACCACTAACAAATCTTGAAATGGAAACGGCGGCATTATATGGATTATCAAAAATGCTAGGTCATCGTTGTTGTTCTATTAATGTGGCCATTGCTAATCGAATAACTAAGAAATTTACTTCTTCCGTACATCTTGCCGAGAAAAAACTAATTGAGTTTACTTTGGAGGCTATTGCAGCACCTTCATAAAGTAATTTTTAAATTACCATACTATAAATTGTTTCTTTTCCTGCGCTAGATAGCCTCTTCCTTGTTATCTTTAAAACTAAAATGGAATTATTTTAATCTCAGCAAGTCTAATAATTGCTAATTAATAGAAAGTCATTTCATTCAAAAAGATGGATTGATAGTTAAGCTATTTGTTATCTCTAATATAAATTATCTCACTTGCAATTTTGTATAAATTATGATCATCAGTTTAAATATTTAGCCTATACTATATATTAATTTTCTTAAGTTAAGGGGCTTATGATAGATGTAAGTCAAGATAAACTTATTGGTAATGTAAATTTATGGCTTAATAAAAAAAAACTCGGTTATCAGATTGGAAATACAGATGATAATTGCTTGCGTATGTCAACTTTTGGTTAATTCAAATAGACGGAGTCTTTCAATTTTTAAAGCATTATATGATATGATACAACGTCTAGGTAACTAACTTCTTTGATACAATTATTACATATTTTGTATAGATTTAATTAAATGAAGCACCTTAGTTAATTGGAAGCTTTTAGTCAGTTTAGGTCTTAATTCCCTTATAAAATAAATACTTATTGATCATAATTGGAATAATGTGATGATATAATATACAATTATTTTAGATAAGGAAAGGAGAGGGAACATGAAAAGAAACATAAAAGGACTTATGCTTTTGCCTTTATTAGGTAGCTTAACCGCTTGTGGTTTTGTCACCACAGGCGTCAGTGATTATACAACAGTCTATAATCCAACGACGAGAGGTTGCTGTAATGCGGTAGTAGTCGATCAACCTTGCTGCAAAAGAGTGATTGTAAAACCTGTTGTTAAGACAGTTGTAGTAAAGCCTATTGTTAAGCGTTCTTGTTGTACTAAAGTTGTAAGGCCTGTTGTAACTACCCCATGCTGCTCTTCTGCTGTCGCTACGCCTGTTTATGATGCGGCAACAATTGTTGATACAGAACCTGTTGATATCACAACTGTAAATTATGATTATTATTAATTTAAAATAAAAGATAATGCCTTATAAGGCATTATCTTTGCTGGGGTAAATTTATTAAAACAAACTTAATTGTTGATAAGGGCTATCTACTTTAGGTACCTTTTTATTGAGTTTGTTTGCTGAATTTTTAGATTTTCTTGGTGAAACAGTAGAATTAAGTTTCCCAGTTATTTCACTACTATTCGTATAAGTATAGTTATTTAAAGAAGGAAGCAGGGTAAGAAGTAATAAATTATTAGTCACCATATAAACAAGCTTATTGCGTTGTTGTAAATAGTTTTGAGTAAGATTGCATAACTGCTCTAAAGCATTGTTATAGGAATTAAAAGCAATTAACCTTTTTTGGCCATTTTTAAGTCGCAGACCTGAAGAAATAACAATAGTCCAATCACCTAATAAATCCTTTTCTAAGCAAAGATTGTAATATCTCTCCGCTTTTTCAAAGCGCAGTTGGCACCAACTACGATTATCATGCAAAGTAATTCGATAGAGCCACAAAATATCAATCAACTTAGGCCTCATTATAAAAAAAATCTTTGCTTTCACGCCATAACATGTATGTTAGCATGATTTACGAAAGGCATTAATTAACAGATTTAAACTTTATTAAAGAATTAACAGCATTAAAGGCAGAAATATAGCCACATAGACATGGATCTTTACTATCAAGGTTAGTTTCTAATTCTTCTAAGCTCAAACCTGTGATGATACCATTACCAACAATCATGCCTTGCAGCGCAAATTGAGTAAAGCAAGTACTGACATGATTCATAATATAATGGTAATGATCTAAATTTTTTTTAAGAATTAATCCTAAAGCGATATAACCATCAAAAGGGTTTTTATTATGGTAATGATTAATAACAAAAGGGATTTCATAGCTACCAGCCTTAATACTTTCTACTTGATATTGATAGGAAGTATCTTTAATAATATCTAAACTGTTTTGCAGTTGCTTTACAGATAATTCTGGATGGATATTGGATGATACAATTAATATTTTAGCCATGAAACAATTGCCTAACTAGATAAATCCAGCTTACTTTAACATGCATTTTAAAAATGTAAATCAGAAAAAAATTTTTTCATTTCTCTTATTTAATGAATTTATATTCGACAGAATCTAGTCTTGCACATCAAAATATTTTTATTTTAAACGCTCATAATTACATTTGTGGCCATCGCTTAGGTTTTAGGTGCGGTATCTATGATCATAATAGGCAGCCAATACCTTAAAATAGGCTAGGTTAAACCTCAACCTAGCCCAGAAAGTATAAATCGATAGTTGCAACATAATATTAAGCCACGTGCATAGAGCTCGGCCTTAAAATATATGTTATTGATTAGCTGAATGAGTGTGCTTTATTCTGTACAGATTGAATCGCACTTCACATTAAAGTTAGCTTTATCTAAACCTGCGCAAAAAGCATCTTTTGCTTGGCCATTTAAAGAAACAAAGCTTCCAGCTTCATATGCATTACTGTCATTATATAGTCGTGCATCATTGAACCAACTTGTGTTGAAGGGTACGCATCCAGGTATATTGGTTCCATTTTGCGTCGATAATTTACAGTTTGGTGATGAACTCTGTGAACCATCAAAGCCATAGCGGAAATCGTTGTTAATATAAACCAACGCTTTTATTGTGGAAGATAAATCAATGGTAGGATTATCCTGATCAGATTTGCAAGCTGGAGATCGGTTTGGGTTTGCTGGATTACAATTTATTGGTACAAGACCATTGTAATTAATTAAACCAAACAATCTATTTACCCAATTCGTAGAGGCTTCCTTATAGGCCTGTTGCCAAACAAAGTCGCTTCCATCATTAGGATGATTAGCAGATCGATCTACATAATTGGTAACTGCTGACTCAGAAAGAATGACTGGCTTGCCCATAGCATTTGCAAAGGCTACTGCACCTAAGATATTGCCATCAACAGTAAGACGTTCACTACCTATATTGCATGTTGAGTTAGGAACATAGCTTGAGGCAGAAAACCCATTGTAGCTATAGTTTGATCCATTAAAGTGAGGTAAGCATAAGTCATGCTCAAACACACTCAACCCTATCCAATCAACAACATCATTTCCTGGATACAGCATTTGATATTCGCCGCGCACTGGATGATAGACATAATATACTCTCGCGCCGCTATTTCTAGTGCCGGCGTTTATTAAATCGCGTAAATGCCTAAACATTCTTTTATAAACTTCGCAGCCAATCTTAGGATCAGTATTTGGATCGCAAAAAAAGTTCGAGCTGACTTCATAATCTAAACGTAACAGATAAATAGGTTTAGGATTATTATTAATATATTTAATTAAATTATCATACAATCTGTCACTCCTGCCATCTGCAATATCATGAACAGCAGCAACAGATGCTTCTAGTGAAGTACATTCACCTTGTTTTGTACCGTGTGGGCACCGTGTGCTATTTGGCGGATTATCTTTTACACTTATTGCCAATTGAATATAGATATCTTTCTCTGACTGATTAGCCTTATTAACTAAAAATGCAAAATTCTCCTTAGCGCTACTTAATAAATCGCCGGAAGTTTCGCATGTTTTATTCGGTCTGGATTGATAGTAGATAGACCCACCGTCTGGTGTTTGTCCGTT
Organism: Legionella busanensis; assembly: GCF_900461525.1. NCBI lineage: Bacteria > Pseudomonadati > Pseudomonadota > Gammaproteobacteria > Legionellales > Legionellaceae > Legionella > Legionella busanensis. The sequence continues at coordinate 2,081,364 of NZ_UGOD01000001.1, read as the reverse complement.
AGATAAGATTGCCTGCAAATTGTCCCAAGCTTCATTATTATTTTGACCCGATAAAAGCAAACGTTTATTTATAGATAATGGAGGTGGTGTAGAGTCACTAATCTGATTTAGGTTATCTTGATAGAGATGGTCATTACTATAACCTTTTACTGCCAAGGTTAATGCGAATAAACCTGAAAAACTTGTTTTGATAATTTTCATATGTTTGTTTCCTTACTTAAATTAATGTGATTAACGAGAAAATTATTGGACTCATTACCAAACGAGCTATTATTAGAAAATGTTGGTTAAAGAGCCTTACAATTTAGCCTCGAAAAAAACATATACCAGTATTAAGCAGCCATTCTAAAAACATTCATTAGATAAAATCTTAAATTTGAATGGCTGCACTTCAGATTGTAAAATACTTCCATATATTCGGAAAGAGCTAGGTATAATTTAAAGTGGTACGTTAGCCAAGAGCTTTAATAACTAATAGCAAAAGTAGCTTTATAATGTGAACTGAGCTGTTAATTCAGTGACTTCATCTTCTAACAAGGGTTTTACTTTTTCACTTAATTTTTTAGCTTTCTCTAAAATTCGCTGGTGATTAAGATGTGCTTCCCATGTGTAAGGATTAGAGGGCACTGCTTCTTTGATATTCTTATATTTCGTAAATATATTGTCTGATACTTCAGCTAACTCTAATTCCCTAATCTTTTTGACAGCCTTTGGTAATGTCTGTAATAGAAAGCTCTGTCTAATTGCTGTGTCATTTAATGTATTATTTTGTAAATTGATCTGATGAAGGGGTAACCAATGAACAATTTCTAAATCACTACCAGCTTGTACAGCCGGGGGCTGATTTAAACGCCCGAGATGGAATAAATAATGCGTAACTTTCGTGTGTAACGCTCTTCATTTGAAATTCCAAAATCATCTGAGGTATACAGCTCATGTGGCTTACATTGTTCTAAGTTTAGTCCAGTTTCCTCTTTAGTTTCTCTTCAGGCTGTATCCCAAGCATTATAATCATTCGGATAATTAATTCCTGCGTGAAATAAAAATGACTTCATTAAAATTGGATTGATTTTTCTGCCTAATTTTATACTTTGCTGCTGAACAAATCCTTCAGTGGATTTTTCCTTTAATTGCTTTGGCGTATATGATTGATTGACTTGACTAGAAGATGATGGCTCTTTAGTTTGAGAAACGTAAATAGCATTTAAGTTTCCAATAATAGCTTCTTCTTCTTTATCCCTTTCATCTTCACTACGCTTATCAAATTGTAGCTCACTGCCTTCGGGACCCTGGCCACGTGTATAACCACCGATCTGATCATATTGTGTTTTATTCCTTTTTTTCCATAAAGTATATAAATTATGCCAGATTTAGTATCAGTATAAGAAATAGTACAAGAAACACCTGTTCCTTGTTTAGTATAGGGATGAATATCATAAAATTTCCTTTTTTCACCATTCGGGTTATGAATCCGTCAAGCAAACATAGTTATACCAAGGGTATCTAATTCTTGGCATATTTTCTCTTCTTTTGTTCTCATAGTACTCTTCTTTGATTAAAAATTTGGCACTATAAATAATTTAATATCATCCTGCAATGAGTATCTATCAAATTAAGAATAATGTAAAAAAGGAAGTAGGAAGTAAATTATTAGTGTACAGAGGCTTTGGTTTTAATATATTCCTGTATTAAATAATTAGTATGATTATTTATGCGCTATATTATAAATAAATATATAATTGAGAGTACGATGGTAAATATTATTAATCTTAATAAAAAAAGAAAGGCTAAAGTTCGTTTAGCAAAGGAAAAAAAGGCTGCTGAGAATCGGATTAAGTTTGGAAGAACAAAAAAAGAAAAGCAGTTAGAGAAACAAAATAATATACATGATAGGCGTCATCTAGATAATCATAAATTGGAAGAAAAAGAGAAGAAATAAAAATACTACTATTAATAAATTTTAAGCAAGAAAGGATATAGAGTGAGAGTAACTCGGCTGGAAGCATTTAGCGATGGGGTATTAGCAATCATAATTACTATTATGGTGTTAGAAATTAAAATTCCGCATAATGATAATTTAATAAGTCTTATACTTCTTGTACCCGTGTTCTTAAGCTATCTACTAAGTTTTATTTATATCGGTATCTATTGAAATAATCATCATCACTTATTTACTGCTGTCGAAAGTATTTCAGGTAAAGTGCTTTGGGCTAATTTAAATTTATTGTTTTGGCTGTCACTATTTCCTTTTACCACAGGATGGATGGGTGAAAATCAATTTACGGCTACCCCAACTGCAATTTATGGTGTAGTGCTTTTTCTAGCCGCTATTTCTTATTATATTTTGGTGCATGTTCTTATTGAGCATGAAGGAAAACAGTCGTTTATAGGGAATGCCATTGGCAAGGATTTTAAAGGAAAAATTTCAATTTTTTTATATGCCTTCGCAATTCTTATGGCCTATATCTTACCATGGGCTGCTCAATTAATTTATGTCATTGTGGCAATCATATGGTTTATTCCTGATAAGCGAATTGAAGAAAACTTAATAAAATAGTGAATTAACTTGATTTAAAGAGCTTATACAATTCATTAATTGCAAAATAAAGTCGTACTTTAACTATATTAAAGATAAGCAAAACATAAAGTTAAATAAGAGGGAACTATGAAATCAGTGGATCAATATGAACCATGGCCGACATTGCCATACAAAGATTTTGCAACCACATCTTATTTATTGCATATGGGCATGCAAGCTATTGGAAAATTAAAGTTAACAACGCCCTTTGAACCCCAATGGGCAAATGTTGCATTTAGTTTAACCAGTCGTGGTTTAAGTACGGGCCCAATTCCTTATAAAACAGGAATTTTTACAATTGATCTCGATCTTATTGCGCATAAAGTTATTTGTGCAACTAGTTGGCAATATGTAAGTGAATTCCAATTGCAATCAATGTCTGTAGCCAAATTTACTGAAACGCTTTTTGGGCTATTAGCGAAAGCCGGTATAGATATAAAAATAAATTGTATGCCACAGGAAGTTCCCAATCCAATTCCCTTTAATGAAGATACAAAAGAACAGTTTTATCATAGCGAATATGCAAATGCCTGGTGGCGAATTTTAGTGAGCTCTTATCGGGTGATGCAACGTTATCACGCTCGTTTTAATGGAAAAACGCCGCCCATTGGTTTTATGTGGGGCACGTTTGATTTGCGAGATGCGCGTTATCAAGGCGTTGTTGTTCCTACTGAAGGTATTAATTCAGGGTATATTCGTCGCAATGCCATGAATGAAGCACAAGTTGAATCTGGATGGTGGAGCGGCAATGCCAACTATCCTCGTCCTGCCTATTATTCCTTTATTTATCCAGAACCAAAGGGAATTGAACAATGTAAAATTAAACCAGCTTCAGCACGATGGGATGATACTATGAAGTTATTCATTTTAGATTATGATGATTTACAAAAATCAAAGACGCCTGAAGATGATTTATTAATATTTCTAGAATCAACCTATAAGGCAGGTACAAAACTTGCGGGCTGGGAAGAGAAGCTTATTGGCGCAGGGCATCCGGTGTAATTATTGGTTTCTTTCATAACCTTGTAGTACAAAGCTCACAAGGTTATGAAGATATTTATTAGTAAAGGTTTATTTTTCCATTAAATTAATATCATATTCTTTAGCAATATCTAATAAGTCATCAGCATGTTCTTCTTCAACTGCAAGAATCTCTTCTATCAATTTTCTGGTTGTTGAATCATTATCTCCAAGAAAAAGAATCATTTCTCGATAGATATCAATTGCTATACGTTCTGCAACTAAATTTTCTCTAATCATCTCAGCAACTGTATCACAATCTACATAATCAGCATGAGAGTGAGCGGGAAATATTGCCGGGTTAAAATTAGGTTGACCGCCTAATTGCACAATCCGCTCAGCAATTTGATCAGCATGTTGTTGTTCTTGGTTTGAATGTTCTAAAAATTCTTCCGCAGCAATCGTTGCTCCAAGCTCGGTAGCTTTATAATAGTGTTGCTTATAACGTAGAGTACATATCATCTCTGTTGCTAGAGCACTATTTAACATTTCGTACATTGTGTCTAAGCCAATTTTATAATTTTCGGTAACGGCACCTTTTTGTAAGTTATTTCGTGCTTGCTTCCGTATGGCTTCAACATCTACTAAAAATTTACTGTTCATGCTTATCCTAAAATATAATTGATATGTATAATATTTGTAGTTTAAAAAACTTCCATTACAATCTTAGTTTATAAAATATTCTAAATTATATGCTATCAAAATGTTTTAATCAGCTTTAGGGCGAAAAATAGTTAAAAAATAAGGACTTTTTCAATTTATAAGGGTAATTTTAAAATTTATATTTATTTAAAAATTCAAATTTACTTTAAAATTGGCTTTTAAAGATGTTAATATAGCCATTTAACTTTTAAGGTACTTAATTTTATGTCAGATAAAACTCGTGGGACAGTAAAGTGGTTTAAGGAAGACAAGGGCTTTGGTTTTATTGAAAGCAATGGTAAAGATTATTTTGTTCATTTTAGTGCAATTATGAGCAGTGGTTTTAAAACACTTTCAGAAGGTGCTGAAGTTTTATTTAAACCTGCGCAAGGTCAGAAAGGCCCACAAGCTGAGCAAGTTGAAGTTATTTAATTAGACCTATTTAAGGCTACTAATATAAAATTACATTAGTTTAAAGATATTACTCGTATTATAATTATATGAGTAATATCTTATTTCAAATAATAGCGGTACATATTAGGTTATTAAACCTTGCGTTTGTTTTTTATTTGTAAAAAATTTTACAAAGAAGGTTTTGCTTAGTTTAGGATTAATTTTATTTATTTGAGTAAACTCTTCTGTAAAGCCGCATTTTTTGTAAAATTCCGGTGCCTGAAACGCGCTAGTACATAAATTAATATTATTAAATCCTTTATCTGAAAATTGGTTTTCAAGCGCTTCAATTAAGGCTCGGCCATAACCTTTACCACGATAGGTACTGTCTACCCAAATGTCATCAATATAAATTTCTGCAAAGGCGGTAAAAGCTTTAATTACTCCGCAAGGAATTTTATTTTTATGATATAAAACGAGGGAAAAAGGTTTATAGTTAACATAAATACCATGTTTAAACTCATAAGCGATTAAATCTTTCAGCATATGTTGCTCAAGATTTTCATCAAGTTTATCAACAAATTCTATTTTATAATCGCTATTTCCCTGATGTTCTTCAATCTGTGTATGCATAGCTGTATTAAAGCGGAAAATATAGCGTTTAGGTTGATAGGGGTCATAGTCAATTTTTTCAATTGTTTCTTTATACTGCTCATGAGTGTAACGACTAATACATTTGCGCCAAAAAGGAAGTGCTCTTTTATTTTCTGGTATCACAGAAACTTCCCAGCGGCCTTGATGTTGTCGCCAAAGTTGAGAAGCTATAACGCAACTTATGCCTTTATTTTGAAATTTTGCTAATATAAAAAATTCACCCATATTCCAAGTTGTGTCAGTAAAAAAGCCTTCTTGATTTAATAGTGCAAATCCCGCCAATTCATTATCAACTTGAATTAAATAAGCGCAGCGATTTGCTTTTATGAAATAATTTTTAAAATCATAGCTTTTATAAAGGCCATCTTCAGGACATGCCCAATCTTTTGAGATAAAACCACACTCCCGCGAGAGATCATAAACATAAAAACGAGCCATATTTTGAATAATGGGGTAATCCTCTAATGTCGCTGGGATTAATGTGGGTAAGAGGTTTTTGTTGGATTTTTTCATAATCTATTTTCTTAAAAATAAAAGAGAGTACAAAGTCGCGTCTTCAGATCTACGGACGTTGGTTTGTTTACGTTATCCACAATCTCTGATTTCAGTACGGATTTATAATAAAAACTAGATTAAAGAATATAGTATATGCATAGCAACTTCTTTTTTTGCATTGCTCACTTTAATTAGGTAAATTAAGTCATTTTTTAAAAATTTAATGTTTTATTGATTATTTATAAAAATTTAAGTTTAAATTTTAATCAGTATTTGTATTAATATGATTTCTAATATTAAACAAGCTTTTTCTTTCGAAAAACTAAGGGATATATTACAAAATTTTGATTTATCAAACGAAAAGAATGTGCAATTAGCAGTTATACTTGTAGAAGAATTGAGTCAATCAGATATTGAAAAGCCAAATAGCATCGGGACTCATTTATTTTGATCTAGCTATTTTTGCGGATAATGTAGAGATTGCAAATGCAATAATCACTAGATATGCGAAATTAACTAACAATACTAAGCTTAAACCTTTGCAAATTGATTTTAGTAATAATGAGCCTTTCATTCAGTTTTATCATTTAAATTGTTTACCCCCTATTATGTGCCGTTTTTCAGCCCCTGCTTATATCACTTTAATAGACCTGCAAAAAGAAAAATATATCCAATTTATAAAGGAAGAAATTAAAAATCTTAAAATAATAGGTGTTATAAAATTTTTAGAGTTATTTATTGATATCGAGCTAACAGGTGAGGTATTAAAACAAAGCTTTGTACACTGAGTGCACTCAGTGGATGTAAATGAAACAACAGTATTAGCAAACTTAAATAAAGCTATAAAAAAAACCATAAATCAAGTTAAAAAAATGATTATCAGTAGATAAATAGCCATAAAGGACAGGTAGCAATTGCGGCTATAAATGTAGCGGATGATTTAGAAAGATTAGCAGACGAATTTTTAGATGAACAACGAGATGGGTTTCATAAGCCCTTGAATGTTTTTATAGATCAAATAATATCTTCCTTGAAGTTAAGTGATGCTAGAGTCTTTAAATGTTATGAGATTGAAGAAATATTAAAGCGACTTGCTGATAAAATAGAAAATATAAAAGATAACAGGATTAATGTTAATGACGCTGAGAACCAAGTTGCCTGTATAAAAGACCAGGAAAGGATTAATTTAGGCTTTTTTAGTGTGCGAGACCAAAATACCACACAAGTAGAAAAAAGTTTTATTGCTATTCAAACTCCCTACATTATACCTAATAATGAACCTTAATTTTACTAGTTTTGAATAAAAAATAAACTTAATGTATCTTTAATAATCTATACGTATAATATATATAAGCTAATAATTCATGTACAAAATATTGTGCCATCTCAAACCCATTACGACAGACTTGCGACTTTATTAAATCGCCCTAAGCTATCAAAAAATGAAATAAAAGTTGCATTGACGATAGTGAGTCAGTTAGGTCAAGCAGATCTTGAAAAAAAAGATAAACATGAAAGATATTTGTTTGATTTAGCTGTCGAGGCACAGAATGCAGTTATTGCAAGTGCAATAATCTCAAAATACGCTGAATTAACTAAAGCAGAGTTTGTAGCAAGAGAGGCTGAATTAATCGAAATAGAGGGCGCAGCACTAGCAGCAAGACTGAAAAAGTTAACATCTTCAACTAATTTTGATGAAAAAGTTCGGGAAGGCACTTTACTTAACCGAGACCGAGATAATCTTGAGGAAAGGAAAGCTAGTTTTGCGAAAGCGCATCCTAATTTTAACTATACAAAGCACATGAAGAAATTTGCTTCCAAATTTAAGCCCCTTGAAGAAGAGTCATATGATAATTTATTAAAGAGGCATCGACAATTAAAGAGCTTAAAAGACTTAGCTCCGTTATCTATTGATTTTGATAACAATGACCCGCTTATGCAACGATATCATGATACTAGTTCTGATAATCTACCTCCTATAATGAGTAAGAATTTTTTTAAATTTTATTGTAATGACTTAATTGATAGACAAAAATTAGATTATATTCTTTATATTCAGGAAGAAATTAACAATCTAAGAATAATAGGTGCTTTAAAGCTTATTGAAGTAACGAAAAGCCCGCAATTAAAAGCTAGTCTATTAACTGCAGTCTCTGCTTATCAACGTAATCCTTCAGATACATTAACTAAGTTAAAGACAACTATAGATATGATCATAACAGAGAAACAATATAATGCATCTGCTGGGGCAGAAGCACTTGCAGTTTTAATAATAGTAAGCGAAATCGAAGAGAAGGTAGCCAATTTTTGGCATGGTAAAAGAAATGTGCAGCATCCAAAATTAGCATATTTTATAGAGGAAGCACAGTCAACTATAAAGAGGCAAACTCAATTTATTCAAAGCCGTGGAATTAGAGAAATATTAGCAAGGCTTGGCAATAAATTAGTAAGTATAGTGACTGAAAGTAAACTCTTTGATGAAAGAAATGACGCTGAAAAACAAATTGATAAAGTTCATGAGCGCGTGCAATCTGGTCTTACATTTTTTAGTAACCAAGTGACTCAAGAACAAGCAAAAAAGCCTGCTCCCAAAGAGTTTATAGAAGTTTCTGAAAGAACGAAACGGATGTAGTTATTTCTCTTTATGATGGATTATTTAAAAGGAACTTTAGAAGGCAAATTATTAATTAATATTCATGTCAATCTGTTTACTGTTAAAAAGTAGATTGGTTGATATCACAAATTTTAGAGTGATAGTATATCAATCTTTATCTGGCTGCGCTAAGAATCATTTTCCAAACAAAATTTAACAATTTTTAACCACCGCTGCTAACGTCGAAAACGCTTTTTTAATTTGAGTCTGTTTGTGTTTGGCAGAAATAAAAAATCGCAAGCGCGCTAGATTATCTGGTACAGCAGGATAAATAATAGGCTTTACATTGATTCCCTGGTCCATACATTGTTTTGAAATAGCAATACACTTTTTTGAGTCGCCAATAATGATCGGTAAGATAGGTGTGTAATCATTTAATCCTATGTGAAAATCATAATGCAGTGCTGTTTCTCTTGCTAACGTGCTTAATTCTTTTAAATGAGCAACTCGCTCGGGTTCTTTTTTTAAGACTTTGAGAGCCGCTAAGGCTGCTGCAGCGCTAGCAGGTGATATGCCTACAGAAAAGATAAAACCAGGACAGGTAAATTTTAAATACTCAATGAGCTCTTTTTTTCCGGCGATATAGCCACCAATACTTGCAAGGGATTTACTTAAAGTACCCATCCAGATTTCCACCTCCTTAGGGTCTATACTAAAATGTTCACTAATACCTTTGCCATGTTTGCCTAATACCCCTAAAGAATGTGCCTCATCTACCATAAGCCAGGCAGCATGTGAGTTTTTAATATCAATAAAATGTGCAAGGTTAGGTATATCGCCATCCATGCTATAGATACCTTCTAAAATAATTAAGACGCGCTTATAGTGATGCCGGTTTTCTTTTAAAATTTTATCAGCTAATTGCCAATCATTATGCGGGAAAGCCATACGAGTCGCTTTTGAATAAACAGCGCCTAAAATTAGGCTATTATGAGCTAATTCATCATGCAAAATTAAGTCGTCAGGACCATATAAGTGGGCAATTGTACTAACATTAGTGGCATGTCCTGTATTAAACACAATAGTATCATCAACACCTATAAAATTTGCTAGTTCTTGTTCTAATTGTTGATGAATAACTTTTTCCCCCGATACTAATCGACTCGCAGAGACAGAAGTACCATATTTTTTAGTGGCATCAATAGCGGCTTTTAAAATAATAGGGTGATTATTTAAGCCTAAATAATTATAAGAGGTAAAATTGATATATTTTTTACCTTGAATAACACAAGTATCACTTGCGATGCCTTCCTGTTTATCAAAAAAGATATCATTACCTAAAGCTTGTTGCATTTTTTTTAACTGTTGATAAGGCGAAAATTGTTTAAAGTCCGTATACATCGAGTAATCCATTTTTTTATTAGCTTGTTTGGGCACAAGCTCAATGGTTGCAATTTCTAACTTAGGATTTATATTTTGATCAGTTATATGTACGTATATCGATTGAGAAAGTTCGCTAATATTTTCTTGATTTAAAATAAAATTATCATCAATCGTGATTAAAAAGGTATCCTCAATTTCAGCAAAAAGTGACTGTAAATGTAAAGAGTCAAAACCAAAACTAATCAAAGGTTGTTCTCTATCTATCCGATGCGGCTTTTGTTTTAAACAATTGGCTATTTTAAACGTTAGCCATTGCTCAATATCATTTTGATAAATTTGTTCTCTACTCATTGTACGACCTCAGCTTCTAAACACCAATTATAAAGTAATTCCAATTGATTATTTTCTAAGAGTTGCTTGGTATAATTTCGTCTCAGTTTGCCACTTGTTGTTTTAGGAAGTGTTTTAGGTGGAAGAAGAGCTATCGAAAACGGGTCTAAGCTATGATGCAAATTAACAATCGCTCTTATTTTCTGAATAATAATTAAATAAACATTTAGATTTGCCGGCTCTTTTAATTCTGCCACAATTGCTAATTTTTCTTGACCATCAGAGACAAGCGAAAAAGCAGCAGTACAACCCAAACGAATTAAAGGATGAGTAGCATGTACAACTAATTCAATATCATGTGGATAGTGGTTCTTGCCATTAATAATGATTAAATCTTTAATCCTGCCTGTAATGTATAAGTTCCCATAATATAAAAAGCCAAGATCACCTGTTCTTAAGTAAGTTTGGTTAGAGTCATCACCAGGGAGGGTTGCTTGATAGGCCTCTTTAGTGTCTTGTTCTTTTTGCCAATAACCTAAAGTAACACTATCTCCTTGTAGCCAAATCTCACCAATTTCACCTTCGGCGCATGGTTGCAAGGTTTCAGAGATAATAATTGTTGGTACTTTGGGTTTACCACAACTAACTAATACGGTGGAATTAACTTGTTTATCATTAAGAACAATATTATGTTGCTGTAAGCTACTTTTTTTCACAGGTAAATAAGTAAGATGATCATCTTTATCTTTACCACTGACAAACACTGTCGCTTCAGCAAGTCCATAAAGTGGATAATAAGCCTGTTTTTTAAAACAATATTCTTTAAATTTAAGGTAAAAATTTTCTAAGGTATGATAATTAATAGGTTCTGCGCCATTATAAGCGACACGCCAGGAAGCTAAGCTAAAATTAGGTGCAAGTTGTTTGGGATCAATTTTTCTTTCACATAATTCGAAAGCAAAATTTGGCCCACCACTGACTGTTGCTTTAAAATCTGAAATGGCATTTAACCATAAATATGGATGGCGGAGAAAAGTAATAGGGGACATCATTAAGATGGGAATTTGCGCATATACAGGGAAAAGTAGATTACCAATCAATCCCATATCATGATAAGGTGGTAACCAAGAAACCATACGATCATTTTCTTGTTCCCCGATAGTTTGCAACACTAAACTTAAATTAGCTAGTATATTGCGATGAGTGACCATCACGCCTTTTGGCATTGCCGTTGATCCTGAAGTGTACTGTAAATAGGCAACATCATTAGGTTTAATAGTTATTGGCTTATATTTCTCAGCCCAATTTTTATTCGCTTTGCCAATATCTAACCAGCGAAATTTTTCAAAGTCCCACTCACATAATTCGCTTGTTTTATTGGAAAATTTATAAGCTAAATTTTTTAATAATTTATTGGTAGCAAAGGTTTTAAATAGGCTTAACTTCTTTATATTAGAAATGATTTCTTGGTTTGATAAGATAAGCTTTGGCGTAGCATTGTTTATAATGGCCTGTAATTTTTCAACGGTATTTTTATCAAAGGGAGGATAAGCAGGTACGGCGAGCACGCCTGCAAAAAGACAAGCCCAAAAGGTGGTAATATAATCTATTCCCGGTGCAAAAATCATTAAAACTCGATCACCGGGTTGGGTATTGGCTTGTATTAAGGCAGCAATAGATAGAATTTTATGTCTCATCCCATCATATGAATAGCAAATACTGTCTTTTGTATGGCCTGTAGTAGAATAGAAATATAAGGGATGATGAGGAGAGATTTGCCAGCGATCATTGAATAAATCAATTACATTATTAAAATCCAGTTTTTTACGCATACCAGTACCCTTATAAATCAGGTTCCTTAGGCATTTTTTTATTTATTTTCACACTAAGTCTGTAACAACCGATTTAACTTAAAAATTAATTATCAATCAATAACATCACATTAGGTTTAGGTTAATATTTTTAACAAAATAGTTATTTTCTTTAGCAACCCCAATCTTTGTTATTCCCACTTAGGCGGAAATCCATTTTAAATTTAGTACTGTAGTATCTCCTGAGATAGATTCCTGCCTACGCGGGAATGACAAACAGAAACAAACAGCAAAGAAATTATCCGCTTAATGCGTTATTAAATAATTTAAGTGTAGCAATTAAAATTTATTTCTGAGGGAAATTTCAAAGAAAAATCATTTTTTGACTAATTTTTATAAGATAAAAAGGATCTGATACACGTTTAAACTCGCTGATTTAAATTTCTTAAATCAGTAAAATCCTGTCAATTTTAATAACTTATCAGCGAGTTTTAATTAGGTAATACTTTTATTAAATAATTATATTTATAAATTATCGTTTTGCTGTCATTTCCCATTGATCAACGATAGTGCCATCCGATTTGATTGCAAACATCTTACGATTTCGCCCCTGAATTTCCATTAAAATAAAATGACGAGTACTGTTTGTTCTTACAAACTCTGGACGATTACCATTTTGTACTTCGCGAGGTTCAACTCCCCAAGCGCCATCCCCAACATAAATTACGCCTTTAGAATGATTTATTTCGCCTTGATATAAAGGATATGTTCTTTTATAAGCGTGATCGTGGTGTTCAAAAGCAATATCTAAGCCATATTTTTCGAAAACTGTTCCCCAATATTTGCGAATTTCTTTAGCTTTCGAGCGATTAAAGGAGCGTACGGAAGGATAAGCACCTTGATGATAAAGAGCAAAAAGATGAGGCCGTGATTGATTTTCGGCAAGAACCGTGTCTAACCATCTACTTTGTGAACCGCTAATATCACTTACATTATCAGCGTCTAACATAACCATTAACATCTCTTTGCCAAATTTGAGAGCATAATAGGTTTTATCTTTGGGATTGGTTGTAGGGAAAAAGTTATAATAAACAAGTTTATTAACGGGCTGGCCTTCGCCACCTTCTACTTCATGGTTGCCAATAGCAGGGATAATAGGGATTAACCGTGCATTAGGTCCGCGCATTGTTTTCCACCAAATATTGAACCATTTAATCCAATATTTAAACTCAGATTTTAGATTGCCTGCATAAGATAAATCACCGCCGAGAAAAGCACATAAAGGATCATAACTCGCAGCACGAGTATTCATAGCAGCAAAATTTTCATCACGATTATCATCACCATATGTGTCACCTCCTAGGACAAAGCGAACAGGTTTATCAAAGGTTTCTGACATGGTTTTAAAGGTATAAATTTGATTATTATCTGTTTTTAATGAAAATTCATAAATTGCACCGGGTTTTAATCCATTTAAACTTACGCGGTGTACTTGATAACTTTTATCAACAGGTAAAACATTATGATTACCATTAACAGGAATCCAGGCTGCAGTTGCAGAAGGACGGTATTGTAAAGCATCATTATTGTCGTTAGTTTTGGTAATCCAATTGATTGTCATCGTTGTATGTGGATCAGATTGCCAGGTTAAATAAACAGCATTTGGTTCTGCAGCAAAGAGAAAGCAGGGAAAAGCATTTAATAAAATGAGTACCCTACACTTTTGTAGTAGTCCTTTCATTGTGAGTCATCCTTAATTCTTTGAATTAAATTTATATATTTATAATTAAAAGCCTATGTAGGCTGGCCTTAATTTATATTAATTTTTTAAAATAGGAAAGATTGAATATGAGACATGATTAATTTTAAATTTTAAAGTCTGGCCTAAAGGGATGAAATGATTGTTGAGTTAAAGTAGGTGAAAAATAAATGAATATAAGGTTAAGCATAAAGAATTAGCAATTAAAACTAAGTTAATAAAAAGTTTAAGATCTTAATGTAAAGGGGCTTGCATTATCGTTCTTTTCATCTCTGTCATCTTGCCAAACGCCGTCCCCGGCATAATTTATCCATTTGACTGGCTAATAATCGTTAATTCTTTAAAATTAGCTAGGCAAATAACTTAACAAGTGCTTGATGCAATTAATGCTACTTCTGGATTATAATTCATTGGTAGTGAATTTAGATGACGTAAGCCCTCATTTAGCCGGAATAACCAAGCTTGAAATGATGCAAGTGTTTCTACTTGACTGGTGCTTACCTCAAAATCTGTCTCATTAAAGTTTGCATGTTTTTTAAGTGCTTCTCTTACTTCGTCAGTAAGGCCAGCTATAAGACAGCGTTTGGCACTACTTACACAATTATTGGTAATAAAACTGTAGTTTTTTGTACGTTCGCGCGTAACTTCCTCAAGTACTCGTGCCTCATCAAGACAAAAACGCTGGTTAGTTTCTTTGGTGGGTAACATTATCGGTGTATCAGAATGGCAACCATTTGTTATATTTGAACTTAAGTGATAATTCATTTCTCTATCACTATCTTCATAGTATTGCCTATATTTTTTTCGTATATCATCGATAGACTGCAGTAAAATACTTCCTTTTAAATTCCTTTTAATAGCTTCAAGGCGTTCTTGTACCGTTAGGAGGTTAACTGTCGTTGTCTCAATATTAAAATTGATACTTTCTATTTGCTGCTTTTTACTTTTATCTAGATTGTTTCCACTAAAGGAAATTTCCTTTAATCTTTGCTGAAAGGTAGCTATTTCCTGATTGAGCTTAGCTTCTTCTAGAAGTGCTTTCCTTAGTTCGTATTCGCTCATTAATGAATTAGCATCTATTCTTATTTGTCCTTGGGCTCGATTTATATCTAACTCCTGTAAGATAGCGCGGTCATGGGGACTTATTGTAGATTGAATCTGTTTTATTTCTTTGTCATATTCTGCAATTTGTTTAGCAAATTTAGTATTTAGTTGCTTAAGCTCTGCATCTAACTTTCTTTCAAGCTCTATACGCTCGTTTTCCTTTTGTTTCTTAGGAAGTGTGGCGGTTTGAGTTTCAAAATAGGAAATTTTTTGTTTTACTGAAATTGGTTTTGCTTGTTCAGTTTTTATAAATAGATTAGGGCTAAAAGAAGGGCTTTTTAGTCCTTTTTCAGTTGTTACCTGCTGTGCAAGGTTTTCTCTTTCTGATTTAATTGCGTTTACTTGTTTCCCATGTTCGGCTACTAGTTCCTGTTTTTTCAAAATTAACGCTTTTACAAGCAGAACCTTAAGGCGTTTTTGTTCTTCTATAACTGAATCAGTGTAAGTAGTATCGATTCGACGTTCTATGATGTTAGCGCCCTTTTTATTGTTTTCTCTGTTCATATCTATGTCATGTCTACTAACCTCAGAAGCTACCCCTTTTGATGGTCGACTTAGGCCCATTAAGTGCAAAACATCTTTAACAACAGAACTTACAGAAGGTTTTGGTCCAGGCCAAAAACTATGGTGTACCACATTCACTCGTACTTTTTTAACTTGACGGTGCTCAAGTTTAATTGTCCTTTGTTTATGAGTGCCGCCGTTAGGAGTAATCTCAGCAGCTTTACCTTCATTTTTTTCACCTACACGAGCAAAGCTCTTTTCATAAATCCACTGCCCTTCGCTATTTTGTACCTTTGAAAATTCATTGCTTCCTTCAAGGATATCCATTTTGAAGTTAACATGGCCTGCATTTTCATTTAAAGGACCCGCGAAGAAAGAACCAAGTGCATTTTTGACTCTTCTACCGAATATGTGCGTACTAGGAAACCAAATATTTACTTCAATCATTATTAGATTTAATAAATTTCAATATGAGCTCATAATACCATAGTAGGCTTAATAAAATATTAAATAATAACCATTTTGTAATAAATTTAAACAAATAGGGGGGTTATATCTGAATGGGCACGTAACTTAATAATCTTTAAATTCCTTGAGTTGTTGAATTTTTAGCTATTACACAGCTTATTTAACTAGCTTAGTCACATAGTAAGTCGAGATGAGTCTGGGCTTAAGATGGCTTCAACATCTTTAGTTAGATCAGCTACATTTAATCCTAAAATTAGCATAGCCAATATGTTTATCTAAGTGGTGGGCAAAAAGTGGCTAACAGCATTATTAAATCTAGTATCACATAAATATCTGGGAAACTAAGTATTTATTTCAGTCATAACAAAAATAACAACGGTCACTTTAATATAATAAAATCAGAATTAAAACTATAAAATAGTGATAATAGAACAAATCATACAGAAAATGACCTAAATTTAAGAGTAGATCCAACTAGTTAATTTAGTTATGATAAAATCTTTCACCAAAATTTATTGCTATTTCCTACCTATATTCTGCTGTTATAGGAATGCTACCAAAGAGGCTTTTTAGTGGCTTTAAAGTAAAGGGATATTTACTTAATTCTTAAGCAGCGCTTTTTCTTGCTTAATCTTTAAAAAATTTATCGATCAGTTGAAGTTAATATTGTACTACTATTAATTGTATAAAATGTAAACATATTATTGGTTAATAAAGGTTAGGAGCTATGGGAAAAGATGAGAAGAAGAGAATATATAATACAAGGCGCATGCCTAAGCCAACTACAGAAGAGGTAGAGGAAAAGAAAGTAAAAAAAAGGAAGCACGTTACTTCTGCTTCTCTTAATTTACAAGAAGAAAATGAGCTCCTATCTAATCAAGATGAGAAAAAACCTAAAAAGTTGAAAACTAGGGAACCAAGCGTTAAAAATAAGAAGAATAAGCGGGAAGCAACCCGAACCAAACGTCGAGAAACTGGTGCTATGCATCTTGAAACTGAGTCAAAATCAACCGCTAATACTCAATATCCTGAAGAGTCAATAGTAAAAAAAACAACGGCGCAAAGTAAGCGCTCTTTAAAGGTAAATGATTCTATAGGATTTTTTTCAGTGAAAAAAATCCATGCAAAGGCTAATAAAGATATTGAACATCAACAAACAGAGGCTGCAGTAGCATTGTCTACTCCAGAAATCCCTAAACAAAATTTAAAAAAAGAAGATGATGAATCCAGTATGGAAGTGGAAAACCTGCAACTATCCAGTATTGTACAAATCCCTAGTGATACTGATTTTGTTACATATCGTGGTATGTGTGCAGCCGCTGAGAAAAAAACACAAGATCAACAGCAGCGGATAAGTAAAATCATTGATGTAGTTAAAAGACATAATTTCACTTTAAAACCTACGAGTGATGCAATGTTAAAAAATTGGAAAGGTTTGTTTGCAAGTATCACTGAACATAATTCTAGAGCCAAAAATTTATTTGATGAGATTGATCCAAATGACCCCATAAAGAGAGCATTACTAGCTACTCACAGTGCAGACTATATTAAATCTATAATAGATAAATGTGTTAATTCTGATGAAGATTCAGATGAAGAAGATACTGATATTCATATTAATAATCAAACGTTTAAAGTATTAATTAAAGATATTGCCACAACCATAGAAGGCTTTAAACAACATCATAATATGATATTTGGGATAGGTTTGCCTACTCATCACGCATATCGTGAAAAAGCAGCCGGTTTTTGTATTTTTAATAAAGTTGCAGTACTTATTCATTATTTTGGACACGTTAATAATGTGATTTGTGGCCTAGATGTTAATGAAGATGATGGTCTGCGCAATACCTTAAGCACCAGTAATTTTTCTAAATCGCGTACCATTCTTCATCTAGATAGTTATGATTCTCGTGTTTACCCTTATTCTGCTAGTGGTAATGTAAAATATGATAAAGTGATAAATGAACAGTACATCTATCTGCCGCTTCAGCTAGATGACCCAAATTATGTCAGAGAAAACTCTCGTGATTTACATCCTATTATGGAAGATTTATTAACTCAAATTGAGCAGGCTTGTCAAAATAATCCTAGGGATACTGCTATCTATTTAGTACTTGGTTGGGATTCACATGGTAAAGAAAAAGCAGGGTGTTCTAAAGATATTTATCGTGGAATAAATAAAACAACTAAAGAATTTGAATATAGAAATATTTATGACCAAGAAATTAAGGAACAAAGATTTAATGATGGCGATTTTGAGCATTTTTATAAGCAGTTAAGAGAAGTTATTAATAAGTATAAAATTCCCTTTGTTTATGTTAGCCTTGAAGGCGGCTATACAGAAGCAGTCAATAAAAAACAGACAGAAATGCTTATTAAAACGTTGCTTACTCCTACAATAACGCCACAGGAACAATCGAAAGAAGAGATTAATAATTATAGCTTTGTTTAGTTAGATAAAATTAGTATTAGATGAACAGCTTTAGTTATTTGATTTAAAAGAAACTGCAAAAAATTTGTAAAATTAAGCTTTATTCTAATAATTTTCAATTTTGTTCGTTCTAAAATACACTTTGGTTAAATTCAAGTAATTTGTATTATGTATGAAACGCCAGAATTAGAAAGTACAAGCTCTAATATAACTACGCTAAGTACAGCTTTCGAGCTTAATTTAATCCCAACAACTGCAGCAGGTGCAATTGATTTAACAAAAGCTGAGCGAATCGCTGAAGGTGGAACTCACATATTATATCGTTTCCCAAATGCACCTTTTGTTATTAAATTAATGAAACAGAATCCAGCTCCGGAAGAACTAGCAAAGTTAGAGGAAAAATATACTGTTTTATATGCCTGTTTTGATAAGGAAGGAAAACAAAGATGTATTAGGGAAAAACACTTTACGTTTTTAGTACAACTGCCAGGGAAAAAAGCTCAAATTGCAGCACTATCCATTGTCCCCTACGAAAAGTGTTTTACAGCAAAAATAAAGTTTGATTTTAAAATAGAGCCATCAGAGCTGGATCCATATTTAATAGAACATAAGCAGGATTTTTTTGAGAAGATAAGCGAATATCTTATTCATCCAACAGATGAAATTGATTTTAATTTAAATGATTATGCATTGTTTGATAGACGAATTGGCGCAATTTTGCAGCGCTTAGATAATGATCTTGAGCTCAGACAAGTGATGGCTGAGTTTTTAAATCATTATCGAGATTTCTATAAAAAAACTAATATTATTTTAGATGCCATGGGTTATGAAAATATTCTCTTTTTTAAAGATGAGCAAGATAATTGGCAATTTAAAATTGGGAGTGTAATTAAACATGATACAGGCAAATACACAAATGAGTTATTTGCTAATTTACAGGCCGGAAAACCAGTTGATTTAACCAATTTTTTTAACTTTACACACGCTTATTTCTCACCAGCAAACATTCGAGCTTTAAATATTTGCGCAGCAAAATTAAGTTTAGAACCTGTTATTAGTGATGTTAGTATTAATACACGAGAATTAGTTAACTTATCTCAGCAATTATCAATACCAGAACGGATGCTTGCCTATGCTAAACATGGTGATTTTACTAAGGTATATAGCATGCTTAACGACAATAAAGATAATTTAAGTTTTAGTTTTATAGATTACTGGGCTTATTCACTAATAGCTGATGAATATATCAAACACAGTCAGTCACCCAAAGCCCTTAAAAATTATTTTGATATTGTGAGCAGGTTACCTATTCTCTTACCGGAAAAAGAAGATGATCAGCAGCGGGTTCAAACTGCAAAAGAAGCGATGATTGATAGAAAAAAAATACATGATAAAAAAATACAATTACATGAAGAAATTACAAATATTTTTCCAAAATTTAGTATTTGGTCATTAAAAATAAATAAACCAAAGGATTGTCAGCAAGTAGAAAAAACGACAAACGCCCTTAATCCTTTTAAATAAACTCTTTCCAAAATGGAAAGCGGTCTAATAGAGATTCATTATATTTTAAACAGCTATTAATTTTCTACCCTTGCAAATTTTAAGCAAATTTATAAGGGTAGTTTGCGATTATTTAGAGTGCTCCTGTAAAATTAAATAGGCAGCTTTTTCTGCGATCATGATAGTAGGCGCGTTTGTATTCCCACTCGTAATTACAGGCATAATAGAGGCGTCCGCAACGCGCAGCCCCATTAAACCATGTATTTTAAGTGAAGCATCCACTACTGCCATAGGATCACAACCCATCTTACATGTTCCAGCAGGGTGGTAACCTAAAGAGGAGTGATGACGGATATAATCTATCAGCTGAACATCATCAACATCTTTTCCAGGAAAACGCTCCGCGACAAGATAAGGTTTAAACGCTGACGTATTAATAATTTTACGTGCAATGCGGCATCCTGCAACTAACGTTTCTACATCTTTCTCTTCAGCTAAAGCTTGATAATTAATGAGAGGAGGCGATGTAGGATCAGCACTCGATAGCGTAATTGATCCTCGGGTTACAGGGCGACAAATATTAGGCGTAAGTACAATAGCTGGCCGCTTTGTCAAAGACAATTTGCCATTATCAAACTCATAAGAAAAGGGGGTAAAATGAATTTGGATATCAGGTTGCTGAATGCCTAGAGCTGTTTTGATAAAACAAATAGCATGCGCAATAGGGGTTGCTATAGCACCGCCGCCTTTTATAAGCCATTGTCTTAAATGTTTTGTTGCACGCCAAATATGGAGATCAGTATTATAAGTAGATGTATTTACAAATGCACTAATCCAGGTATTTGGATGTTCTTGTAAATTTTTTCCTACCCCGGGTAATGCATGAATACAAGAAGAGTGAAGCTCCTCTGGCGAGCCAATTCCCGATTGTAATAATATTTTAGGAGATTGAATGCTTCCAGCACAAAGTATTATTTCCTTAGTTGCAAAAAAATCTTCTAAACCATGGCTTAATTGGACGCTTACACGATAAGCTCGCTGATTTAATAAATGAATTTTATGAACAAACGCTTTTGTTAAAACAATTAAATTTTTACGATGTCGAGCAGGCTTTAAGTAAGCAGCAGCAGTGCTATGTCGGATGCGTTTAGTCTGATTAGTCTGGCAAATCCCAACCCCTTCTTGTTCGCGGCTATTATAATCTGGATTAAAAGGAATTTTTAACTCTTGGGCTGCTGCAATAAATACCTGAGTTAAAGGATGAGGTTTGATAATTTCTCGGACCTTTAGAGGACCACAATCACCACGATAATTTAAATCACCATAAGCAAACAATTCCATCTTTTTAAAAAATGGCAAAACTTCTTCATAAGCCCAACCTTGATTACCAAGAGAATGCCAATGATCATAATCTAATTTATGCCCACGGACATAAACCATACCGTTAATTGAACTACTACCACCTAAGCACTTGCCAGCAGGCCAGCGCATTTGTCGATTTGCACATGAAAGATCAGGCTCGGCAAGAAATTGCCAATCCCAATTAGGATTGCCCACTACTTTTGCTTGACCAACAGGAAGTTGGGAGAAAATATGGCTTGAGTTATGTCCTGCTTCAAGTAAAAGTACAGAATGATTAGGGTTTTTTGATAAACGATTGGCTAAAACGCAACCTGCTGTTCCACCCCCAATAATAATGTAATCAAACGTTTTCATGATTTTACTCCCTCTTCCGGAAGGGTATAATTAAGTTCCCATTTTGATTGGGCTCTTCTATCTGGTGCTAGGGTATAAATTCCAATAACATGCGTAATTAATTGCTTATTTTTTTGCTTTATTCGATAACGTAAAATTACTTTTGCTTGTGCAGTAATAAAGTCATCGAAAGGCATTATTAACTCAATGTTATCTGTGTTTTGGATAATTTGCTGGAAATGATTAGAGAGCTCTTGGCTTGAATTAACTACAATTTGTCCATTAACTGTCATATTAAAATAGGGGTCAAAAAAATAATCTATAGCATCTTTGGAAATAGCAATTTCCTTATTAGCTATCGCATTAAACCAAGAGTACAATTCATGAAAAAAATTTAGAGTATTCATAATTACGCTCAAAAAATAGATAAAAACTTCAGTCAGCCTGAAGACAGAATAAAATTAATAGAAATTGAGCGTAGCTAAACAGCTAAGAGAAAACGTTTGAAAGGACGATGTGCATTTAATGCATAAGAAATACCGACAATGATTGCTGCAAGTTGCATTGGCAAATGATGTAATAGAATTGTATGCATTGCTATGTGCCGGTTTTAAATTGAATAGATATTACATTTTTCGATTAAAATAGTCAATAATTTTTCAAATATTGTGTTGGGCTTGCTCATTATTAGTCTTACGCGGGTGCTTTAATCATCATTTAAAGGATATGGAGTACTTCCTAAGTTTGCTTTTAATTTTTGATAAAATTTATCCATGCGCAAGGCAATTGGTAAATAATGTTCAAACATTTTTAGATAGGTTGGTAGGTCAGTTGTATTTTTCTGAGTAAATTCTTGCAAAAGAATAGAAAAATCTTTATTTGAATTTAATTCAGGTTTTAGGAGATATTCAATTAACCAATAAATTAGGAAAAAAGCTTTATATGTTTGATCATAAGTTTGATGTTGCTTAAAGTATGTTTTTTCTGATTCAGAAAGTTTAAATTGATCACTTATCGCTAAACCAAAATCAGATAGATAAACTTGCTGGCCATCGGTTAGAATATTTTTAAAATGGGCATCAAAATGCTGCATACCTTGTTTATTAATAAAGGAAAAAATAGAAGTAAGAGCGTTGTCAATTTCCTGAAATAGCGTTCCTGATAATAGGCTTTCTTTTTTTATGGATAACAGCCAATCATGTAGTGTAAAAGGGATATGTTCTAAAAAGAGTAGCAGTACTTTTTGCC